>JAFQED010000066.1 GCA_017415765.1 Desulfovibrio sp. | reverse complement strand
CTCACCATCCCCACACCGGGCAAGGCCGCAAGAGCTTCCACTGTGCTGTCCTGAAATTCGCGCATGGGCTGACCAGGGTACTGCCTGTCATCCATATAGACACGGATGACATTGACCCCACCCATGAGCACCATGTCCTGCCCAACCTTGTAGCGGATCTCACGCCCAAGGACGGACAAAACTATAAAGGCGGTGATGCCCAAAGCAATGGAACATATCACCCCGAAGCCCCGTTGGCGCACAACCTGCCTCAGGCTGACGCGAATCAGGTCGGACATGGCGATCATGAGAATCTCATCCTCGGAACTGGCAAAACATTATGGCCCATTAGAGCATTTTTTGATTGAAACACTCTGTGTTTCATCTATGCTGTCCCCATCCGCAGCTTCCTTCGTCACAGCGGCTGGGGCAATCCATACGCCGCCTACGCTTCCCCGCATGGCGGGACAAGCGCGGGGAAAACGCAGTTTCCCAGCGGGCAGGACAAGTCCCGCTTGCTTACGGCGCGCGCGTCCGCTCTCCCAGCGAAGCTGGACAAGCGCGTCCGCCAGAGTGACTGCCATTTTCAATGGCATTTCGCTCTAATCAGACAACACAAACCAATGTGAAAGCATAACGCCGCTTGGCGCATGTGTCAAAAACGGGTTTACGACAGCTTCCGCACATCAAGTATCCAGCCACCTCGCCCAACAACATAGGTAAAGTCTTTCCAGACGATTTCACGGGCCTTGATACTTTGTGCATAAACCAGACCAAACATGCCTACTGCCCAGCCGAAAGCCCACAGCCAGCGGATAAGCGAGGGCTGCTCATTGCCGGGACGCCCCAGGAAGGCTCTCCACGGCCCAAGGCTGACGGCAAGAAGAGCCAGCCAGAGTAGGGACAGGAGGCTTGCTGCGGCCGAACCCATGCCGAAGAGACCTGCGGTCAGGGCCAGGGCAGCTCCCAGTGGCGGCAAGGCCATTAGCAATGCCAGCCCCCCCAAAAGCAGCCATTGGCCAGGCATACAAAACTTGAGGAAAAGCACCTGCCTGTCCATCCAGGCCCGCCAGACAGCCAAACGATGCCCTGCAGCCCGGGTTCGCAAAAGTGCGGCCGTACACAGGCGCACATGAGCTCCCTGTTCCTGTAAATGCGCTGCCAAAGAACAGTCATCTACCACATTGTTTTCCCAAAGTTCGGCGACCTGATACTGTTCAAACGCCTGACGGCTCATGCACATGGCCCCGCCCCACGGCTGCGTAAAGGCTGACAGAGCCTGCAAAAAGCGCATCAACAGAACCGACAGGGCATATGCCAAGGTTATTGGCTGGTCATCCTGCGGCTCCACCACATGATATCCCGTACTGAAAGCCGCTTCTCCCCTGACGACAGGGCCCATCAGACAACGGGCAAAATCCGGCTCTGCCAGATGGGTGCTGTCACAAAACAGATAGACATCCACGCTATCGCCAAGGGCGGCAATACCTTGAAGACTGTTATGATTTTTCTGGCCGCAGCCCTTGGCAATCCCGGCAACGATATGACGTATCTGCGGGAATTTCTCGCGCAGTGAGCCTATCAGCTGTGCGGCCTCTTCCTCAGCCGTCGCTGTGACCATGACAGGCACAAGCTGCGGGCAGTCCTGCTCTACAAGACTTGTCAGGGCTTTTTCCATATCGGGGTGACTGCCTGCCACAGGGATGATCATGGCAGCTCTGGGCCAACCGCCATCCGGCACACGCTGGCATAATTCACGCTCTCTGGCGGCTCGCACTGCCAGTTTACGTCCACAGGACAAAAGAAGGGCAAAGAGCAGACATTGGAGCAAAGCACAACATAACCAAAGTCCCAGCATGGATTTTCCCTTATACTACGCTATGGCGCATATTCTTCCTGCGGCAGCGGGGCACAGTTGGAAGGGGCCAGCCTGACATTGTGAGACCTCTTGCCTTCCATGCGTATCCGCATACCATTCTTGAGGCGTACCGTACCTTCTACAGCATCTTCTGTGGGCAGATGCCCCTTGAAGACATGCCCAGATGAGTGGCTGACCTCTATACGGCCCTGCCGCATCTCACCATAAAAATGGTAAACGCTCACTTCACCGTTGGCAAGTTTGAGGTGCAAAACACCCCGCACATCACCATTGGGAGCAACACACAAGCCGGCCCGATAGGTAGAGCTGTAAAGCGAACCTGTCCAGAGTTCCGTTATTTCCCGATCTTCAATACTTACCTGCCCCTGCTCTACCCGACTATTGTCGTTGGTACGGGCAGTCTGCGCCAAAACGAACTGTGCTGGCAGCAAGACCAGACACCCTACCGTCATCAGTACAGAAAAGAAGTTATACCATCCAGCGATCATTGCTGCCCCTTGTTGCTGAGCCAAATCCGAGTAAAAAGGTCTTGATGTGCTTCAACCATAGCGCGGAAGGAAAACTCCTGCTCCACAATGCGCCGCCCGGTCTGGCCCATCCTGTGGGCTCTGGTTGTATCGGTCAGCAGGCTCAGACAGTTTGCAGCCAAGGCAGTCGCATCACCAGCCGGGCAAAGCAAACCACTCTGCCCGTCAGCAACCAGGTGGGGAACGCCCCCAACAGAAGTAGCACAGACTGGCAAGGCACTACTCATGGCCTCCAGAATAACATTGGGCTGGCCTTCACGCTGTGATGCCAGCACAAAAAGGCTGGCAGCAGCGTAATGCGGGCGCATATCCACTTCCCCCGGCACAAACTCTACCCGACTGCCTGCAGGATGGTTATCGGCCCAAAGCCTTAACCTTGCTTCTTCTGGCCCATTGCCCACAAGGCGTAAACGCACGTTGGGCTGCTGCTCCAGGATTTGAGCAAAGGCATGCAGCAGGGTGAGATGATCCTTGTCCTTGGCCAGACGCCCCACACAGAGCAGCAGAGGATCCCGGTCTGAACACGGTTCTCCTGTTGGACAGAAAAATTCTGTGTCCACACCGTTGGGGATGTAGGTGAGATGCCCTGCCGGAATCCCCAAACCCTGCAAAACTTCATGTAACGCTTGAGAGTTGCAAATCAAATGATGAGTCAATGACCACAGCCAACGCTCGTGCTGACGCACAGGGCCACCCCCGCCCCGGCAGGTACCAACCACCACCGGAAGGCCGATGATGCGCCCCCAAATCCGCCCCCAAATGTTGGGCAAGGCAGTACAAGGTACCAGGATGTCCGGTGCGGCCCGACGCAAAGCGGCCCGCAACCGCCAAAAAAACAGCGGGGCCAGCTTCCTCGCCGTACCCAAATGGTACAAGGGGATACCCACTGCAAGAACTTGCGGGTCAAGATCCGTTGGGCCGGTCAGCGTCAGTATGGACGGAGAAAAGCGGCTTCTGTCCATCCTGCGGGCAAGCTCCAGCATCTGTCGCTGGGTACCGCCAAAACACAGATCTTCCAGTAAAAAAAGAACCTTGAGAGGGGGGGCCATACGTCCTCCTGCGTTTTTGCAAAAAAGTCGTCGCATCCATATGCGTGGCTGATACATGGTATGCATTCCCCATGCTTTTTCAAGTCCCCACCGTTGCCAGTCGGGCGCATGATGCGTATGATTTACGGATGCAGTTACACGATGAACCAACGACAAGGACGCCCTTGCGCGTCATCATCAGCCTTGACGTTGAAGAAGAGGGACTTTTCAGCGGCAGCTACAAGGCCACGGGCTGTGGTGTACGCAATGTCTCCCTCTTGCCACGGCTTGCCCCATTGTCGCAGGAGCTGGGCTTTCCGCTGACACTGTTTTGCGCCTATACTGTCCTCTCCAGTGCTGACTGCAGACCGGTGCTGGCATGGATGCGTGATACCTGCGGGGCCGAAATAGCCGCCCATCTCCACCACTGGAGCACCCCTCCGTTTGGCCCGGACACGGGAGGCGGCCCTCCGCTACGTACTCACTGTCTGCCACCAGAACTTTTACGTAGCCGCCTGAGAAATCTTCTCGCTGCGGGGAGGGATTTTCAATCTGCCCCACTCACCAGCTTCCGCATGGGACGCTGGGATCTCAAGGCTTCGCTGCTTCCTCTGCTGGTCGAAGAAGGCATCACCCTTGACAGTTCTATCTGTCCCCTACGGGCCTTTGCAAAGGGGGCTGACCACTTTCTTGCCCCGGCTGATCCCTACTGGGCTGATCAGGTTCCAGATCACTCGTTGCTGGAGGCACCCATTACACAAATCCCGTTACATCCAGTCCTGGCCCGTACCTGGTATGGATTGACTGCCAGCCAACCTGACTTGCTTGACAAGTTCCACTTCTGGGGGACATTGAGTGCCAATCCAATCTGGCATTCGGCAGCAATCATGCGTCTGGCCAGTCGCCTGCATGTCGGTCGCGGAGGCAAGGTTCTCAGTCTCTTCTGGCATTCATCGGAAATGCTGCCCGGTGCTTCCCCTCACATTCCGAACCAGGCCGCTGCCGATGCCCTGCTGCAAAAAATCACAGATTTCCTGCAATGGTTAAAGGAACGCTTTAATGTTCAAGGCATCACAGCTGCCAGACTCAGAGCCGAAGCAGAGACACTGGGCTTTAATGGACGTCCAGCAGGACAGGGCGACTGGTGATGGGCCGCCTCATCTTTGTTCTGCTTGATGGGCTCAACGCCAAAACGGCCCGCTCCTGCATGAGCTTTCTGAATGCTCTTGACGACGCTGCGCAAATCTCCCATGTCACGTTAACTTCCTTCTTGCCACCGCTTTCACGCCCTCTGTATGCCTGTTTGCTCTCCGGCCTGACACCAGCCAACAGTGGCATTGTCCGTAATGAGGATACGCAACTCTGTCCGGCTCCCACCTTTTTTCATCAGGCTCGAAAGGTCGGGCTTACAACCGCCGCTGCCGCCTACTACTGGTTCAGCGAACTCTGCAATCTGTCCCCCTTTAACCCGCCTCGTGACCGTCTTACGGTTAACACGTCATTGCCCATTGCCCACGGTCTTTTTTACAGTGATGATGCCTATCCTGATGCCGAACTTTTTCGAGATGCGGAAGCCTTACGCCATCGTGTTTCCCCTGATCTTCTGCTTGTACACAGCATGGGCATAGATTGGGCCGGTCACTGCCATGGTGGTACATCTGTCCCCTATACCCAGGCTGTCCGCCATGCAGACAGTCTGCTTGCCCGCTATCTGCCTCTCTGGCTCAAGGAGGGATACAGTCTGCTCATAACCAGTGACCACGGCATGGACGCCAATGGTAATCACTATGATGATGCGCCCGATGTGCGTCAGGTACCTCTGTGGCAAGCTGGCCCAGTATGGAAAACTCTGCCGCAGCCCGCATCCCAGGCAGACATAGCCGATCTGGTATGTATGGCCTTGGGGATCCCTTTGATCAACCAGCCCCATGACATATGATGTTTGCCCAGACCACAGGCCAACTCTGGATATTGCTGGCAGCATTCTTATGGTCTCTCATCGGCATTTTTTCAAAAAACTGCCTTGAGGCAGGTCTGTCTCCTCAGGAAATTGCCTTTTGGCGGGCAGCTCTAGGTGCTCTCTGCTTTTTACTCCATGCGGTATATCGTGGAGAACTCCCAAGATCCTGGCGTCATGCGGCATGCTTTCAGCTGTTTGGTTTTTGGGCTATCGGCGTCTTTTTCGGTGCACTGCAGTATGCCATCCAGCGCAGTGGTGCAGCCACAGCTATGATGCTGCTCTACACCGCTCCTGTCTGGGTGGCCGTCTTTTCCCGCCTCTTTTTTGACGAAAAACTTTCGCCCCGCAAGATTCTTGCTATCCTTGTGGCATCGTGGGGGACTGCTCTGCTCTGCTTGTCTGGTGGCAGTATCCCCGGGCAAACGTCCTTGCCGGGTATCCTCTGCGGACTTCTGGCCGGGCTTTGCTATGCAACCCACTATCCTTTCTGCCGCTGGTGGCAACGCTTTTACAGTACCTCGGCCATTTATGCGCTGATGCTTACTGGCGGCACACTGGCCCTTGGTCTGTGGCAACCCAGACTTTTTGTGCACAGTGCACAAACGTGGTTTTGGTTGATCATGCTGGGTGTTGTCAGCACGTTTTTTGCTTACCTCGCCTATGGGATGGCCCTCAAACAAATCAGCCTTGTCAGGGCAGCAGTAACATGCCAACTAGAACCTGTGTTAGGGACACTTTGGGTCTGTCTGCTCTGGCAGGAAAATTTTACATTTCAAGGCTGGCTGGGTTGCGGCCTTATCCTGTTATCCGTACTTTGGTTGGCAATAAGCCAAGAGAAGGGATCTGCCGTGGCTGAGAGGTCTCATCCACGTGCCTGACCGGTAGGCATTTCTCCCAGACACTTGCCTCCCATCTCGTTCCAGATTACAGTATAAAAAATGATAAGGAGAATCATTATGGAAGATAAGGTGCTGGAAATCATGCAGAAGGCTGGCAAGCCCCTGCGCCCCGGAGATATTGCCAAGGAACTGGGAGTTGAATCCAAGGAAGTGAGCAAGGCCATTGACGCTTTGAAAAAGGCGGGTAAGATCCACTCCCCCAAACGCTGCTTTTATGAGCCGTTGTAGAAATTGTACCCACCAGAAAGGCCGCCAAGTAGGCGGCCTTTTTCACTAGCCCCCCCTTTCTGAAAAGTCTCTTTTGGGCTAGGCTTCTTCACAGACAAGTACGTAACATTATTCCCTAGGACAAAACTCTATGGACGTAGTAGCAGCCCCTATCCAAGGTGTACTTTTGATCAAGCCGAAAATTTGGGGAGATGCGCGTGGTTATTTTGTGGAAACCTGGCAGCAGGAGCGATACGCCGCTGCCGGCATTACTCTGCCCTTTGTGCAGGATAACCACTCAAAATCCACATATGGTGTTTTACGCGGGTTGCATTTTCAGAAAAAACGCCCCCAGGGTAAGCTGATCAACGTGTCCCTGGGAAGTATTTTTGATGTAGTCGTGGATATTCGCCGTGATTCTCCTACATTTGGCCAGTGGTACGGGGTGGAGCTTTGCCAGAACAATCAGTGGCAACTATGGGTTGCCCCGGGACTTGCCCATGGTTTTGTCGTAACCAGTGAGACAGCCCATGTCCATTACAAATGCACGGATTTTTACTGCCCGGAAGATGAAGGAGCGATCCGCTGGGATGACCCAACATTGGGCATAGCCTGGCCAGTCAGCAATCCTAAAGTGTCAGAAAAGGATGCTGCTGCTGATTTTTTTGAAATGATCACTGAAGAGCCTTCAGGAACCAATGTCCCAAATTGCTGACGGGCTTGGCCGATATATGTTAGCTCTGCCCAATGGCAAAGTTGAAGGTATTGTCACTACCTGTGACGGAATAGCACAGTTTTTCACTGATCCTGTTGTCAGCAGCAAAGGTGAGCACCACAGGTTTTTTGCCAGTCAGCTCGGCCGGACTTTGTATATACTCGCTGGCACAAATAATCAGCTCATCTCCTGTCTGGCAGGTGCGCGCGGCCGCCCCATTCAGGATGCAACAGCGTGATCCGGGTTCACCATGGATGACATATGTGGAGATACGCTGGCCATTTTGCTTGTTCCAGACATACACAAATTCAAGCGGATAAATTCCGGCAAGGGTACAGTGTTCGGGGTCAAGAGTGATGGAGCCATGATAGTTCAGGTCGCAGCCAGTTACACGGATACCATGCAGTTTGGCGCGCAAAATCTGGATCATGCTTTCCCCCTTAAAAAAGGGCCGTACAACGGCCCTGCATAAACGGATATTCCGTGTCAGTGTTTAATACGCCCGGATGTAGTCATCCAGATTTTCGGCAGCGCACTGCCGACTCACCCAAAAGGCTGATGCCCAGACCATCAGGGCTGTTGCTTGTGTATCGTCCAGTCCCTTGAGTTTGGATTCCAAGCTGGAGCGACTTGCGCCGTGGCGCAGGTGTATGCTGTTGACATCACAGGCATCGCCCACACGCAGCATGAGATACGAAAGCCGCGAATGGTCAGGCATAAGTTTGATATCCTTATGGGCCTCAACGATGGTCTTCAGTTCGGCTACGCTGAACATCTGTTTGATGGCATGGATGGCCCGAAAAAAGGTATCCACAGCCCACGGCAGGATAAACTCCGCCCCTGCGCTCTTGGTACGAAAATAGTCCTTGAGCCAGCGTTCCTGGTCGTTGTTGATGCGTGCTGCAACCTGCGGCATGTACGCCCCCAAATTTGTGCGCTGCCGGGCTGTTCCGTAAATTTGGAGTCCCGCCGCGCCCTGTCTTGTTGTTGCGTTACACTACCTTTTCGCAAATTTCAAGACGAAATCTAGAAATGGCAGATGTCCATAAAATGCACCTCGTCTGCCATTGAGTATACCCTGCTCGGTGTAAGGGACACACTACTTTTTATATTGCTTGCTCCAAGCATCCAAAAAAAGCAGACTGGTTTCAAGCTCGCTCAGGATGCCCTTTTGCCCGCGCAGTCGGCAGAGGACGTCCTCCAGGCTGGCGTGGGGCCCCAGTCCCAACTTCTGCAGCAGCTCAGGTAATGCGTCCCGCAGTACAGGTGGCAAATTTTTGGGCAAGGCTCCAAGGCTATCAGTTTGCTGCCCTCCTGCACTTCCGCTGCTCTCCTGCTCTGCCAAGCCGTTTTGTGTCCAAGGGCCGAAACACGCTTCCATATGGTCGAGCAGACTGGTCATACGCTTTACATAGGTGTGTTCGCGTAAAACACGTTCCCGGGCCTTGGCCGCTATGGCCGTCCGCTCTTCAGAATGGGCAAGATAATAGTCAATAGCGGCAAAAAATTCTTCGCTGGTTTCAAAAGTGGCCAGTTCATCCGATGCGAAAAGCTCCGGCATCAGGTCACGCTTGTCCACCAACTGGAAGGCCCCCACAGCCGCCAGTTCGAAGGTGCGTGGATTGACAAAATCCCCGTGACTGAGAATGGTATCACCACGGATGCTGGAGTGGAGATTAAGATTGATGCTGGCCGCGTTGTAAATCTTGACGCTTTCTTCCTCACTGATACGGGTGCCTTGTCGTTGAATATGGGCTGACAAGAGACTTTCGCCTTCCCAGTCTGACCCCCATATCTTGAAATTACGCCCCACCAGACGTCGAAACGCCTGCCGCCGATTGGGGTAGCCCGCACCCAAAAAAGCTATCTCGGAGCCATATTCCTTGCGCTCTGACGGGCTTAGATCCAATGGACGGTGAAATTCCGGCAGGGCAGCCAGTGGCAG
The DNA here is from genome assembly GCA_017415765.1 of Desulfovibrio sp. Classification (GTDB taxonomy): domain Bacteria; phylum Desulfobacterota; class Desulfovibrionia; order Desulfovibrionales; family Desulfovibrionaceae; genus Desulfovibrio. The sequence continues at coordinate 20,541 of JAFQED010000066.1, read as the reverse complement.
GTAAAACGCATGGGGTTGACCGGCATCACGCAGTGCAGAAAGAAAAGGTTCTTTCTGGATGACTGCAAAAGTGTCATAGAGAGGCGCATAGTCACGCCAATAGTTGAAAACCTGCCAGTCTTCTACAAACCACATGGCTGTACGCACATGAGAACGGCGTAAGCGTTGCAGAAGGCTCCGGCTCAACGGTGCCTGGGCCATTGCCAGCACAAGCTGCGGCTCAAGGCTCTGTATTTTGGCCCAGACAGCCTGAGCTATCACCTGTAAAAAGGAATGTTCCAACTGGGCGACCTGCGTTGAGCCCAGTGCCAGCTCGCGCAAGCCCGTAAATGCACTGTGGAACAACGGGGCTTCAAAACATTGCACGGTATGGCCCAAATCTGCCAATGCCCTGGCGCAATATCGTCCAACAGGCAAGGAACCACCGTACATAGGTAAGACAACAAGGATACGCAGCGGCGTCTGCGACATCAGGCATACCTCCAGGGCGGCAACATCCACTCACTGTCCGGGCACAAGTTTTCTCGGATACTGTGCAGCCGTGCAGCCTCGTCAATTGGCAGGGATGGCAGCCGCAAAAATTCGGCAAGTACAGCACGCACCGCGTTACGCTGCTTATGGCTTTCATCACATCCGGCCAGCAAATCAAAGCGTCCTCCCAGCCCATCAAGATCGCTGCGCCAGACCTGCGATCCGGCAGAGCTGCTGCTGACAGCCTGATTTTCACCCATGACCAGTGCCAGACTGCGAAGAAAATCCCCGGACTGAAAGCAGGACAGGCAACGCACCTGATACGGACAGGGAGCACTCTCAAGGCAGGGGGCGCAATGTGTCGTAGCTTGCCAGACATGATGCCCCAAGCCATACGGCCCGGTCTCATGACACCAGGCCGATGAAAGAAAAAAGGCCAGCACAGGTGTACCCAAATGGGCGGCAAGGTGCATGATACCCGTATCCGGCGTGATGAGGACATCCAACCCGGCAACAGCCTGGATCAGGGCAGACCAGTCGGTCTTGCCGCTCAGATCTTTAACGCAATCCAGCAGCTTGCTCGGCAAAAGACGCATCAGCTTGCGGGCAAAGGGCTGCTCTGTCCGGCTACCCAGCAGTCGGATGCGCGGCCCGTCAAGCAGCCCGTGTACAGTCTGTACTACCTGCGCAAGGACAGGCAGGGGCAGCGAGCGGCGGGATTCACGTCCTGCCAGCACCACCCCAATGCCCTCGCCTCCCCTGCGGGCTACAGGATTGACAGATTCGGATGGGACTGGTTCATCCGCAAAATGTCCCCAAAAATCCACAAGATTGAGAGGGGTGAGGCCGCGCATCCCCCCAAGCCTGAATCCCATCCGCGCCCACGGAGAGCGCAGGATACCGCCCGGCACGGGCCTGTAGCCAATAATGCTTTCTGGCGCAAAACTGCGGCACAGGGCTGCCGTCAGTTCAGAAAAATTGCAGTTGAAAACCGTTTGAAAGTCCATTCCCTGCCACTGCCGAACGATACGGATATTCTGCTCCATGCCTGTGGCATCCAGCTGCCCGTGCAGGGTCAGGGTATGGATAACGGCATCGGGATAGAGCAGCCGTGCCATATCAGCAAGGCTCCTATCTACGGCCAAATGTACCTGCCCCTGCTTTGCCACAGAAAGGACAAGACGCTTGCTCTGTACCAAATCGCCCAGACGCGCTGCCTGTAAAACCAGAATATCCGCCATTCCTTGAAGCTAGCCCATTTGTCAGTTGTCCGCAAGAAGGGCTGCCCTGAGCACCCCTGCCGCAAGGCTTGCCCGTACAAGGTATCTGGGCTAGATTGCCCACATGCCTGAAGATATATCGGCTCCGGCCTATCCACTTTTCCTCTCGCTGGGCAACTGTCATTGCCTGGTGGTAGGCCTTGGCGAGGTGGGGCAGCGCAAGCTGGCTGGCCTCTTGGTCTGCAAGCCGCTTTCGGTGTTGGCCTTGGACATGCTGCCTCAGGAAGCACTGCCACCAGGGGCACGATCCCTGCTGGCTGAACCATGCGTCCGTTACGCCCAACGTCCGTGCCAGATGGATGACGTGATGGCAAGCAACCTTGTTTTTGCCGCCACAGGCAAGCATGAGGAAAATTTGCGTATCGCTGCGCTTTGCCATGAGGCCCGTGTGTTCTGTAATTGTGCCAGTGCTCCTCATGCGGGTAATTTCATGCTGCCCTCCGTGGCGCGGCAAGGGGAAATGGCGGTGGCACTCTCCACTGGTGGTGCAAGCCCGGCCCTGGCCCGACGCTGGCGGCATGAGCTGGAAGACTGGCTTGCACCGCGCTCGCGCATGGTAAGACTCATGGGCCGGTTGCGCCCCCTGGTTCTTGCCATGAAGGCCGATACAGGGCAGAATACCGAATTGTTCAGAAAAATTGCCGCCTCTCCCTTGCAGGGATGGCTGGCCAGTAATGATATGGAGCAGTGTAGGCAATGGCTGCTGGCCCATCTGCCTCTTCCCTTACACGCCCATCTGGCGGAGTTGCTTGATGACAAGTCCTGAAACAGGAACTCTTCTTACACTGGGCCTGTACGCGCTGGCCTCTATCAGCGGCATTGCAGGTACGGCCTTGCGTCTGCCCTTTTGGCGTAAGGTAGGCTGCGGCCTGGCCGTGGCTGGCTTTATTGTCCAAACCTTGATCCTGGCTACTGGTTTCCATACCAGTTTGCCCGGTGGTCTGAGCATTGGGGCCTACTTCCAGATGATTGCCTGGTTTGTGATGCTCTGCGGGCTGGGCATTGGCATCAAGATGCGTAATGAAACTGCCGCGCTTTTCCCTGCGCCGCTTGCTCTGCTGCTCTTTGCCATGTCCGCACCGTATTTGCAGTCCCTGATACGGGTACCGGAGTCTCTCAAGGCTTCCTTCTTTGCCCTGCATATAGGAACACTTTTCCTCAGTTTAGCCTTGCTCGCCCTGGCATGCGTGGCAGGGCTGCTCTTTATTGTCCTGGAGAGACGTATCAAGAGCAAGCAACATATGCAGGGCTTTTTGCAGGATATGCCAGCCCTGTCCCTGCTGGACAAACTCAATGCGGTCACTACCATCACAGGCTTCCCCCTCTATACACTGGGACTTGCCGCCGGACTGCTCTGGGCCAAACCTGTGTACGGCGCGTCCTTCAGCGGTGACCCCAAGGAAGTCATCACCATAGGCATCTGGCTGTTGTATGCCTGGCTTTTTCACAATCGGCTCATCAACGGCTGGAAAGGCCGCAAGCCAGCACGTCTTGCCATTATCATTTTTTTGCTCAGTCTTTTTTCGATCATTGTGGTGAACACCCTCATGGATACGCACCACGCCTTCATTCGGAGCTGAACCAGGCATGGATTGCGAACTCTATCTTGTGGGCCTGAACCACCGTACGGCCGGTGTGGACGTGCGGGAACGCTTTGCCCTGACCAATCACTGTGACAAGGAACACTGGGCCTTGCCCTGCCAGGGGGCTATCAGTGAGGCTCTGATCCTTTCTACCTGTAATCGTGTGGAGCTTGTCGCCTCTGGTTGTGGAGACGTTGCGGGCCAGATGCTGCACTGCTGGGCCACTGCCCGGAATGCCTGTAGTGACGACTTGCGCCCCTATGTCTATATCCACAAAAATCTTGAGGCGGTTCGGCATCTGTTCAGCGTGGCCTCCAGTCTTGACTCCATGGTACTGGGTGAACCGCAGATCCTTGGCCAGCTGAAAACAGCCTACCGTAAGGCAGCAGATAACCACAGCACGGGGGTCATCCTCAACCGCCTGTTACACAAGGCTTTTTCTGTTGCCAAACGAGTCCGTACCGAAACAGCGGTGGCATCCAGTGCCGTTTCCATCAGTTATGCGGCTGTAGAACTGGCTAAACGTATCTTTGGTGAAATGCATGACCAAAGTGCCATGCTGATTGGCGCGGGTGAAATGGCCGAACTGGCCGCTACGCATCTTTTACAGGCAGGGATTAAAGAAATCTTTGTGGCCAATCGTACCCTGGCACGTGGCCAGGAATTGGCGGCCCAGTTCAAGGGGACGGCCATCCCCTTTGAGCAGCTTGTGGATCATTTATCGCGGGTGGACATCATCATCACCTCTACTGGTTCGGTAGAGCCTGTCATCCGTGCCCGGGACATCCGGGCGGTACTCAAGGCACGCAAAAACCGCCCCATGTTTTTCATAGACATTGCTGTTCCCCGTGACATCGACCCCGATGTCAACGGACTGGACAATGTGTATCTCTACGACATTGATGATCTCAAAGAAGTGGTTGAAGAAAACCTTGCCACCCGACGGGACGAAGCTACGAAAGCGGCTGCCATTGTTGACGAGGAAGTGGAGGCTTTCTCCCAATGGCTTACCAGCCTGAACGTACAACCCACCATTGTGGAGCTTATCAACAGGGCTGAAAACATGGCACAGGCAGAACTGGCTCGGACGCTCAAGCGTCTTGGCCCACTGGATGAATCTGTCAGGCCAGCCTTGGAGGCCATGCTCCACTCCCTTGTCCGCAAGCTCAACCATGCCCCCATCATGTACCTCAAGGGCGATGAGTCAGCACACGACCAAAGTCCTGCGCGCATCAGCCTGATCCGGCGTATTTTTGACCTTGAGGGCAAAACCTGTACCCGACGGAGCAGTGGATCCTGATGCGCTGGCTTGTCATAGACGAACTCCTCCCTGGCGACAGTATCCGGCTGGCGGAACGGCTGGACGCAATGGAACTGGGCAGCGGCATCACGGGACTTTACTGGCTCCCCCTGCCGGAAAGTCTGCTTTCTGCTATACAGCAAGAGCATACGGCCAGTTGCGGGCCACATGTCATGGCCCTTGAGGTGGAAGATACCCTCGTGCGCTTGGAGCTTCTGGTTCGTGCCCGCGCCCGTCTGCGCTGTGATTGCCTCCACTATGCCTCTCCGGCACTTGTGGCACACATGGCAGACTATCTGAGCCAACTGCTGGCCGAATTGCAGATAGCGGGCTAGGATGCCCACCCCTGTTGCAATCCACCATTTGTCACGGCCATTGGCCTTGCTCTGCCTTGCGGTGGAACGCTTCTGTCTGCGGGATTTGTCCCTCAGACGTGGCAGCAACTTGCTGCTGGCGGTTTCTGGAGGAGCAGATTCCACTGCCTTGGCCTGCATTTTTGCCCTGCTCCGTCCCCGGCTTGAGCTGAAGCTCTCTGCCCTGAGCATTGACCATGGTCTGCGCCCCGAAGGGATGGCAGATGCCAGACATGCCGCCACTACCTGTCACGGGCTTGCTATCCCCTGCCGCATCGCCATGGCAGATGTCCTTCGTCTGGCACACGAACAGAAAATCGGTATTGAAGAGGCGGCACGCAGGGCACGCTATGCCCTGCTGGAATCTGCCCGCACAGAGATGGGTGCTGACTTCATCCTCCTTGGGCACCATGCCGAAGACCTGAGCGAGGATATTCTTTTGCGTCTTTTACGCGGCACAGGCTGGCCTGCACTGGGGGGGATGCTTGCACGGGATGATGCCCGCCACCTGCTGCGCCCCCTGCTCCATTGCAGTCCAGACGCGCTCAAAAGCCTGGTACGCCATATGGAGTTGGATTGGCGGGAAGATGCCAGTAATAACGACAGCCGCTTCAAGCGGAACAGGCTGCGCCATAAGATATTGCCCTTGTTACGGCAAGAGAATCCGGCCCTGGAATCTGCCAGCAAAAAACTGTGGCAAATGGCGCGCTGGGACGAAGAGTTCTTTGAATCCCAACTGGCCGAGGCCCTTGCTGCCACCCCCCCCTCCTGTGGCATGGGGGGAGGTTTTCCCCGTATTATCCTTTCCCGTGAGCTGCTTGCCAGTCTGCATCCGGCCCTGCGTCTGCGCCTCTTCCATCGCATTGTACGGCAGTTTTATACTATGCTGGCGCAACAGCCCCACCTTGCTCCAAACAACGGACAGGCCAGAGCTGATACTCTGTTCAAACTGGAAACAGCGCTGCAAGAAGGACGGGGCAATACTTACTTTCAGCTGCCCGGTGGCCTGACCGCCTATCTTCAAGGCGGCAGCATCTGTTTTGCCCATAAAAAGGCCGGGCCTGTCCCAAACGACAAACCCGGCCATACAGACATATTGGACTAGAGCATTTTTGATTGAAACACTCTGTGTTTCATCTATGCTGTCCCCATCCGCAGCTTCCTTCGTCACAGCGGCTGGGGCAATCCATGCGCTGCCTACGCTTCCCCGCAAAGCGGGACAAGCGCGGGAAAAGCGTGGTTTCCCAGCGGAGCTGGACAAGTCCCGCTTGCTAACGGCGCGGGCGTCCGCTCTCCCAGCGAAGCTGGACAAGCGCGTCCGCCAGAACGGCTGCCATTTTCAATGGCAGTTCGCTCTAACCCGCTACTTGCCGAAAAGTATTTCCTGAAAGTTGGGCAAAGCCCACAAATCATCGGCCACGCGGGTTTCCAGCATATCTGCATTGCGACGTACTTCTTGCATCAACGGCAGTACCTCGTTGCAGTAACGGCAGGCGGCATCCAAGCCTTCTCCGGCAGATTCCAGCCCTGTCAGACACGATTCCAGCCTGGCTGTGGCATCCTGCATCCCGCGCTGCCATTCGGTTATTTCGTCAAGCGCAACCGTCCTGTAGTCCAGGCCGAGATCCCGCATCCGGCTGGCCGTATTGGCCAGTTCACCCTGATAGCGCATGGAAGCGGGAAAAATAATGGTTCGCGCCATGCGAATGGTAAGGCGAGCCTCTGTCCTCACTGTTTTGCAGTACTGCTCAAGATAAATATCCTGCCGGGCCTTGAGTTCTGCCCTGTTGAGTACGCCCTGCTCCTCATAAAGCTGGATAACTTCAGGTTTGGTCAGTTCCGGCAGGGCTGCGGGAGTATTGCGCAGGTTGGGCAGACCGCGACGCTCTGCTTCCTTGTGCCATATTTCCGAATATCCATCGCCGTTGAAGATAACCGCGCTGTGCTCCTCAATGATATGCTCAATGAAACTTTCCACAGCCGCATTGAGACTGTTGCCCGAAGCCATTTCTCTTTCCAGCCAGTCGGCTGCGTAGCCCAGGGAGTCTGCCATCATGGCATTGAGTGCAGTTATGGAACCTGCCGCAGACTGGCTGGAGCCCACAGCCCGGAATTCAAAGCGATTGCCGGTAAAGGCTACAGGGCTTGTGCGGTTGCGGTCACCCGGATCGGTAGGCAGCGGGGGCAGTGTTTCCACGCCCACATTGAGGGCACGACTTTTTTTGCCATTGGCAGCATCTTCGGCCCGCCCTGCACGAAAAGCCTCAAAAACTTCTGTAAGCTGGTCGCCCAGAAACATGGACATAATGGCCGGCGGGGCCTCATGGGCACCAAGGCGGTGGTCGTTGCTGGCACTGGCAACCGTGGCGCGCAAAAGCCCGCCGTATTTATGCACAGCCCGGATCATGGCCGCGCAAAATACGAGGAACTTGGCGTTGGCATGAGGGGTTTCCCCTGGCTCAAACAGGCTGCCAAGTTCTGCATTGCCCAAGGAGTAGTTGACATGCTTGCCTGATCCATTGATACCACTGAAGGGCTTTTCGTGCAAAAGACACTTGAGCCCGTATCGCTTGGCCACATTGCGCAGGGTGGACATGATAATATGGTTATGATCCACCGCAAGGTTGGCTTCTTCAAAAAGCGGGGCGATCTCGTACTGACTGGGCGCGGCCTCATTGTGCCGGGTACGCACGGGTACCCCCAGCTTGTAAAGCTCACGCTCTACCTCCATCATGCAGGAAAGTACCCGCTGTGGGATGACGCCAAAATACTGGTCACTGAATTCCTGCCCCTTGGCCGGGGCTGCCCCGAACAAGGCCCTGCCCGCAACCTGCAAGTCGGAACGGGCAAAGTTGAAATTATTGTCAATGAAAAAGTACTCCTGCTCGAGCCCGGCATAGGCAATAACGGGCAAGGAGGTAGGGATGCCAAACAGGGCCAGCACTCGCTGGGCTTGACGATTGACTGCCTGCCCCGAACGCAGCAGAGGTGTTTTTTTGTCCAGGGCCACCCCCGTCCATGAAAGGAACATGGTGGGGATGCACAAAAAAGTACCGTTGGGGTTTTCCATGATATAGGCAGGGCTGGTCACATCCCAGGCGGTATAGCCACGCGCCTCAAAGGTGGAGCGCAACCCGCCGGAGGGGAAGGAGGATGCGTCAGGCTCCCCACGAATGAGCATGGATCCGGAAAATTCGGCGATAACCCCACCCGAACCATCAGGGATCAGAAAGCTGTCATGCTTTTCTGCCGTCTGTCCGGTGAGCGGATAAAAAATGTGGGTAAAGTGGGTTGCTCCCTTTTCGATGGCCCAGTCCTTCATCACCGCAGCCACAGTATCGGCAATGCCCGGATCCATCCGCTCGCCAAGGGTGATGGTTTTGTGCAGCGACTTGTAAACGGCCTTGGGCAGACGTTCACGCATGACGCGGTCATTGAAGACATTGCAGGCAAAGATGTCTGTGGGCCGCGTTTCACGAAAGTTGAGCGGTGCGGCACTGCTTTTATAGGTAGTGATGGCCTGGATGGCACTATGCCTGGCGACATTGCTGCTCATGGCTGCTTCCCGTGCTTATTTTATCTCAAGGATTTCTATTTCAAAGGTCAGAGCCTTGCCGGCCAGCGGATGATTGGCGTCAAGGGTCACCTCCTCGGCGTCAACCTCGGTAATGATCACGTCCATTTGCCCCTGCTCATTGGAAAGTTGCAGGGGGGTACCCACTTCAAGAGGAATATGCGCAGGAACTTGCGAACGGGCGACGGTAAAGATAAGCTCAAGATCCACTTCACCGTAGGCATCTTCTGGCGGGATAGTGACAGTGACAGTTTCGCCAGCTTCATGCCCCATGACGGCGGATTCGAAACCGGGGATAAGCATACCGCGCCCAAGCGTGAACTCGAGGGGATCACGCTCGCGGGAAGAATCAAACACTGTGCCATCGGTCAATGTGCCGGTATAATGTACGCGCAGGGTATCACCTTGCTTGACAGGCATGGAAAACTCCGTGTTTTATTTATCGTTATGGTGGCAGCAACACTGGCTACCACAGCACAGGAGCAAAACACGAGGCAGGGCTTTTGTCAATCAGCCCTGCAAAAGCGACGTGATCGACCTGCGTCTTGCCCATTTGTGGCTGGATATTTGTGGCAAGAGATGCTATTTTTTCAAAAAATCAGGGTCGGGACGAGATATGATCAAGTGGCAGGAAGTTTTCAGCAAGGACGGGCATCCCTGGCAGGATGCCACCAGCCTTGCCGAGCCGCTTGCCATTGGTGACCTCAACGCCCTGAAACGTTTTTTGGACGCCGTTCACATACGCTTTTGCCTGGTCAAGCCCTATCAGGAATTCAAAAACTACCCGCTGGTTGAAGGCCGGGAGCTTTTGCCTTCCTTCGAGAACGACATGTTCGAGCATCGGGATTTGCCCGGTTTTGCCTTGGTGGCTTTTGCCCGACCGCTGGACTATTTTACAGAGATCTTCCAGTTTGACACACTGCATCCTGTCATTACAGCAGCCGATGGTGCCTGTTGCCCATTGGAGAATCACGTTATCGAACAGAACCTCCAAACCATTGCCTTGCGGCTGCCCCGTATGCATCAGGAGGTTTTTCGCCAGCAGTTCCGCTCTACGGATACCTCTCTGCTGGACAGCTACCCGGTGCTGATCCCCTACCTTGTCAATATGGACAGGGCACATGTCTTTGCGTGGGACGCAGACAAAATTTTCCATCTGGCTGGTGTCTTTGCCTCCTTTCCCTCCGATATTGATACGGAGCTGAAACGCTTTGGTATCCGCATTGGCAAGTTTGTCTATGGCGACAGTACCATCTACGAACGCAACCGTATGTTCGTTTATCAATATCTGATGGAACTTTACGGTTTCCCCATCGTTTCGGAACGGCGTACCTCCAGTGCTCTCTTTGCCCGTAAGCTGCATAAGATGGGTGAACATTTCTTTTTGCGGGTCATGGGGCAGTCTGACCGTACCCTGACATCCTACACCAGCACAGGGGGGGGGCATCCCTACCCTCTGCTGGAAAAAATAGCCCTGGTCAGCATTGATGAAGATCAGGAGGACGTGCTGGAAATCCTTGAGCGTACGGGCTATTTCCTTGACAGAGCGCGTCGTGTCGTCATCATGCGTGTTACCTACAGACAGCACCGCTTTGACCCCAACAATGTACGCCAGGAGCGCGCCCTTTCTGTAGCCATGCAGGAAGTGCTGCACCCCCTTACGGGCGAAAGTCTGCAAGGGCTTAATATTGTCAAAGATACCAGCAATATGTTTTTACGCCTCAACGACATTGTGCGGGGTGAATACACCGGACGTATCCTGTACAAGCGTACAGAGGTGGTTGAAAATACCGACACCCACGAAAAGCGGCTCAAGTTCCTGTACACATGGCTCAGTAAACATCAACGCCGCATGATCGGCTACAGCGATGAATTTTATGCCAATGTCAGCAAGGTTCTGAGTGGTTATCTCTTTGATGTTGAGCTGGATGAGATCTTTGATGGAATGCGTGAGCTCCACAAGGAGGTCTGTACGCGCTTCAGTTATATCCAGCAGGCCCGCCGAGCGCGTATCCTTGAAGACATCAGTGGCAGGATATATCGGGGCAACCGCATCACCTACAGGCAAATGATGCGTGAGGCCCTGAACCTGCTTGGGGATCTGCAATACGAGATAGTCAATTTTTTCCCTGACCTTGTGGATGCCATCATCAACTGCGTGGAGACCATCCTGCACGACCGTTATCTGCAACGCACCTATATCAATGTGGCAGAAAACAGCCTGAGCAAGGCTGGACTGGAGATACGCAAGAATTACGGCAGACTTGTCTCCCTGCTGGATGGCCTGAAGGCCGTCCGCAAGGCACGACTGCCTCAAGAGGGACGTTCCGGCATATGAGTACGGCCTGTTTTTATCTGCCACCAGAAAACTGGGGGGCGGAGCCAGTGCTGCAAGGGCAGGAGGCCCGCCATCTTGGACAGGTTTTGCGGCTCAGAGCGGGGGAGGAAGTGACCCTGCTGGATGGCTGTGGCCGCAAGGGGCGGTGCAGCATCCTGGAAGTACGCAAACAAGGGGTACGCTTACGCTTGTTGACAGAAGAACGAGAGCACCCCTGCCCTGCACCGGCCATTGTGGCTCTGGCCTTCAGCAAGGCTGTACGCCGTGGTTTCTTCATGGAGAAGGCCGTAGAGCTGGGGGCTCATGCCATCTGGCTTTGGCAGGGTGACCATAGCCAGGGCAAGCTCTCCTCCCAACTTGCTGAAACCTGCCGGGGGCAGATGGTTGCCGGGGCCAAGCAAAGTGGTAATCCCTGGCTACCTGATGTGCAATGCCTTACTGGTGGTGTTGAAGAGCTTGTAGAGCGTGCTGCGCCAGTAGAACACCGTATCCTGCCCTGGGAAATGCAGGAGGGTATCCCCATGCTGACCCCGCAACAAGCGGGCCGACCGGGACTCAGCCTGTATGTCATCGGGCCGGAGGGCGGTTTTTCCCAGCGCGAGCTGGCGGCCTTGCGCCAGGCCGCATTCATTCCCGTAAGTCTGGGAGCACGCATCCTGCGCTGTGAAACAGCGGCCACACTCTGTCTGGGTATCCACTGGTGGGCAGCACAACAGCCGGGGCGTATAACCGCCGGAGATCGCCCTGCATGAGCCAAGATATTCTTCTGGAAAGTCCCAAGCTCCAGGCAAAGCCTTGCAGCCAGAATACTACACAGGATAGCCCGCAGACCGACACAGACAGGAGGCCCTTGCCCGAACGACTGCGCCCCGACAATGTGGACAGTTTTCTGGGCCAAAGTCAGCTGACGGAACGCCTACACTCCCTGATGGCTGCCGAACGTCTGCCAAGCCTCTTGTTTTTTGGCCCTCCAGGCTGCGGCAAATCCACGTTAGCCCTACTGCTGGCCCAGCATTCCCATGGGGCCAGGGGTAAAGCATATGTACGCCTGAGCGCGCCCGAGGCAGGTTTGCAGCACCTGCGCCGCGCCCTGAATGGCGTGGAGATACTGATCCTTGATGAGCTGCACCGTTTTTCCAAGGCACAGCAGGACTTTTTTTTGCCGCTGGTGGAGTCCGGTGAACTGACTCTCTTGGCCACCACTACGGAAAACCCGTCCTTCAGTGTCACCCGCCAGTTGCTGTCCCGTTTGCATGTCCTCCGTCTGCGTCCACTAGGACGTGCCGAACTGCTGGAACTGGCCCGGCGTGGCGCACAGGCGGGAAATGCTGTCCTCTCCGATGCAGTATTAGACCTGCTGGCGGGTATCGCCCACGGGGACGCCCGTACCCTGCTCAATCTGGTGGAATATGTGGCTGCCCTGCCACCGGAACGGCAAGGTATTGAAGAGATACGCGCCGCCTTGCCCGAAGTTGTTGCCCGGCATGACAAGGATGGCGACAACCACTATGAATTGGCCTCGGCTCTGATAAAGTCCATCCGTGGCAGCGATGTTGACGCCGCTCTCTACTGGCTGGCCTGTCTGCTGGAAGGTGGCGAAGACCCCCGCTTCATTTGCCGCCGCCTGATTTTGTCTGCCTCCGAGGACGTGGGCCTGGCAGATCCAAACGCCCTCCCGCTGGCAGTAGCCTGTCAACAGGCCGTGGAATTTGTAGGGATGCCTGAAGGTTTCATCCCCCTTGCGGAAACAGTGACCTATCTGGCCCTTGCCCGCAAGAGCAACAGTAGCTATGCGGCCTACCTCAATGCAGCCCGTGAAGTCAAACTCAGCGGCGCACAGGCTGTGCCCCTGCATTTGCGCAACCCCTCCACGCAATTACAGAAGGAATGGGGCTATGGTAAGGACTACAAATACCCTCACAACTATCCTGAGGCATGGGTCGAACAGGCATACCTGCCACCTGAGCTGGAAAACCGCCGCTTTTATCAGCCACGGGACAACGGTGAGGAGGCCCGCCTCTCCCAATGGTGGCGCAAGATACACAAAATCAAAAAGGGTGATACCCCATGAACATGCCCCCCTACAGCAAGGGAGTCCTTCTGGACAAGTTTTTGACAGGCGATTCCTACCGCAGCCCGGAGGGCCTGGCAGGCATCTTTTCCCGAACTTTTCCGGCCCTCAGCTTTTATGGGAGACTTTTCAGCTCGGCAGTGCCCTGGTTGTGCCGCCGGGCCGCACAAGGGGAATGTGACGATTCTGCCTGGGTCTATGCCAGTGTCTGGACATCAGAACTGATTGAAAGCATCGGCTGCCCGGTCATTGTGGAAGGCATGGACAATATCTCTGCCGCGGATGGCCCGTGCATCTTTGTGGCCAATCACATGAGCACACTGGAAACCTTCATGCTGCCTGGCATCATCCGTCCGCGTCGTCCGGTGACATTTGTGGTCAAGCACAGTCTTGTTACCATGCCTTTTTTTGGGGCTGTCATGCGTTCACGCGACCCTATCGTGGTAGGTCGCACCAATCCACGGGAAGACCTGGCTGCGGTACTGGAGGGTGGCGCAGAACGGCTGGCAAAGGGGATTTCGCTGATCATCTTCCCCCAAAGTACCCGCACCAACAGCTTTGATCCACACCGCTTCAATTCCATTGCGGTCAAGCTTGCCCGTAAGGCAAATGTGCCACTGGTGCCGTTGGCCCTGAAAACAGATGCCTGGGGACAGGGCAAACGCATCAAAGAGCTGGGCCCTATCCGAGGTGGCATGCCGGTGCGCTATCGCTTTGCCGCGCCTGTCACTGTTATCGGTAATGGTAAGGAGGAACACGCGGCCATCAGTGATCTTATCGGTCAGCAACTGGCCCGCTGGCAAAAGGAAGACGGTACGAATCCGTAAGAATATCCAGCAGTTGGCGCAGACGATGTGTATAACTGTGCCTCTGGCGCAAGTGCTGCCGCCATGCCTGGCACAAGGCATATGTCCCATCCCTGTCCGCTCTCAGGTCTGCCAGCCGCCTGGCAAAGTCCTGCGGGCGGGCAAGGCGTATGGGTTCTGTCAACTCCGCCGGGAATACATCCAAACCCGGCGTATCATCCGTGAGCAGCAGTCCCCCTGCCGCCCAGACATCAAAATGTCGCTGGTTAAGGCTTTGCGGCAACAGCAGACTGGTGACATTGAGAACCGCACCGGCTGTACCGTACTCATCCGGCAGACTGCCATAATAGTCCACAGGGGGCAAAACAGGAGTTCCCACCGGCAAGTACTGCTGCCAGCCACTGTCCCCGCGTATCTGCAGGCCAGCTTCAAGGCCGATTTGCAACCACGCAGCCCGTCGTCTGCATGAACAGTTTTCAGCACCAAGACCGGCTTGGCGCACGGCCTGACCTGGCCAGCCAGCCACTGCCAATTCCCCCTGCCACCAGTGAAAATGTGGACATTTTTTGTCCCCAAGTGGCAGGACTGCCTGACCTTGGGCCACTGCCCAAAGTTCCTCTGGTACGCGAGTAGCAGCAAAAAAACGCTCCCGTCCGAGAAAGGCTGACCTCCCCACAAAAAGAGGGGGATTTTTGCGCAAGACTGCGGCCTGCTCCACATCGGGCATGGCTCTCCACATATGCGGGGATGCCGCCAGAGGGAGGAAATGCACCTGCCTGGCCCCGGCGGCCCGCAAGGGCAGGATAAAGCTGGCATCGGTCACAAAAAGACAGGCTTCGCGCCACCACGGCAGCCGCAGGCATGAAAGCAGATGCCACGGATTATCCACAAACCAGATAGCCACCGGTATGCCCAAGGCACGGCATACATGAAACAGCCGCCCCTCAACATCCAGCCCGCGCATATTGACAGACAGAAACAACGCAGGGCGTTGCCGCTCCAGCAGCCCGCGCCATACCGTCAGATGCTCTGCCTTCGTCAGGGGGGGGACGGTAGTGAGACAGGGGCCAAAGTCCAATTCCCGCAGGGCGTGCAGCAATTCCTGCTGGAGCAGCTGATCGTGCTGGCCGGGCAAAAGCACCGCCCCTGTTTCGGCCTGAATGCCGCCAGCCATAAGCGTGGGGGGGGCAGCAGGATCAGCTCCCCCTACCAGGCAGGAGGCATACAGCCTCCCTAACAGCGGGCCCCAAAAATCGGGCACAAGGCGCAGACCCGGCCTGTAAAAAAACACCTGGCAGTATTGGGCCAATCGAACAGCCTCGTCCGGGCTGGTCTTCTGCCACGCCTCAGGCAGGGATGCCTCTCCCTGGATGCGGGCAGCAGCCCCCACGGAGGTGTGGGACACCATTCCCAGAGCATCCAGCCAAAAGACCTTCCCTCCGGCAGCTACGGCATCGACCACAAAGGGGAGATCCCACGGACGCCCCGGCCCCAGCCCCAGGAGCAAAATATCCTTCCCCTGTCCATTGATCGATGGCAAGGCTTCCCATGCAGACGCCTCATCAGACAAACTGAAAGGACGGCCGTTCCAATCGGGCACACAGGGACGTCGTGGCGTATGGCTTTTCTGGGATCCTAGCATACAGAAGCAGGATACTGCGGCTTGTCTGCTCCCGCAAGCCGGTAGCTGATGACGATAATATCCATATACGATAATTCCCGGCTGGCCTGTAGCAGACCAGCCGGGACAGGAGAATGCGAGAAGGAGTAAGGATTAGCTGGCGGTGTACTTCTTGCCTGAACCTTCAGTGAAGGTGAGGCTCTGCCAGGTTGCCGAACCCTCCTGTGAGTTTTGCAGTGCTGTTACAACGCTGTTGAGGTCGATATTGGCCATGAGCGTATTCGAGCCGACTTCGCCCTGATACAGCATCAGACTGTCGCCCTGTGCATTGCCGCTGAATGTCAGCACACTGCTGCCTTCCGAGTTCGTCTTGCCATCAATACCGCAGATTTTCAGGGTATAGTATGAGATGCTATCTGATGAACCGCCGCCATAAGAGCCATCTCCGTATGAGCCGTCTCCGTAGTCACCGCCATATTGCTCCAGCGTGAACTGCAAGTCGTTCAGGTTGAAGCCCGCAGCAACACCGTAGAATTCAATCTTGTCTGAACTTACGCCATCTTCACCAATCGTGACACCATATCCTTCTGCACGTAGCTGGTAGGTATCTGAACCGATACCACCGGACAGGGCAACACCAGTATAGTTCATCATATAATCCGGGCCAGTGCCTTCTACAACACCGACCTTGAAGAGGTCATTACCATCCTCCCCATAAGCATTGAACAGGCCATTGAGACTGACATCACCAGTCGGGTTGACGACAATGGTATCATTACCTCCACCAGTGTAAACATTGAGGCCCCCCTGCGTACCCCCACTGCTCACATAGCTACTGGCATCAAAGGTATCTGCCTGCGTTTCTCCTGTAAACTCATACGTTTCAAAGTCGGTGAAGGTGGAATAGTTGTTTACTGCTGTTCCTACCTTCAAATTCCCTGCGGTAATGTCACCATGGGCATCCACGGTAACTCCAAAGGAATTACCTTCCAGAACAAGTATATCATTATCCTCTGTATAGGACTGGTCAGCTCCACCGCCATCCATGGACATTTTGGTAGAGGCGTTCATGTTATACGCATATACCCTATCGTTGCCACGACCACCAATATATACATCATCTCCACCATGGCTTTCGTACTCTATACGAACATTGGAGAAGGTGATGCCTCGGGTATCTACCGTATCGGCTCCGGTAGTGCCGTGGTACTTGTCAAATCCCCAAGCCTTCAGGTGAGCGGTATAGCCGTTGTCAGATACGGAAGTCAGCGCAGCGATAGTTACATCCTCGATTCCGCCACCCCATTCGCTATAGTCTCTTTTGGCAGTAGTTTCACCAAAGTTCATTTCCACACCATTGCCACCCATCCAGAGGTGAGACCGACTGCCTGTATCAAGACTGCCATCTTTGTTTGTAGCTAATGGTGCTTCAATGGTGACAAGTGGATTCATATCATACGCAACATCCCCGACAACATTGACAAGAACGCTATCTCTGTTCTCTTTCCCTGACGTACCAGAACCAGAGGTGTTGACGGACAGGGGGCATTGCCGCCAAGGTTGATCGTGAGGTGTTGACGGACAGGGGGCATTGCCGCCAAGGTTGATCGTAAGGTTATCCTTGCCCTTGCTGCCGATATAAGAAGCTCCACCACTCAACGTCATGCTTCGTGCAGTATAGTCATTGCTGTACTTGTACTCTTGCACGCCTTCCAGCACTACCTTGATGGTTTCTGACTTGCCGTTGATGGTTTTCGTATAGGTTCTGGTAGTATTACCACCGGATACAGCAGAGTTGGTCAGCTTCCAGTCATCTGCACTACCCCCAACACCAAGAATGGAATCGGCATTATCTCGCCAATCAAAGTTGCGGATGCGGATAGTGGAACCTGCGCCGTCATCGGTCAGGGTCAGACTGTCCTGCCCAGAGCCGAATTCCAGCACGGTGGTATCGCTGAAGGTGACTTTTCCGGCCAGAGACAAGTTAAAAGCCTGCCCATCACCCACCGATATAGACTCAATTTCCTCTATGGAAATAACAGAATCATCACCATATTTCAGGCCAGTAGTCTGCCCACCTTTGGAGGAAGTGGCATTGCCTACGAGGGAAGCTGCACCTCCCAAGCGTTCTAAGGAAAGGCTGTCCGAACCGCTGCCACCTTTGACCGTTGTATTGCGGGCATCAGACGTCACAAAAAGTAAATCATCGCCCCCGTCCCCATTGATTATGGCATTGTAACCGGCAATGGTATCATTGCCATCTCCACCGCTGATAGTGATGCGATCCTGGCTGGAATGGAAGTATATCTCACCAATGCTGTCAGCACCGGCTGTCCCTTGTAGGCTTTCAATCCCATCCAAATAAAGCATATTCCCTACTGTGACCCCATTCCCCATGAGTTGGACGACATCACGAATATTGGTATCCTCTCCGTCAGTGCCACCTCTGACTGTCACAGCGGGAGTGGATGTGCCTTGGCTGATTGGCCCAAGATAGAAAATATCCGTGCCATCACCGCCCTCAAGGATGGCACTCCCACCTGTGGCCGAGGCAAAGGTAATGCTGTCATTACCCGCACCGCCCTTGGCTGTGACCTGTACTGTTCCATCCAGATGCTCTAAGTAGAACTGGTCATTTCCTTCATCACCGGTAAAGACGTAGCTTCCCATGCTGGCAGTGCCCTGCAGGGAGATGTAATCATTGCCAGACATCCCATCGGCCTTAAAGACCGGCGTATTATTGATGTCTGTAGCAGCCACGACAACAAGACTATCATTGCTATCGTTCTTGCCAAGAACTTCGATATTGTCAGCCCCCCCATTGCCGTCCAGTGTAATGGCCCCGCTGCCAGTAATGGTGCAGTTGTCGCTTTCCTTGGTGCCGTATATCTGCACCGGACTTGTGCCTGTTATCGAAGACTCACCCGGCAGAATCGACCTGATTGCAGGAAGGAAGGTGGTGCTGCTCTGGTTGGTGAATTGCAGGTAGAAAGCCTTGTCGCCCTTGAAATAGGTGACCGTTACACCAGCAAGGCCAGTGGTTTTCGTTATGTTGCGGCTCCAGCCGTCCTTGAGCAGACCGCTGTCGTCCAGCGTATCCGTTGCCGTGTTAAAGTCGGTAATGGTGGTTCGGCTGCCATTGGCCTGTTCAAAGACCTTGATGGTATCAGAACCGCCGCCAGTGGCAATGGTGTCGTTACCATCGTTGCTGTATGGGAGGCCGGTGTCATCGTTGATATAAGCTCCGTCGGGGTCATTGGGATCATCTCCAAGGCCGATATAGTCATTGCCATTGCCGCCAATGATGCTGTCCGCGCCTGAGCCTACTTCCACAATGAATTGACCACCTGTGATATTACCTGTATAGATGGTATCGTTACCATCGTTGCCACCATTGAGGCTCGTGGAGGATCCACCCTCAAGGGTCATGGTATTGTCCTGGCTATCAACTGATGTAACGTATCTGGCATCAATAAGGTCATTGCCGTCCGTACCTTCATAGGCACTCAGGCCAGTTCCGGTGATGTTGACCCTCTGGCCGCCCATGCTTACGCCGCTGATGTCTCCCTTGGCGTTGAGGGTGAGCCTGACGTCCTTGCTGCCGTCAAAGTCCAGCTTGTCCTTGACCTCATCGCCCGTACCGGCATCAATTTTAACAGTAGCAGTTGCCCCCACATCGCCAATATGGAAGCGGTCACCCCTGCCGGGTCTCATCATGCCCCCTGCATCCATGTCAGGGATGGGGGTATCAAAGCCACCTTCCAGCGTAACGCTGCCAGCCTGAACATCTCCAAGATAAAACTCGTCATGCCCTGCGCCACCATAGAGGCCCAGCGTTCCGCCCTGCATGGTGTAGGCTGTGGCATCAAAATAGTTGCCAGCGTTTTCGGAGCCGTCAAAGTGTTCAAAGCCGGAGATACTGGCTTTGACGGTCGTCATGGTTGCAGTTGTATCTAGCTCTGCTGGATTATAGTAAGCAAAACCACTGTTGTAGGTATCACCTTCTAATGTTTCCAGGGGAATGCCACCCGTGCTGTCGAACTTCAGGTACAAGCCCTGACCGGAGGGTAAATCGGTTTGGTCAGTGGTCGTCAGCGTCAGGCTGTCGTTGCCCGCACCGCCGTGTAACGCCAGTTTGCCGAAACTATTGGTGCTGATTAGCCCCACGCTTACGCTGTCGTTACCGTGTTCAGCATCAATACGCACATCAAAATAGGGGTTATCAAAGCCACCGAGTGAAAGGCTGTCATCACCTCCACCAGCTCGGACAGCAAACGAGTTATGTGTGGTAATGGCAGAGATGGCCTCCCTGTCGGCTGTGACACTATCAGCCTTGTCTCCCAGCCAGAAGTTGTCAAAGTTCGTGATACTGCTGCCACTAGTATCATCTGGCCCGTTTGCAATTTGAACTGTTTGCCCATCAGCCACAAGGCTAGAGATAGAGCCATCATTGCCGAGGGTCATATTGATGGCTTGGTCTTGAGCAAAGGCGAGGTAATCTGTGCCGGTGCCATCCCCCTTGCCCTGGCCCCCATCAAGGGACACTGCGCTATTGGCATCCAGGCGGTGTAAATAAACTTCATCACTGGCTTGCCCGCCCAGATAGGTATCGTTGCCGCCGCCAGTGCCATAAACAACATCGCCAACATAGTTCCAGCCCTCGGTGCCATAACTGCCCGTAACGCTCACTGCACTAGCATCAACACTGTCCGCACCAGTGCTGCCCCAAAGCATTTCAATATTCTGGGCTGTTCCCTCGGCATTCTTACCATTCATGGCAATTTGGCTCACCTGCCCATTGCCATCCAGTGTTACATTGACGGGTGTACTGTCAAAATAGAGGATGTCATCGCCATCGCCACCGTCAAGGGTAAAGTCCCCCTGACCGATGGTGTCAATACCGATTTCATCATTACCCGCGCCACCATTGACGGAAAGCGAGGCACTCCCATCTGCTCGAATCACATAGATGGTGTCATTACCTTCGCCGCCGTCCATGGTGCTGTTGTGGCTGCCTTCCAGTACGTCATCGCCGCGCCCGCCGTACAGTTTGTTATTCTGGGCTGTGCTGACGATGGCGTCATTTCTGTCGCCGCCCGTGATGCTTATACTGTCCTCAGCGGTCGTGATGTCCCAAGGAATGT
>JAFQED010000065.1 GCA_017415765.1 Desulfovibrio sp. | reverse complement strand
TATCTTACGGCTGCTGTTTGACAGGGCGATAGGGAATCATGCCCAGCTGCCCGACAATGGTGCCGCCCTTTTCGGGATCAAGGCAGAATGCAATAAAGCTCCGCACAGCTTCGGGGCAGTCAGGGTGTACGACCATCTTGAGGCTGCGTACCGCCAGAAAACGCTCGTCAGCAATGCTTTCCACATCAGGCATTACGCCATCAATACCAAGGGGCTTCACGCTGCTGTCCAGTCGTCCGTACGACACATAGCCAATGGACGCAGGCGTGGCGGCCACGGCACGCAGCATGGGGCCGGTCTCCAGGATACGTGCTGAAGGCGTAACCACAAACCCGTCACCCAGAATACGCTCCTTCCAGGCTTCATAGGTACCGCTGGTTCCGTTGTGTGAAAGCACTTCAATGGGGCTGTCGGTTCCTCCCAGGGTTTTCCAGTTGGTGACAGCCCCTGAAAAGACAGCCCGCAGCTGTGCTGCACTGAGGTTTGCCACGGGATTGGCAGGATGCACCACAGGGATCACCGCATCCTGGGCAAGACGATGGATAACCAGTGTTTGTTCGCCCTTTGGGGTGGCTTCTTGTACGCTTTCTGTTGGTGATGACACAAGGCCGATCTGTGCTACGCCGTCATACACCCCCTTGATGCCCCGGCTGCTGCCACCGCCGCTCACGGAAACCACGCTGCCGGGCTGTTCCCGCATCCAGGCTTCTGCCAGCAGTTGCGCCAGAGGCAGCATGGTATTGGAACCCATGATAACAATGCCCTGCCCCTGCAGAAATGTGGCCGGTACAAGCTCAGCGCGGGCAGGGACAGAAAAAAATGCACAGAAAACAGTCAGGATACATGCAATGCGATACATTCGGCGAAGCATAGAAGTTCCCTTGGTATGACGGCTGGCAGGCCGCTGTTTGGACAATGGCGTTTTATGTAAAAAGCCCGGCACACCTTCATGAACCGGGCTTGCGCTGACGCTGAAAGGGAAGTTTACTCGGCATCGCCCAGAGAGTTGACGATCCTGTCCAGAGTGGCAGAGTCAGGCCCGGCTACCGTGATCACCAGAAACTTGTCGTCATCCGCTACAACGCTAACAGCCACCCTGACGCCATCAATGGTGGCATAGATATTTACGCCGCCATCCTCTTCCTCGATATTCTTTTCCCCGGGCATATCAGCAGCTATGAGCTGAGCGAGCTCCAAAGCTGATTTACCACCGCTCCTGTTGATCTGTATGCTGACAGATGACGCCCCATCAGGGGAAGAAATCTGGCAGCCGCCCGTATTGGGGCTTGCTGTCCAGCCCTGAGGCACGTCCACCGTGAAGCGGGAAAAATCCGGGCCATAGGTCTGTACAGCAGCAGCTGCAATGCAGGCAAAGCCAAGGCAGAGCAAAAGACACAGGCCCATGAAAAGCTTTTTCATATCAGCACCCTTCCTGAATGGATACGCCTATTCGATGCTGGCAGTGCCATCCGAATGCAGGGTGACCTTGGACGCGCTGGAAAGATCCAGATCCTGGAAGGTGACGCTGTTGCCTTCGTCATCAACGGCAATGAGGTCAATGCCCTTGTTGATGTTGAGGTCGATGCGCAGGCCGTCACCAGAGGGCAGAGGTTCGCTCAGCAGATTGTCACCTTCTGCCTGTCCGGTCTGCACCAGGGCCAGACCGTGCAAGGCAAAGTCGCAGCCATTGGCAATGATGACCTGCTGAGCCAGAGCTGCACCGGCGGTAAAGACAGTCAGGGTAAGGGCTAGTATCAAAGAGGTAATGGTCTTTTTCATCTCAATTCTCCGTTCAATACTCGGTGTGTTCTCTTCCCAGCCCTATTCTTCGGGCATGGCGTCCATGGCATCCATGATGGTTTTGGCGGGATTGGCCTGGCACCAGGTGACCATGTGTGTACCGAGCTTGGTCATCCATTCTTCGCTCATGACGGTATTTTCGCTGGCAGCACTCATGTAACCATCAATCCAGGCCAGAAGAATACCCATCTGTTGTTCATTGGCGGCAGCAGCAACAAAATCCTTGCAGGACAGCTTGGCCATGTCAGTTTCCTGTGCGGACACAGC
>JAFQED010000064.1 GCA_017415765.1 Desulfovibrio sp. | reverse complement strand
CGGCGTAAGGCCCCTGTCGCAGGGGAATGCTGGACGCGGAGGCGTTATCGTCATACCTGTCCCGCGTGAGCACCTCGATGGTCAGCGGGCTGGCATTGCGTGCGCCGGGCTGGAGAATCCCGCGCCAGTACTCCGCCCCTGTCTGGAGGGAACCCAGCTCGTCCTCGTCAAGCTCAAAGGCGGAAGCTTCAGCATCGGGATAGTCGGTAAAGGGTTCTCCCGGTTCCAGTAGGAGGAAGCGGAAAAAGGAACCATCCTCCGGCACGGGAAAGACATAGGCCGCCCGCGCAGTCGGGACGGAGAAAAGGCAGAGAAACAGGGCCAGCGCAAGGGAAAGGGCGTTGCGGAACATGATCGGCTCCTCCCGCTGATAGGCAGCGTCATTTGGCAGAACACGGTCAGGGCAGGCCGGATGCCGGGACAGCATGGACTGGCCGCCCTGTTAAAATGCTCGGCTCAGGTCTTGTTGAGCGGGCGTTCTCTATGCATTTTTAACACAAGCAAGTAAATGTTTTTTTGCCTAGGAGTAAATCGAAATTCACACGCTTTCAAGTGGAAATACAAAGCATACTTCTGGAGGCCACGGAAACGGACAAGCCTGCTTTTGGCAAAGGCCCGGTATGTCGTCTGGGAATGCCCAATGCAGTGCTGGGTGAGAATGCGGTACTTGGCTGTCAGCTACGGGACAGTACAGGCAAATTCCGGGTACACCTCCGTCAGGTACTTGCCGAAGACATGCAGCAATTTCTTCCAGGCAGGCCAGGCCATGCTGCTGTGGCGAAACACCTGCACCGCTATCTTGACACACCACTGGATTACGAACTTGTTTTGCACCCGACCCCAGAGCCCCCGATACATCCCAGGCTCGGTGTCAATGCCTATCTAGGGTTTCATATAGGTGCGCCTGAAGCGGTCAAATCGTCTACGAATCAAATCGTAGGAGATGTCATAAAAAGATGCGCATAGAGGATTGTCAGGATTTCATAAACTGGATGGATGGCAAAGTAAAATCAGATAAATGGTCTATAGATACCTGTGTTGGATATGCCAGAAGAACTGGATCGTTTTCTGTCGCAGAGACAGGTTGCACAAGCACATGGTACAATGCGATAAAGAAAAATCATATTTGTATAAAGCCATTAGATTTACCAGAAATGATGCGCAGGAGGAAGCGTAAATATCGTAAGACACAAAAGTCGAAATGTTTTGGAAGGAGTATTGAGACACGCCCCCCTGTTATAAACGACCGTACAGAATTTGGACATTGGGAGGCTGATACTGTTCTCGGTAAAAAAGTAATGATTCTGTCATTTTGACATTGCTTGAAAAACAGACATCAAGCAACATATCTATATATCTTGATGATAAGACGAGCGAATCAGTACAATCAGCATTTCTCTCCCTGATTGATTTATATGGTACAAAGTTCAATGAAGTATTCAAGAGTATTACATCAGATAATGGAACAGAATTCAGCAGACTGCCAGAGTTGAAAGAAGTTGGAACAAAGATATATTACAGCCATCCATATTCTGCCTGGGAGCGAGGACAGAATGAAAAGTATAATGGGATGCTACGACGCTACATCCCAAAAGGAGTCCTAATCTCAAAATTTACATACGATGAGGTCGCATCTATCGGAGACTATCTGAATGCACTGCCGAGGCGTAGCCTGGGCTATCGGACACCGGAAGAGCTGTTTGAGGCTGCCCTTGATCGGATCTACGCCATAAGGGACGAATATCCTACAGGGTGTTCAATTTGAAATTGCAATTTGGTATCAAAAAATTCATGGAAATCATGTCATTAATTTATGTTTCAGTTTTCGCAGCCAGGGATGCATGAGCCTGCCTGTACGAGTTTGCAGAAAAGCGCTTTTCAATTCACCAGGCAGGCATCGGCACAGAAGGCGGGCTGGGCAGGCGCGCATGCCCTCCACGAACACATCGACCGCGCCGGAAAAATCTCTGGAAAACAGCCGAGATGCTGTGGAGATGGCATAGCCCCCAGCCAGAAAGGCGGTGCCTGCGTCGTAACAGTCAAAAAGTGCCTGATGCTTGCGCAGAATATATTTTCTGGTTTCATGGTCATGCAGCAGGCGTCGCGGGGAGATTGCCCCCTCGTGTTGACGGTACAGCATGAGCGGCAGGGGGATATGGATGATCTTGATGTTCGGATAGTGTTCCAGTACATTCAGCCAGAATTCCCAATCCTGGTTGCCATAACGCAATGCAGGATGACTATCTTGACCACCTACTCTTTCCCAAATTCGATGATTTACTAGGGATGTTCCAGCAATCCACTGCTGTGACAAAATTTTTTTCGCATCGTATACTTTATTTTTATAGAGCGCAGTATTGTTGCCAAAGCAGATGTAGTCAAACATTACAATTTGGTTCTCATTTTCCTCTATGTGTGTGCCAAGAGCTGTGAGCATCGCTGGGTGCACGATGTCATCTGGATCTAGGCAGATTACATACTCTCCGCTCGACCGTGCAAAGGCGGCGTTCCTGGCGGCACAGGCACCCGCATTCTTGTCCAGACGATGGTAGATGATGCGCGGGTCATGCGCGGCGGCCACCAGTTCAACCGGGTCGCCCATGGTGGAGCAGTCATCGACGATGATGGCTTCCCAGTTGTCATAGGTCTGCCATTGCAAAGATCTGATGAAATCCGGCAAAAATGCATGGTTGTTGTAGTGCGCGCAAAGGATGGAAATCTTGGAGCTGTTTTGGGCGGGAGGAATGAAGATATCACCGAATTCCGATGTGAATATGTCAAGATATTTTTTCATAGGTGCCACCCGTAAGTGCCTGGTGCAAATGTACGGCCATTTTTATTCTGGCAGGCACAAGTTTTTTGATGCCGTCAACCCATGTCTGCCGCAGGGACATTTTGGAGGATGTCTCATGAGACATCTCGGCAGCCACTGTGGAGGCAGTTTTGTTCGCGGCGGAAGATGGCTGGCAGGCATCATGCGGATGCTCGCAGACAATCTCCTGGTATATGCATGAAAGCCGCTGTGTGTAGTTGTCAAAATCATAGGCCCGCAGCACTGCGTCACGCGCGTCACGCAGTTGCGCTTCCGGCAGGGCGGGAGAATGGAGAAATGCTGTCAATGCGCTCGTGAGCGAGCCCGCATCGGTAATGATGCGGAAAGCGTCCTTCTCGGCAAAGGTTCCGGCGTAGGCCGGCAGCATGGTTGTGATGATGGGTGTGCATGTGGCTGCGGCCTCGGCCAGCGTCACAGGGAACCCGTCCTCCTGCGGATAGTTGATGACGCCGTCAGAAGCCCAGTATAGGGTGTGCAGTTCTTCCGAGGGCACGGGAGGCACAAAGCGGATTTGTTGCGAGCAGGGCAGGGCGGCGGCAGCGCGCGCCAGCTTTTGGGCGTAGTCGCTGTCTGCCCGCGAACCGCCGGGGATATAGGTTTTGAGGATCAGCCGGGCGCGGCTGTTTTGTGCTGCGGCAGCGGCGAAACATCGCAGGATAGTGGCCTGAT
Source organism: Desulfovibrio sp. (assembly GCA_017415765.1). GTDB lineage: Bacteria > Desulfobacterota > Desulfovibrionia > Desulfovibrionales > Desulfovibrionaceae > Desulfovibrio. Next base: position 77,878 of record JAFQED010000064.1, on the reverse strand, counting down.
TGTATGCCCTGCTCATGACGCGCGGGGAGAACAGCACCACATCCTCCGGCGCGAATCCCAGCCGTGCCCGCGCCTGTGCGCGTTCTTCCCCGGTGGGGGGGCGGAACTGCCGCGTGTCCACACCGAGATGGAGCAGTTCAATGGGGGCGCAGTCCGGCGCGATGAAGCGGCATTTGTCAAACATGGTCGCGTCGTCAATGATAACCCGCGCCACTCCGGGAAACGCCCGGCGCAGATCAAGGCGGCGCGGCATGAACGGGCGCCAGGCGCAGCCCCTGGGCGTGAGCGAGACAAAATCGTTGATGTCGCTCCCCCACACGGACACAACGACCGGAGCGATATGGGCCTGTACGCTGTAGAGGACTTCCAGCCATGCGTAGTGCACATGAACGACATGCGGCGCGAAAAGCCTGCCGATGTCGCGCAGGAGCCGGGGCAGCCCTGTGAAAGCCCCTTGGCGCAGGACATGCGCGAAGCCTGCCCGCCCTTCCGGCCAGGGGTTTTGCGCTCCCACCATGACGACCTCATGCCCTTGGCGCAACAGATGCTCCACAGGGCGTACCGTATGTGGCGTCGCCGTATGGGAGAGTACAAGGATGCGCACGCCGCTCACCGCAGGCTGGAGCTCAGGGACTGCACCACATAGGCCACGTCATCGTCCGTCATCTGCGGGTGCAGGGGGAGCGTCAGGGTTCGCGCGCAGTAGGCGTCTGCATGGGGCAGGCTGACCGTTCCCACTTGGTCGCTGTGCCAGGTGAAACGATACCACGGGGGATAGTGAATGCTGGTCTGGACGCCGCGTTCGCGCATGGCCCGCATGACATCGGGGCGCGCGGTTCCCTCCGGCAGGACGACGGTAAACAGGTGGTTGACGCTCGCATGTTCCCCGGAGAAGGGCGCCGCTGCCTCCGGCAACGCCTCGGCCATGAGGCGGCGGTAGAGCCGCGCCAGCGCGGCGCGCCGGGCGTTGAAGGCGTCCAGCTTCTGCAACTGGGCAAGGCCGACGGCGGCTCGCAGCTCGTCCAGGCGGTAATTCCAGCCCAGCTCCTCAATGTCGTAGCTGAAGGCATGCCCCCTGGCCCGCGTCAGGGTGGGGGCGGACATGGCATGGCCGCGCAGCCGGCGCAGTCGCTCGGCCAGAGCCCCGTCGCGCGTTGTGATCATGCCGCCCTCGGCGGTGGTCATGTTCTTGTTGCCGAAAAAGCTGTATACGGCGGCGGACGACTGCCGCCCCACGCCTTTGAGGCCGGGCGCGTGCGCCGCGTCTTCCAGCAGCAGCAGGCCATGACGCGCGCAGAAGGCGCTCCAGGCTTCCATATCCATGGCATAGCCGCCGTAATGCATGAGGATGACCGCGCGCGTCCTGTCCGTGAGCAGGGAGGCCGCATGCTCCATGGACATGTGGGGATTGTCCGCCGCTGCCGCGTCCACCGGCAGAGCCTTGGCCCCGGTGTAAAAAACGGCATTGGCCGTGGCCACAAACGTGACTGCGGGCACGAGCACGTCCTCGCCCGGCCCGATGCCCAGGGCGGCCAGAGAAAGGTGCAGCCCGGCCGTCGCGGAATTGACCGCCACGGCGTGCTCCATGGCGTGCGTCCGGGCGAAGGCCCGCTCGAAGGTTGCGACCTTTTCGCCCTGCGTCAGCCAACCGCTCCGCAGAACGGCCAGGACGGCTTCCTCCTCCTCCGGGCCAAGGCTGGCTTCGGAAAGGCCGATGTGTTTCACGGCATCCATGTCAGACCCCCAGAATGCTGGCCTGGTTTTTCTCGAAGACCTCCTGAGCCTTGACATAATCCTCGGGCCGGCCGATGTCCATCCACATGCCCTGATGCCGGTAGGCATGCACCGGCAGGCCCTTGTCCAGCATGGTGTACATGAGGTCGTCAAAGCCGAAGGCGACCTTTTCGGGGATGAGGTCAAGGATCTCCGGCTCCATGCAATAGATGCCCATGCTGACGGCATACGTCAGCTTCGGCTTTTCCCGGAAACCGGTGGCGATATTGTTCTCGTCCAGCTCCAGCACGCCCAGGTCGAGAGAAACCGGCTTGGTGGCCGTGGCCACTGTGAGCAGGCCGCCGTGGTTCTTGTGAAAGCGGAGCATCTCGCGCAGATTGAGGTCGGTGATAACATCGCCGTTGAGCGAGAGGAAGGTTGCATCCAGCACGGATTTTCCCAGCAGATGCAGCGCGCCCACGGTGTTGAGCGGCTCTTCCTCCTGCACATAGCGGATGGGCATGCCGAATTTTTCGCCGTCACCGCACACGGCGCGGATGAGCGAGCCCAGGTACCCCAGGGTGATGCAGCTCTCGGCGACGCCGTTGCGGCGCAGCCATTTCAGCAGAATCTCGATGACGGGGTAGCCGCCCACGGGCACGAGCGGCTTGGGCAGGACAAGCGTGTACGGCCGCAGGCGCGTGCCCTTGCCGCCTGCCTGGATGACTGCTTTCATGCGAATTCCTAAAGGATGTACCGGCCCGGCTTGTAGAGGCGCAGGTTTTCAGGGCGGGAGAACCAGTCTATGGTTTCGCGCAGGCCTCGCCGGAAGCCTTCCCTACCTTCAAACAGGGGACGCCATGTTGTCAACCTTTTCAGCTTGGAATTGTCGGCCCACAGGCGTTCCACCTCGCTGTCCGCCGGACGGAGACGGGCGTCGTCGTAGCGTATTTCAATGTCTGCGCTCATGAGTTCCGCAATGTCACGCGCCAGGTCGCCGATGCTGATCTCAAAGCCCGATCCGCCGTTGACCACCTCGCCGACGCAATCGTCCGAGCGCAGCACGGCCTCAAAGGCGGCGGCGGTATCCGTCACATAGCTGAAGTCGCGGGTGGGGTGCAGGCTGCCGAGCCGAATCTCGCGCATGCCTGCGGCAAGCTGCGTGATGATGGTAGGGATGACCGCCCGTGTGGACTGGCGCGGGCCGTAGGTGTTGAACGGGCGAAGCACGGCCACAGGCGTGCCGAAGGCCTTGTGGAACGACAAGGCCAGCTGGTCCGCGCCGATTTTCGTCGCCGAATAGGGAGACTGCCCCTGCAGCGGGTGCTCTTCCGTGATGGGCACGAAGCGGGCCGTGCCATACACCTCGCTGGTGGAGGTATGCACCACCCGGCTGACATCAAGGTCGCGCGCGGCCTGCACCACGTTCAGCGTTCCCTTGATGTTGGTGTCCACGTAGGTTTCCGGCGAATGGTAGGAATAGGGGATGGCGATCAGTGCCGCCAGGTGCAGCACGGCGTCGCAGCCGCGCATGGCCTGGCGCACACCGTAGGCATCCCGTATGTCGCCGCAGAAAACGTCCATTTCGGGCAGCAGGGGGCTGCTGTCCAGCCAGCCCAGCCGGCCGAAGGAATTGTACAGGCAGAAGGCGCGCACATCGTACCCCTTCTGCACGCAGAATTCAGCGAGATGCGAGCCGATGAAGCCGTCTGCTCCGGTGATGAGAAGTTTCTGGGCCATGGGATGCTGCCCCTCACAGTATTCTTAAGGATGCAATAAAAATCATTGCGTCAAAAGGTTGTTGAATATCCCCTCAAGAACCTTTTCATTGTGTTCCCAGCAGAGTTCTTTTGCCGCCATATGGGAGTGCTCCTTGAACCGCCTGATGGTTTCAGGCGCGAGGCCGTCAAGAAGCCTTGCCAGGGATTCCGGGGTGAAGTCGTCGCTCACCGCGCCGACGCCCCAGCCCCGGACAAGGCCGGCCATGTCCGGCACGGGGCTGACGATCACGCCGAGCCGCGCCTGAATGAACTCGAAAAGCTTGTTGGGCCAGCAATGACGATGGTTGAAGGAAATTGGGGAAATAAGATATAATCCAAGGTGGTAGCTGTGTATGGCAGTGACAATATCCGGCATGGGAACAGGTGGGAGAAAACGCACCCACGGCACATCGCGCGCCATTTCCTGAAGCTGCCGCAAATAGGCGGCGTCCCCCAAGGCGAGCATGAAATCAAGGGTGAAACGACCGTTGAGCATGCGGACGGCCTCGATCATGCCTTCCAGCTTGCGGTTCGGCTGCGCGCCTCCATGATGGATGCAGCGGATGGGATCCTCCGCAATGGCACTTGGCTGTAAGTCATGAAACGGCGAATAGCTCGGCAGGAGACGGCATGTGACACCGTACACACGTTTGTATTCGTCAACCAGCCCCGGCGAAACGGTCAGCAGCGTGTCCGCATGGCGCAGATAGCAATCGCACAGGAGATGATACAGAATTCCTGTGGAAAGCTTCCATCTCAAGCTGGATTCCACCTGCCTCGGGTAATACTCCCGCAGGTCCATGACAATTTTAGCCCGGCCGCGGTTATGGGGCAGTTCCCTGACGGCATATGCCATGGGCAGGAGTATCAGGTCATGGCAGAGGATGATGTCAAAAGGTTCCTCCTGCAACGGGCCCGGCGGGACAGCCCACTGTGCGTCATTGCGCCGCACGGCGTCGAAGCGCCGCAGGGCGAGGTCCGCGCGGCGCTGCACTTTACTCAGCAGAGGGCGCTCTGTCGGGCGGAAGGGCACAAAGCGGATATGCGGCCGGTGCTCCGCCGTATTTTTTGCACTGGTGCGGGAATACACCGTCAGCTCCCCTCCCAGACGGATCGCCAACTGTCCCATGCGCGTTGGACGAGATGCCGTGCCGAACTGCCCTTCAAAGAGGGAGAGAAAAGAGGTCTGGTTCTTCATGCGCTATATCTCACAGCATGATGCAAGTGGTACACGGACGGTTGGTCAGCCTCATAGGCCTTCCCCAGCAAGCGGACGCCGACGCCATTTGTGAGAGATTTTTTTTGAGAGGGTCGAAAAATCGCCGCGAAGAAGCAAAAAGAGGGCCACCAGAAACATTCGCTTAATGCCGGAAGTGGCGGATATCCGGGTAATCAGCGCATGTCGGCTTGGATAGTCTTCGTGCGGGTGCGTGGGCAGGTTGAGAATGCACTCCCACTGCGCTTTGCTGTAACCGAGTTTTTCACGGACGATGGTTTCGTCCTTCTCCAAGTCTTCGGGAACATACAGGGGACGCTGTAATTCTTCAATGGCCTGATCCCGCGTGATGGCACCGCTCATGATCAGGCTCGACAGATGGGCTTTGCGCTTGTCATAGCCGAAGCGTTTGGGGAGGTAATAATTTTGGAAATAGCGCGTGAAATATGATTCCCCATGCTTACGTCCGTAATCCTGCCAGCCGCAGTCCCGTTTGAGGGTTTCGCGGGCTTCCAGGGGGTTGTAGTCCAACAGATTCAACGGGGAAAATCGTTGCAGGCTTTCATCAAAACCGCAGTAATAGCCAAGGTAGTCTAGCAGGGACATAAATTTGAAGGAGGACAGGTTACGCGTCCCGAATTTGCGATGGATTTCACGGAGATGCCAGGAATCCATGGCGTTGTATCCCCATGCCTGCGGGAGAATGGATTCGCCCGCCAGGTTGCTTCCGCTGAGCCAGCAGGGAATTGCGTGCTTGCGCACCTGCTCATAGATGACAGAGAAGAAAAGATGATCCTGCGGAATATCCTGATTGGGAACGCCGGATTGCAGGAAGGCTCTCTGCAAGTCGCGCATGTCCTCCCAATCCGCAGTTTCCCGCACAAGGGGGGCGTTCAGGTATTCGGCAAGACGGACAACATTATTCTCTGATTCCGGGGTATTCCAGCCGCTATCCACATGTACGAGAAGCGGGCGCAGGTTCCAGTCCTTGGCTTTGTACGCCAGATAGGAGGAATCGACGCCACCGGAAAGGCCGATAATGCAGTCATACGGCTTGTCTTTCCCCATGCCCTGGATATTTGCGATCAGAAGGGAAAGGGCTTTTTCTTTGTCGGTTGGAAGTTCTGACAGCAGCTTTGCAGCTTGAGTGCAATGATTGCAATGGCCGTCAGCGTCGAACGTGATCTGCGGATCGCTTGTGTCCATGACGCAACGAGTGCATTGTCTGTACATGATAAACTCCTATTACTGACAAGTAATTCACCTAATGTAGGTTAACAGTACATCGAAATGCACGTTTATCAGCTCCCTCTGCAAGGAGAGGCCTGTGTGTCACATAAGGTAAAAAACAAAATACACCAGAAATCATTTTGAGACAAGTTCACAGTTGTCCGAACAAGAGCAGCCTGGTCTCCTGTTCTCCGGCGCGCGAGAAAAGCCCCAGAGGGGATGGGTGAGCGTCACAGGGCCGGAATCGACAATGGGAAGGGAAATGAACGGCTCGCAAGGGAGGCGCGGATGCGCGGCAGGGGAGAAAGGCAGTTCCTTTCCTGCCTGCGAAACATGAAACTGCGGAGAATAAAGCAAGCGGACGGTATGGGCCTTTCCCCTTTCGGCAATAAATCTCAAAATTTTCTTGTCGACAGTGAACGTGTCTGTATCAGATATAATTCCATCTTGTACATCTGTGCGGAACAGGTGCATCTTTTGATGCATTCTTGCTATGGCCTGGACGTCATATCCAAACAGAAATTGGGAATATACAGGAAAAACTGTTGCGATATATTTGCACGCCATGTTATCCAACCTTGTACACATAGCATCGGTATATGCGATGACGTATTTAATGCCGAAGTAGTGCAAATGTTCCGACATCTCCTGCGCCGACATGAGATCGGGGGAAAAACGGTTCGCAACCATAGAGGAAATTAGTGGTGCGAAGGGACGTAAATACATGTCATTGAAAAGATTGATTTCCCGGTTTGCGCGGAACATGTCCAGATAGCTCCAGAAAGCGCGCATGGGGCTTCCGCTGCGAGGATCGCCGTCATATTCAGCGATAATTCGTGAGTATTTGGGGATATGGGAAAAAAAAGACTGCAGCGCGTCGGGCACAATGTAGGGGCGTGAGGTCAGATTGGGATAAATATGCCGGAAGGTTCTGCACTTGGCGGCATGTCCCGTCTCTCCGGGAAACTGCGGAAAAGCGGCGTGCACATCCTGTATCGGGGGGTACAGCAGATACAGCAGTACAGCATATGAACCGATATTGCATGAGGTTGTCGCCAGGGCGAAAGCGCAGATCGCCATGAATGCCTGCACGCTTTCCTTGTCGTTGTAACGGATGAACCTGTCGTTGAGCCAGCCGGAAAAAAGTATCCAGCTACAGGCGGCCCAATGGATTGTTCCGCCAGGAAAAAGCAGAGGGCAGAGGCATAAGGAAACTACGATGGGGATGGCGGTCACGCATTCCCATCGTAAGGGGAGTGGGGGAATTGAAGCCATTTTTACCTGCTCGGAGTACATGTGTGAAAGCGTGCCGGCCTTGTGCATATAATAAATTCGCCAGACTGTTTTGGCCGCGCCCGGAGCTATGGAAAAAAGAAGCGGCACAAGGGCGTCGTCGCAGAATGCTTGCACACAGCCGACCGGCCCCATAAAAATGCCGCACATTGCCGCCGCAGGCAGATTGCAAAAGGCTATGCAGCTCCATAAAATCCCGGCGGATATGTACCAACCGGAAAGCAGCAGCAACATGGCGATAAGGGAAAATCCCCAGAACAGGCTTTCCGGCTTCCCCATATGCATCAAAGATACGACAACAAATGAGGATGGGAGAAAGAAGAAGAGCGCTAGCGCCGCTACGAAAAAACCAAATTGGATCCATGCAGAGATAAAAAGAGCCAAAGCAAAGATGGCGATCGCGGCACCGTGAAACAGCCGTGTACCCAATTTGCCGTAAAGCCAGTATGTGACAAAGTTATTGTAAATTTTGCCGGCGAGGTTATCGCCTGCTCCGTTGGCCCACTCATAGCCAAAGCGGCCGCGCAGAGTGAAGTCGCGGGCAAGCTTTTCATACCACCCGCGGAATGCAATGTCTTTGCCGGAGAAACACCAGAGGGGCTTGCCCTCCCTCCGCTCCCATGCGCCGGAAAAAATGTCGAAAAGCTGTCGGTAGGTGCGCAGCATCGCCGGCAGCATGGTAATCGGCGTGAACAGCCATTCAATGACCAGCCTGACAGACTTATACAGGGTGTTCATAGGCAAGTACCCAGAGTTAGTAATGCAGTCTATGCGATGACTGTTTTTATGAACATATAATTTAATTGTATAAATATGTAGCTAATTGTCACACTTACTAGTATAATATCATGGTTATACTAATTTATTTTTTTGAAAATTATTTTTCGCTTTTAGTATTTCAAAAAATGTCGGAAAACCTCTAAAATTACTTTGTAATTTTGTTACATCTATATCAATGCTCTTTTTATTTTGGCATAAAAAATCATAAACAAGATAGCTTCCTTCTTCCATACAAATAGCATTCATATTTACAAAATTAATTCTAGCTTGCTTAAAATCGATAAATCTATTTGAAATGATCTCGCCTGTATCAATACCCGCATCAATTTTATGTATAGTTACGCCAGTTGTCGAAAAATCGTTATCAAAGCAGGCCCAAACATTTCCAGCCCCTCTATATCTTGGATTGATACCAGGATGGATATTAATGATCGGAGTGTTTAGCTTATTGAGTAATGTTTTTTTCAGTAGCGAGCATCCTATTGTAACAATATAGTCCGCAGTGAATTCGCATATTTTAGTTTCAGCGCAAACATCTTTATTGATAGCTGTTGTTTTGTAATTTATTGTGTATGTAGGATCTATTTTTTTAGATGGTTGTAGCATGCCAAATAAATAACCAAAAATCATTCCTAATGCATTTATAAACCCTTTACTTTTTATTCTTTTTAATATAATATGACAAATTTTTTTCATCGTGAGTGATTTCTCTTGCACAATAAACGTGTCTGCCTCGTCCTTCAACAGCTCCACAAGACGATTGCAGCTTTTGATTGAGGCTTCTCCTGTTCCTGTAATAATTGCAACACGCATGTACTTCTCCTTTAGGAGCTATTATTGAACGAGTATTTGTAAGGCTTTTGGCATAAGCTTTTTTAAAAATGGGACAGGAAGAGAAAAAAATATTCTACGCAAAAATTTATAGCTTGATTCAACATCAATAACAAGGGGACGCTCTTTGGTATAGTATGCATATATTGGAGTATGAGCGCACTTCCATTTTGTTTTAAAAGCCAGTAAATTTGTGTCAGATAAAGAAGTTGAACCAAATGAGACATAGCGTAGGTTTCGAGCAAAAGCTTCCTCAATCATGTTTTTTAATAAAATATGACTTAACGACAAGCGATAATATTGTGGATTGTTCATTCCCCACATGTAATGCATTGTGTATGAGTCGTGAGCAGTTATGATTGCATTCATTATCGACGAATTCGCGCGATCCTCGATATAATGTGCATTAATTACATTATTCTTGAATAATAACAAAAATAATTTGTATGGATGAAAAAACATACGATGTTTTTTGCATATGTTATTGCAAGAAGATCGTAAATCCTATGCAATTCAGTTTCTGTTGTCGCTTCACATATCACATAATATTTATTTTTTTTTATTTTATTTTCAGCTGTTCGTATGTTTTGGCAATGTTTTTTTGATAATTCTTTTATATATGAATCAAAGCTATGTGGCGCAATATTTATAAATGAAATTATTCCTTCTTCTATTTTATTCGTATATTCATTAATATTTACACATGTTTTATGTATATAATTATACGATGACTGATTTTTTAACAAAAATTTTATCTCTTCTCCTGCATTTTTGCGATACTCATCTGGAATAAAATCATAGAACATATATGGAGCATTTGTATATATTTTTTTGCAAGTTTATTTTTTGGATGAAATACCGGAATTTCAGAGCCCTTATATGAGATTATCTCATAATGTAAATTGTACACTTCTGATAAAATATCCCACAGCAATCTTGATTGGAAAAGCAAACCTTGTTTCATCATGTTATTCCAGTTTCGGGGAGAAACCTTGCGTATATGCGTTAAAAAAACCTTCCAGCAGCTCAAGGCCGGCGCGATAGGCCACATCCTCCATGCTGCAATAGGCCATGGCCGGATTGAGGCGGTATTCCTTCAGGGCAATCACCGGCCCCTCGTCAATGCGCGGCGTGACACGGTGCAGGGTCGCCCACTGGCGGCGCTCCCTGTCGGCCCGTATGCGTCCGATGGCATTCAGCCCGCCGTAGCGGTATATGTCCGCGCAGTGGATGTTGAACACCTGCGGCACGGCTTCCAGCAGTTGGCGGTTGATGTAGATGCCGGCGCGGTAGAGGACGACCGCCTTGATTGCCTCGGCCCGGCAGATGCGCAGGATATCCGCGCTGCTGGCGACGCCTGCGTCAAAGGTGCAGGGCTCCTTGACGCGTTGCAGCATGGCGGCAAGCTGTCGCAGCACCACCGAGAGGCGCAACGTTCTCTCTCTCTCTCTCTCTCTTGAACAGCAGCTTCAGCGCGCGCGATGCGGAAAGCGAGCGCGCATCGCGGGCCACCAGAACATTGGGGTAGCGGGACGCCAGACGGGCGGCCTGCGCCCCCCAGGCATCGTCGCTGGTGATGCAGAGTATGCTGGCATTTTTCATTTCAATAGTGTCCCATTGTATTTTTCAGGAAATCAATGACGCGTTGTACATCCCGTGGGCCGCACCAGACAGGGAGGTTGACGCTGTGCTCCGCAAGCCTGCGGGCCCGCGGACAGTCCCTGTAGCCGGGCCGGGCGCGGTAGGCGGGCATGTCGGGAATGTTGTATTCGATAAGTCGGCCCAACTGTATGCCCGCACGCAATGCGCGGTCAAGCAGCGCCTCGCGCCTGTCCACAAGGATGGTGTAATGCGACCATGTGGCCCCATCATCGTGCGGCGGTAGGGTGATGCCGGGGATGTGCCGCAGGGCTTCCGTATAGGCCGCCGCATTGCGCCGGCGGTTGGCGATGATGCTGGTGTATCGCCCGCACTGGACGACGCCGACCCTCGCTTCCGGGGCGGTCATGGCTACATCCCAGTCAGCGGGCATGTCGATGCGCCCCTCGTCGTAGTAGCTGACAAAACGGCCGAGCGCGCCGCTGCGTTCAAGCAAGTTCACGGCGCTGTACGCCGGCGGCCAGAGCGCGAGCATGGACGCCGCCAGATAGATGCGCCGGCTCCATGCCTTGCGCCAGGGGGCCGGGCTGAGCGTCTTGCTTCGTTCGTTGCGCAGGCGTGCGGCCAGCGTGTCGTCGTCGGTGGCCACCATCCCCCCGAAAATGGAAGACATGAGCTTGCTGACATTAAGGCCGAACACGGCCGCATCGCCGTATGCATGTACGGGGCGCCCCCCGTGTTCGCACAGGAAGGAGTGCGCGCAGTCCTGGATAATGCAGACGCCGGGATGCGTGCGGCGCAGGGCTTCCAGCGCGTCGAGATCCACGGGGTGGCCGAAAATCGATGTGGCGATGAGCGCGCCCGCGTCGGTTTCGTCCAGCGTTTCGCCGGCACGGCGCAGATCCATGTTGTAGTCGCCGGGGGCGCTGTCGACGAAGACCGGCTCATTGCCGCTGCTCACCGTGGCGTGCGGCACGACCACGCAGGTCCAGGCCGGCGTGACGACCATGCTGTTGCGCAGTCCTAGCGCCTTGAGCAGGCAATACAGCCCTGTACGCCCATAGGGAAAGGCCACGGCGTGGCGCTGGCCGGTCATATCCGCAAAGGCTTGTTCAAACTCGGTCACGGCCTGAGCGTCGTCCCCCGGGCGCAGGGCGGCCAGCAATTCGGGGAGGCCCAGGCGCGGGCGCAGGCGGGGAATCATTCTTGCGCCTCCGTGCGCTGCCAGTAGCCCGCAGAAGCCATGTGGATGGAAAGACTTGTGCCGCCCTGTGCCTCGAAGACCGTGCCCGACGGCAAGGGGCCGACCGGTGCTGCCGTGACGGCAGGGCGCCCGCCACTCATGTCGATGCGCCGTCGGATGGCGACCGGATGAAAACTTTTTTTGCCCATGAGCAGGAAAGCCAGCAGGCGTTTGATCAGGCGGGACACCGCGGGCACACGCATGACGGTCATGGCCAGCAGGCGCAGGCAGAGCAGCTGCAAAGGGGCGGGACGGCGGCGCAGCACCCTGACGGCGCGGCAGGTGACATCCAGTCCGTCGTCCGAGAGCAACGCCGTCGCTTGCGGGTCACGGCATTGCGTACTCCAGAGCCGATCGCCGCGCCGAAGCAGGCTCCCCCCGTCCGTCATATGGCTCCCGTCCACCTTGGAGGCGCTTTCATAGGCGCCCCCCAGACCCACGGCAACAACCGTATAGTGCGCCGTCGTATTGTAGACGGCGAGGCCAGCCCCGGGAAAGCGACGCAGGGGCGCGGGCGCGGCGCAGGGCAGGGCCCCGGTCTCCTGCGGAACCGAAATGGACGCCGCACAGGCGTAGGCATTGAACATGGGCGCCAGATTGTCGTCATCCATGCAGGCTAGGGTGACGCAGTTCATGGCCGCGATGGAGGCCGACATGGCGGCATGCAGCGCAGCGGCCGGGGGATGGGATTCGGCAAGCAGCGCCGCGGCCGTGGGATAGTAGAAGCGCGTCCTGCGGCTGCCGAAAATGCCGCCGAACGAACCGTCGGGAAAGACGAAATGCGTCAGGAAGTCGATGCCCCGGCACAGGTGCGGCATCAGTCCGAGATCCGGCCGGGCGACGTGCAGCAGGGCGAGATAGTGCAGGCAGAGGCTCTGGTAGCCGGGGTCTGCGCCGTCATATTCTCGAAACCAGCCCTCGGGGGAGGCATGCTCAAGGATGCGCCGGAGCAGCAGCCCGCCGCAGCGTTCCGCCGCAGCGTCGCCCGTTTCCGCATGCCAGAGGTAGAGCGCGCCCGCCGCCGTGGCCAAGTGATTGGAAATGAAGCCGTGTCGCTCGTCGGCGCGCAGGAGGAAGCGCGCCAGCGGCGCGAGGGCGGCCAGGCGGCGCGCCCGCGTGGCCGGGGTGTCCGGCGGGCAGAGGCGGTGCGCCCACAGCAGGTCATGCAGGCCGAGCGCAGTGACGCAAAAGGAGCTTTCGTAGGGGAAGGCCTCTTCTAGGCTGCCATCGCTGCGCGTAATGCGCGCCAGGCCGGCAAACGCGCTTTCCACAACGCGGGACGCCTGCCCGGGGGGGCAGAACGGGGGCAGCGCGCCGTCATGCAGCAGGCGGGCCAGGCCGTGGGCCAAAGCCTGCTGCGTGCCGTTGGCATAGTCTTTGGTACACCAGGAGACATGCTGCCTGTCGCCAATGCCATAGCATGCGCTGCGCGGGTCTCTGTCAAAAAGCGACAGGACGCGCGGCAGGGTGTGGGCAACTTGGGCGGCTATGGGGGTCATGCGGCCTTTCGGTATTTGAAGCGGATAACAAGGTTTATATAGACAAGCGGAGCGCGCAAGGGCCAAAATTCAAGGAGTCCCTGCCGGAAAAGCGCGTCACAGGCGCGCAGGATGCTGCCGACGGTGTTACAATGCTCCCAGGCGGTGATTTTGTCAAAATCATAACTGAAGTGCTTTTTCGCGTAGCGCCGGGATGTCAGCATTCGTCCCAGCCCCCACGCCAGCCCTCCCTCGGCCGGGATGGCTCCAACCAGCATGCCGCCGGGCCGCAGGAGGCGGTGATACTCTTTCAGGTGCGCATCCAGGGGGGACAGGTGCTCGAGGCTGTAAAAAGAGAGAATGCAGTCATAGGAGGCGTCAGGGGCGGAAATGCCCGCCTGCGCACGCTCCGGCAGCAGCATGGCCATCCCGGGCACCCCCGCCCTGTCCAGAATTGTCCGGGAGGCGTCCAAAAGATCTTTCTGGATGTCGGCGATATCGTAGCATGCGGGCCTGCCGCGCCAGAAGCGCATGTGAGGCAGGATGCCGGGGCCGATTTCCAGACAGCGCAACCCGGTGAAGTCATATCCTCGCAGAATGTTGTAGCCTGCATTATTGACCACTTGCCCTATGCCGGCTTTCTGCGTGTTTTGGTAAAACGCCAGGTAGCAACGCTGCCACTCAAGCCAATCCGGGTCTCTCTCTCTCTCTGCTTTTCTATCACCGAAAAGAACCTTTTGCCACGCCGCAGGGAGTAAGGGAACAATGGTTGGGTAAGTTGTCTTTTTCATCGTTTCCTCTTGGCAAAGGCTATGCGTTTCCCAGCAGCATATGTTTGCATTTTTGCAGTATCTGGAATGCCTTTGGTCTGTGTAGTTTTAAGTATTCACAGAGATCGCTGTACGGATGAATACGTTCCCAAATATCAAGGTCAGTATCGTTTTTAAGATGCTTCCATTTTGGAGAAATATTCCAAACGGGATTTTTCCGTAGTGAATATAAGCCGCATTTTTTACAATACGGTGTCAGTGAGGAATGGCACATCAGGGCATGAAGTTTTTTAACTACCGTCTCGGCATCCTGAATTTCGTCTATATTAGGAAAATCTATGCCATATGAGTTTGTGTCATCTATAAGCGTTTGCGATTGACAACAGAGCGAAACTGTCCCATCGACATGAATACAATAACTACCAAACCAAGAGCAAAGTGGTTGAATGAAAATATCATTTGATGTGTCTCGTTTTGAGCATGAGCCATCCTCATTGTATATTGTCTGTGATCCGATTGAGAATGAATCAATATTTGATTTTTCCACATATCAATATATTGTTGTTTTTCATGGATATTGGCATCTTGCTGTACAAAATGTACATTTACTTTAAGGCCAGCGTCCGTAAGCATTTCTGGCGCTTTCATGGCAGCTTCAAAATTCTTTCTGTCTGCGGAACGAACTTGTTTATATGTTTCAAATGTTATAGCATCATGACTGACAGAAATATTTGTGAACCCATGCTTAATAAGCTCTTGGCAAAGCTCTGGCGTAATCATGGCACCATTTGTAGTTGTTCCTAGTGAGAAGCCAAGATCTTTCGCATAGTCTGCAACATCCTTCCAATAGGGATATAAAAATATCTCTCCAGAGGAGATGAGCGACAGATGTGAGGCTCCGTAGTGTTTCAATAGGTCTATGCGCCATTTTGCTGTTTCCAATGGCACGACAGTCCGCTGCTTCTGTCTGTTTTTCCAATAATCTCCGGTATAGCCTTCGCCATGGAACGGACACATGGGGCATGTATAGATGCAGCGCCAATCAAGCAACAGAGACCATGATGTTGGTTTGTAAGATTGCAGCATGGCCACAGCCAATGCCTCCCCCACTTCTGCGCTGACGGACGGCGGCGCGGATTCCAGCAAAAAAGCGGCACTCCAGCTTGTGGCTTTCCATGCACTGTCACAGCAAATATACTGGACGTGATTATTGTCAATGATGTCAAAATTAGTATTTGTGATAAAAAAGGTGTGTTATTCTCAGCAAGTTGCGTTATGGCCGGAATTAATGCATCGGGGATATTATTAAGAGCGACGCCCTGCTCTTGTAATCTCTCTCTCTCTCTCTTGCATAGCTTGCTTCTCCATTATTGCAGTCGGTTCAATAAAAAATTATACGTCGCCTGCCAACCGTAATCGTTGGAAATGGTATGCGGATGTCACAAAATTGTCGCCTGCCCGCCTGTGTTCCTGAAGCGGTTGCGTACCACGTAGATAGGGATCCATACGAAGTACGTAAATTAGCCAATGTCCAGCGGTATCAAGACCATATATCGCCTACACTCCGTCACTGTACAAAGCGTAGACAATGTAAGCATTGCCGCTCTATGCTGTTCAGACAGCAAGTGCTAACCCTCACCTTAAAACACGCCGACTTTCCAAGGAATTTCTGCTATAAACATCAAGCGCAAATTTTAGTACGGCTGTAAACTTGTGGGGGTTAAGATATGCCCGAGACATTCATCAATAAGTCATAACCGATTGAGAAATTTATCAGTCCAGTAATTTGTTAATATGTTCTTTCAGCTTGTGAACAGCCCATCGTGGGTCATAGATAGCATGAACAAGACGGCTTTTCCATTTTTTCATAAGACCGACGGACTTATTATATGTCTGATTCGTACGCGCTTTTTTGCAATCAATTCCGTTCATCGTGTATTGTGTATATGCAAGTGTATCCCAGAGTGCACATGTAGAGCAGATGCTGTCAAACGTTTTCTCACAAATATAATGTTTCTTAAACCAAGCGACAGCATGTTCGATACCATCGTCTACATGCGGATGTTCAATGATATTAAATCTGTTGTCATCAAACTGGAAGTGATTTAACGCACAACAAAAAACAATTTTACCATCTGGTTGAATGATCGGCTGGTAGTTGTTGCAACTCGATGATGTGTTTGTTGGATTTGATATTTTTTCCTCTCTTTTGATCCGAAGCAATTTACCATCAATAAATTCTAGGTATTCTCCAACTCCAACGGAGAAATCTTTGTTTGTATAGTAATTGATAAATTCATTTTCATCTTTTAAGTTCTCAGGCTGGCGTACAAAATGAACGCCTGTCTCAATGTTGAATTCTCTTAATGTTTCTGGTGCGTTAATAGCTGTTTCATAATACTCTTTTTTGGAGGAATGAACTTTGGCATATGTATCAAAATTTATAGCATCAATACTTAGTGTGAGAGAATCAATGCCAAGTTCGGCAAGCTCTCGGCAGCGCTCTCTTGTCAACAGCGTGCCGTTACTGGTAAAGCCGACATGCAGTCCAAGTTCCTTGGCATATTTAATAACCTCACGCCAGTGTTTGTACATAAATAGTTCACCTAAAGGCGTTAACGATAAATGTGTAGCACCAAAATCAGCGATCTTTTTTATGCGTTCAAATGCTGTTTCAAGTGGAACAGTAACAAACATTTTTTTTCTTTCAGCTTTATATGCATCTCCTTCTTTGCCGTGAAATGGACACATTGGACAGCTTATATTGCAAAAAGGCGTCAAATGTATAGACCAAGTTTTTATTGATGATGGATTGAAAAGGGCCGCAGCAATATATCGTTGCTGATTAGGGGTAACTTCTTCTTGGATATAATTCTCATCCTTTTTTGAATATGCAGACCATGGATCTGCCGACACGAGATAAGAATAAGAATAGAATATTTTTTCTCCATGATATCTATTATAATTGTTTGATGAAAGGTAAAAATGGTCACCTTCATCAACCATTTGTTTGATAGCTGGAAGTAAAATTTCTGGTACATTATTCAACACTATATCTTTAGATATCAAATATTCACGGATACTCTCTCTCTCTCTCTCCTGCATAGCTCGCTCCTTCACTATTGCAGTCGGTTCAATAAAAAATTATACGTCGTCTGCCAGCCGTAATCGTTGGAAATGGTGTGCGGATGCCACAAAATTGTCGCCTGCCCGCCTGTCGCCCACAGCTCTTTCAGGATGTGCAAGGTCGTTTTTTGAGCCGCCTCCGGGCAGGTTGCGTAGTCGTGGAGATGGGAATCCATGAGGGCCAGCGGCCATGCACGGTAACTACCAAATGAGCCCGCCGGTGTAAAGGCCAGCGCCGCGCCGTTGCGGAAGCCCGACCTGTCGTTGAAGCCCAGGGTGCAGTCCTCCGTTATGCCGGCCTGCTGTTGCGCGGCCCATGTGCGCGCGAAGGAGAACATGAGCCAGTGCTGGCGGCATACGGTGATAGGGCCGCCTGCCGCCGCAGCCACGCGTTCCGCCGTTGCGCGCAGTCTGTCTGCGTCGCGCCAGGCGGCAACCGACGGGTGCAGGCCGACGCGATGCCCCGCATGACGCAGCGCCGCAATGCGTCCCGCCAGCGCGGCCACGTCGTACTGGGGGTCTATGAGCCAGCGGCGGAAATCCTTCCACGGCGGCGGCGCGGGGCAACCGGCGAAAAGGAAGGTGGCGGTCAGCCCATGGGCCTCGTCCAGCCGGGCTATGCGTTCGAAGCCCCAGTCGTCCCCGGGCGTGAAAAAGAAGCGCAGGGCCTTGCGCAGACAGGAAAGCGCCTCGCGCCGACGACCGTGCAGCGCACGGCGTGCGGCGTTGAACAGCAGGAAAGCGCTTTGCTTGCCCCGGATGGCGAATGTCTTGCGGATGGCGTCCACATCGTGCGTCAGCCGGATTTCCGCCGCGGGCATGGGGCCAAGCAGTTCTTCTTCCGGCCTGCCTGCCGTTTCCGCCGCCCAGCGCCGTAGGAACAGGGCTGCGCGGTTGACCCAGGCGTGCTTCCAGATGCGTTCGTCCCAGCCGTGCAGACGGAAGCTGTAGGAGTGTATGGGGCCATGGGCGTCCTCGTGGGCACGCTCGGCCAGGTTGTGGAGGAACCAGCCCATGACGCAAAGCCAGTCCACATCCGTCCATCGGCCAGAAGCAGGGCAGTAGTGTTGCGGTACGGCCAGCGCGCCGGCCACGCCCACATCCTCCGCAAATTCGGGCAGGCGCACCATGACCAGGCGCGGCGGCAAAACCTCCTGCGGCAGCGCCGCAGGCGCGGGCATGGGCAGAGCGGCCACTGGCTCGCTGCCCACGGGCCAGTAGCGGCCGCACTGGGCAAGCGCGTCATTGCGCAGGGCTGCCGCCGAAAAAGCTGTCGTCAACAAGGCTTATAGGCCCTCACCATGACAAGCAGACCGCAATGGCGGTCAAGCTGACGGTGCAGCTGGCGCGGCACGGGGAGGGGAATGGCTCGCGCCGGGAAAAAGCTGCGGCGATGCCCAAGCGGGATAAGGCCGGTCGCCCGCACCATGCGCAGCACATCATCCAGAGTGTAGGCCTTGCCGATGGGATTGTCAGCGCCGTCATAACAGGCGAACCATGTCCTCCGCATTCTTTGCGTCGCGCAGCATTGCCTCCCGTCCGCGCCCCTTGAGGCCGACAAGGGATGAAAGAGCGCGTTGCACGGTGCGGAACAAGGCCGGATGGCGCAGAATGAAGTTTTTATAGTAGACGGAAAAACACACTGTCCCCCCCGGTTTCAGGACGCGGAAAAATTCGCGCACGCACTGCTCAGTATCCGGAGTGTGGTGAATGACGCCTTGGCAGTTGACATGGTCGAATGTCGCATCTTCATACGGCAGTTGTTCCGCGTTGCCTTCCTGAATGGTTCCTTCCGTGCGCAAGCCGAAGATGTCCAGGCTTGTTCGTGTGAGCCGCACCGCCTGCGGCGTCAGGTCGCAGGCCCATACGCGCTGGAAGCCGCGGCGGAGGAAAAAGCGCACCCAGAATCCCGGGCCGCAGCCCACATCCAAGATGCATGCGTCTTTGCGCACATCCTGCGTCACAAATGACAGTGCCCGTTCATCCGCAAGGCAATCTGCGGCGAGCACCCTTTCATGCTGCTCAAACCATGGGCGCGTACCCGGCTCTCCGGCTCCTTCGCCCGCGAACAGGGGGTTGCTGTCCCAGAAATCCCGAACCGTTGTGATAGGGACATTCTCTCTCTCTCTCATGCGTTTCCTCCGAAGGCGTCAACACGCGTCGGCGGACAGATTGTCAATAAATGTCTGATGCCACAACTCCAGACACAGCGCGCCCCAGAGAGCGCGTCGGCTGCCGTTGTCGTCCGTGCCCGCAAGGGTTTCCAGCGCCTGAAGGCTGTAGATGCCGCGCTGCCTGCTGCGCCGGGACAGGAGAATGTCGCAGACGAAGTCGCGCACCGGCGGGCGTCGCATCCACTCGCCCAGCGGCACGGGGAAGCCCATCTTGTCCTTGCGGCGCAGCACCTCCGGGACGATAAAGGGTGCCACGGCCTCGCGCAGCACGTTAAAGAATAGTATATAAAAAATCTCTTTATTATGTCAAGTATTTCATATTCGTAAGGTGTTACATCTTTCAGCAATTTGATGTTTTAATCTAGAATATAGGGAAGCAATATTGTCTCTGCAAATAATTCGCTCCCGATAAATGACAGATGTGCGTTGTCATATCTTGTCGGCAATCCGCCAGCAGTGAAAACGAGACACTCATTTAATTCGTTGAGATTGCACATTTTCTCTATAGTTGGAATTATTGTTGCATTTTTTATATTCTGTAGACCATACAAATATTTTTTCTGATATTTTATTACGTCATCTTTAGTGAATTTTGGAAAATCATTCGGAAAATTACCAAGGATTTTAAATGGTCTATCAATATAATGATAGATTTTATCCGGAAGCGTTGGGATTTCAGAAACAATATAAACTTTTTTCCCATGTCTATTTAAGAGACTGACATATTTTTGGAGCTCTGAAAAAAAGGTGTCGCCGATGGGCTTGCCGTAATCAATTTTATAGGTTTTATACCCTAGTGTAATATCTGTTGCATCAATATATGACATTCCACGAAAACATAAAAATACTTTATCTATATCTTTTTTCTCAATTAAAATCGATATAATCCGTTCATTATACTTCCCTGAGCGATCGTGGTCAAAATGTTCTCCACCCGGTACGAATCGACCTAGCAACAATGTATTGAACTTGTATTTCTCTCCCAATAAGGCTAAACCGTGAAATGTATGTCCGGCAAAACTGTCTCCAACAATAGCGACGGTGTGTGATGTTCCTGTATCCTTAAATTTACAAAAATGTAAGCCAGTTCCATCAGATAAATATCCTTTCCATGACATATCATAAGGGATATAAGGTTTGAGCTGAACTGAAAAATCAAGATATTTCTTTATGTTATCTCTATTATACATTCCATCTGAGAAGTATATGGCGATTCCTGAAAGCCCTATAACAGTTAAGATTATGAGTAATGATATTGGGATTGTTTTATTTTTATATTTAAATCTGATTTTATATTCTATAAAATAATATGTAACGGTGGCAAGAAGAAATGAAATGAGAACAATTCCAATACGAAGTAAGCGAGATTGTGAACCAAGATCGCCGTGAATAATATAGTAAAATGATAATAAAGGCCAGTGCCATAAATATAGAGGGTAAGAGATGAGTCCTATAAATATTGCAATTCTATTTGAGAGAAAAAATTTATTTATCAGGGCATTTCTTCCTGAAGCTATGATAAATAAAGAACCACATATTGGCAATAGTGTTAAAAAGCTGGGCCATGGTTTTTTGCTATTAGTCACAAAAACAGCAATGCAAATTAAGAGAATTCCTAAACTTGATATTATGTTATCTATGTTTTTATAAAATGTTGATCGATGCTTTGTTGCTGTTAAATTTATATTTTTCTGCCGCTGAATTGCGCTTAAGCTAGCTCCGGAAAGCAACTCCCATGCTCTAGAAATTGGTGAATAAAAAGCTGAAATTTGATCTGTATAACATAAACAAAAAAAGGAGAATAAGCATAGTATAAATATTAGATTAAATATCCGTAATTTATATTTTGTGCATATAAATATAACAAATGGGAAAAATATATAAAATTGTTCCTCCACACCGAGCGACCAGAGATGCAATAATGGTTTGAGGGTTGCTTCTATATCAAAATATCCGGATTCATTCCAAAGAATGAAATTTGATATGTAAAATGAACCGCCAAAAATATGCTTTCCTAAATTTTTTAATTCAATTGGGAGAAGTGCAAAATACCCGAAGATGAGTATGGCTATAAGGACTGTAATAAGAGCTGGTAAAAGTCTTCTGATCCTCCTGTTATAGAAAGTGATAATGCTGAATCTGTTATTTATGGTGTCATCTATCAATAGAGAGGTGATCAAATAACCGGAGATAACAAAAAATATGTCTACACCTATAAAACCGCCCTGTATTTTACCGGGAAAAGCGTGGTAGCCGACGACAAGCAGCACGGCCAGCGCTCGAAGACCGTCAATATCGGGGCGATATTTGTTCTCTCTCTCTCTCTCTCTCATGCGTTTCCCCCGAAGGCGTCAACACGCGTCGGCGGACAGATTGTCAATAAATGTCTGATGCCACAACTCCAGACACAGCGCGCCCCAGAGAGCGCGTCGGCTGCCGTTGTCGTCCGTGCACGCAAGGTTTTCCAGCGCCTGAAGGCTGTAGATGCCGCGCTGCCTGCTGCGCCGGGACAGGAGAATGTCGCAGACGAAGTCGCGCACAGGCGGGCGTCGCATCCACTCGCCCAGCGGCACGGGGAAGCCCATCTTGTCCTTGCGGCGCAGCACCTCCGGGACGATAAAGGGCGCCACGGCCTCGCGCAGCACGTTTTTCAGCTTTCCTCCCTTGAACTTGATGGTCGGGGGGATGCTCACGGCCAGGCGCATGATTTCCGGGTCCAGCAGCGGCACGCGCGATTCGAGGCCGGAGTACATGCTCGCCCGGTCTTCCACCCGCAGCAGGGCCGGAAGCAGGGTCTGCTGGTCCACATGCAGCATGCGGTTAATGCCGGACATGCTGCCCGCGCCGTTGAACAATTCGGCGAACCGGCTGAACAGGCCTTCCATGTCCAGGTTGCGCTGCTGCTCGGGCGTCAGCAGCGGCAGGATATGGGGGGCGCGGTTGAGCAGGGCGAAGTAGCGGCGGTCTGCGCTTTCAAACAGGCCGCTCTGCCAGAACTGCCGGAGCATGGGCACATACTGGCGCAGCACTGGCAGGTTGGGCACGATGGACTCCAGCGTGACGACAAACCGGCCCTCCGACTGCGTTTCGAAAATGGCTCCCTTGAGGGCCTGCTCCAGGTAGGCCACCAAGTAACGGGCATAGCCGCCGAACAGCTCGTCGCCGCCCTGCCCGCCGAGGCAGACCTTGACATGCCGGCTGGCCAGCCGGGAAACAAGAAACTGGGGGAAAACGCCGGGTCCCGCCACGGGTTCGTCCATGGCCCTGATGATGCGCGGCATCCAGTCAACGAAATCCTGTTCGGAAGGCGCCACGGCATGCAGATTGACGCCTGTGGCATCGCAGACGGCTTTTGCGTAGCGCGTTTCGTCGTAGGCCGGGGATTCCGTGAAGTAACCGGTAAAACAGGAAAAATTTCTGCTGTGCCGGGCAGCGAGCGTGGCGACGATGCTGGAATCAAGCCCGCCGGAGAGATACGCTCCCAAAGGGACATCACTGCGCAGCTGCCGCTGCACGGAACGCTCCAGATGGTGCCGCAGCGCCTCCACAAAATACGTCTCGTTGTGGTAGATGTCGAGCGACGTGTCCTGCCGGTACCAAGGCTGCGTGCGGTTCCCCTCGCCTTCCGCATGGAGCAGCACATGGCCCGGCGGCAGCTTGAAGATATTTTTGAACAGGGTCTTGTCGCCCAGGCAGAACTGGAAGACCAGATAGGCGTTCAGGCTTTCGCGGTCAGCCTCGGGGCGGCAGCCGGGGCAGTGGAACAACGCCTTGATTTCCGAGGCGAAGGCGATGCCGCCGTCGGCGAGCGGCGCGTAATAGAGCGGCTTGATGCCGCAATGGTCGCGGGCGAGCAGCAGGGTTCTTGTCCGCGTGTCATACAGGGCCAGGGCAAACATGCCGTTGCAGCGCCGCAGCCCCGCCGTGCCGGACCGGATGAGGAGCTGCAGCACAACTTCGGTGTCCGTGCCCGTGGCGAAAGTCACGCCCTCCGTCTCAAGCTGTTGGCGCAGTTCCACGTAGTTGTAGACTTCCCCGTTGTACGCAAGGCAGTAGCGCCCGTCGGGCGACCACATGGGCTGGGCGCCCTCTCCGGGCGCGATGATGGCCAGCCGGCAGTGTGCCAGGCTCCAGCCGTCTTCCGCTTCCAGGCCCTGCCCGTCCGGCCCGCGGTGCGCGATGGCCTGCAGCATGGCTTCCGTGGCGGCGCGGCGCGGCGCGCGCGGCAGGGAACCGCCGAAGATGCCTGCTATGCCGCACATGTGCCGTGACCTCCCGGGTGGTTTGTGCGCGCGACCATGAGAGCCTAGACGCCGCCGCCGCCGATGGAGGAGAAGAGCGGCAGCTTGCGGTTGCCTTTTCTGAAGGCTGCAACGGCTCCGGCCGCGTCCCGGCGGTAGTGGTCGGCCAGCCCCTTGTACGCGGCGCGCCAGCCGCCGAGCGGCCACCAGTGCAACACGGTCATGATCATGTAGCCCAGGGTGGTTATGCTTGAGAGCATCTTGCTGGGGCTGGCCTTGCGGGCGTAGTGCAGCAGGAAGGGCACTTCCCGGAAACGGGCGCCAAGCAGGTTCAGCTTGACGATGGTCTCTAGGGTGGACGTGAAGCCGAGCCCCTTCATCTGAATGAAATTGTTGCCGAAAATTTCTATGGCATCTTGGAGGATGCGGATACGGTAGGCACGGAAGCCGCAGGAATAGTCGCGAATGTTTTTGATGGGAAACAGCATGCGCATGTACAGGCTGGCGGCCATGGTCAGCAGCAGGCGGTAGCCGTGCACACCGTCCTGCCCGCCGCCCTGCTGAAAGCGCGAGGCCACCACCACATCCGCGCCGCTTTCTTCCAGCTTCCGTACCATGGAGAGGAAGAAACAGGGATCGTGCGTGTCGTCGCAGTCAAGGCGCAGGGCCACGTCGTCGGGGGCGGCATTGGCAGCCGCGTATTCAAAGATGTCCCTTTCAGTTTCGCCCAGCCCCCTGTTGACGGCATGGCGCAGGGGGATGAGGGGATATTCTTCGCGCATGGCCTGCAAGCATTCCCAAGTGGCGTCCGTGCTGCCGTCGTCAAGCACGACGATCTGCCAGTCAAACCCTTGCGCCGTGCAGGCTTCCCTGATGCGAGGGAAAAGCCGCGGCAGTGACGCCTCTTCGTTGTATGCGGGCAGCAATATCCAGAGTTTCATGCCTGCTCCTTGCCTATGGCAGGAAAGTGTAAGATTTATATAAGATAGTGTTCTTGAATTATTGTAGCCCATGATAAAGTACATACTTTTGTATAATGGGTCTTAATGCAACGTCCTTTTTGAATCACAAGAAGTATTCCAATATGACAAACTTTATATAAATATTTGTTATACTCTTTTTTATTGATAATTACAAATCGGTTAAACCACAAAAGCCCCAATCACAGGAAGGCATCTTATTATACACTCTATCTCTAGAAGAGTTGCTTACATTGGTGAAATATTTGAGATGTTATTAAAACTAATATATTAAAGCACTGCAATAGTTCTTCAATATCGCATCCGGCTTTCCGCTCTTCACCATTACCCCTTTGTCCATCCAGTAGAGCATATCACAGGCTTCTACGGTACTCAGGCGGTGAGCGACCACAACAAGGGTAATGTGCTGGCGTAAACTTTCAATGGTTGATTGTACGGCCTTTTCTGTTGCTCCGTCAAGGGCAGAGGTGGCTTCGTCAAAGACAAGCAGGTCGGGATCGTCATACAGGGCGCGGGCAATCCCCACACGCTGGATCTGCCCGCCGGAAAGGCGCACACCGCGTTCTCCCAGTGGGGTGTGGATGCCGTCTGGCAAGTCATCCACAAAGTCCATAGCCGCCATGCGGCAACATTCCAGCACTCGCACCTCATCCACGGGTTCGCCCCAATGGGAAAAGGCCACGTTTTCGGCCAGGGTGGCGTCCAGCAGATAGAGCTGCTGCGGCACATAGCCGATGTGCAGTCGCTCCTTGGCAGGATCCCAGGGCTGGGCATCTACGGAAAGTTGACCACGCTGCGGCTGGAGCAGACCCGTGAGCAGGGCGATCAGCGTACTCTTGCCAGAGCCGGAATGGCCCACGATGCCCACCATGCTTCCCCTGGGGATATGCAGGGATACGCCGTCCAGGGCGGGCTGGCTTGCCGTGGGATAGGTAAAATGGAGGTCGGTCAGGCGTATCTCTTTCTGGAATGGCCGTAGGGGGCGGGCCACCAGGCTGGCCGGGGCTGGCAGATCCTGCACAAAGTCAAACAGCTTTTCAACGTGGGGCTGACAGGAACGCATGGTAATGACCGCGCCCATGATCTTGTTGGCAGCCGGCAGCAACCGCCACGAAACCGCTGCCAGCAGGGTCAACGTACCTGTCGTTGCCGCCACGCTGGCCCCCAGCCAGACCTGCACCAGCAGGGCCAGCAGCAGCAGAAACATGCCAGCCGTCTCCAGCAGCCAGACAGGCAGCATGGGCAGGGTGCTTCTGGTGCTGTTTTCCTCGATATAGGGAGGGATAAAGCGTTGAAACTCCTCCTGAAAGGCCTGTTTCCTATCATAGATGCAGACTTCGCGCAGCCCGTGTAGACCCTGCATGGCCACGCGGGCGTTATGCAGGTCGTAGTTGCGGATGCTCGATGATAGAGCATAGGTTTTACTTGAGGTAAATTGCTTGATGCCCCAGCCCAGCAGGGCAACAGAGGCAAAGAGCAGACAGGAAGGCAGCGGCGTCAGGATGAGTGAGCCTATCAGCAAGAAGGCGGCAATAGCAATCTGTGTACACAGAAGAAGCAGACTGCTGGCGTAGCCTGCAACAGTGCCGCGCCAATTCAGGACTGTCAGCAATTCAGCGGAATTCTGCCCGGTATGCCAGATGGGAGGCGCACCCAGAAAGCGGCGGAATAGATCACAGCCGAGACTCCAGGCAATCTTCTGGCAAAAACAGTTTTGCAGCCAGGTGATGCCGCCCAGCAAGAGATTTTTACAGAGTGTCGCCACGCAGACGATACCAAGCACCAGAAGCAAAAACTGGATAGCCACCGGCATCTGTGCGGGAAAGAGCAGGGCCGCACGTATCTCCCCCAGCAGGGGGAAGCGCACCAGGCTTTCCGGCGTGGACATGGCAACCCCCAGCAGGGAGATGCCCCCAGCCACGCCGATTTCCAGCAGCCCCATACAGATATTGAGGACGCACAGCCACCAGAAAAGGCGACGCTCTCCCGGACTGGCAAGGGTATAGATTTGGCGGCAGATGTCCGCCACAGTGTAGTTGGTGTGCTGTTTGTCTGTCACTTGATATTGGTGTTGTTACGCTTGACGCAGAAAATACGCTTCAGAAACCAAGCCAGCCAAAGCCCTTGGCCATGATGGCAATGATGGCAACGGCAAGGCCGATTTGCCACTTCAGGAGCCGCATTTCCATGGACTTCATTTCAAGCCTTACATCCTGAATGTCACCCTTGGTGGCAAGCTCCTTGCGACTGCTTTCGTCATACTGCCGTACAACGTCCTGCATGGCTTCCACCTGCACCTTGGCTTGTGCGTCAGGCACACCGGCGGCCTTGAGCTTTTCAAAGTATCCAAGGGTATCAAAGGTCAGGCTGGACATGATGACCTCCCATGCCGCAAGCATAGCGATTTTTTCCGCTTCAGTCCAGCCGCGACAAGGCCAGCAGCAGGGCTGCGTCTTCTGGCGTCCCTGCTTGTTGTTGCCGTAGAACTTGGCTATGCTTGAGCATCGGCCATGTCTGCCAGAACGCCTCTGCGCTGGCAGGGGGGATAGACCGCAACTCTTGCTGTGGGGGAGGATGATGCACGGGACGCCCAGGGGTATGCGTTTGCATATTGGTTTGTTTGGCCGCCGCAATGTGGGCAAGTCGTCTCTGCTCAATGCCCTTACGGGCCAGAGCCTGGCCCTGGTCTCGGCCACGCCCGGCACCACGACAGACCCGGTAGAAAAGGCCATGGAGCTTGCCCCGCTGGGGCCGGTGGTCTTTGTGGATACGGCCGGGCTGGATGACGAAGGCGAGCTGGGCCAACTGCGCGTGGGGCGCAGCCTGCAAGTCCTGGGCCGGGTGGATGTGGCCCTGCTGGTCAGCGATGGCCGCTGGGGTCAGGCCGAGGTAAAGACAGCCGCTCTTTTGCAACGGCGGGGCATCCCCTTTGCCGTGGTGCAGAACAAGGCCGACAGATGTTTGGGCAAGGACAGGCTGCCCCCGGCTGCCGTGCCGGAAGGCGTCGCCGTGCTGGCGGCCTCGGCCCGGAACGGGCAGGGGCTGGATGCCATCCGGGCTGCCCTGGTGGATTTGGCCACACAGGCCCGTGGAGAGGGGGAGCAGCCTCCCCTGCTGGCCGACCTGCTGCCGCCGGACGGTCTGGCCCTGCTGGTAACGCCCGTGGATTCCGGCGCGCCCAGGGGGCGTCTCATCCTGCCGCAGATGCAGGCCATCCGTGATTGTCTGGATCACGACAAGCTCTGCATGGTGGTGACCGAAGCCCGTTTGCCCGTTGCGCTGACCAGCCTTGGACGCCTGCCCGATTTGGTGGTGTGTGATTCGCAGGTGGTCAGCAGGGTGGTGTCCTACCTTGATGGGGAGGGGCTGCCCGCTGCCATGCCCATGACGACCTTTTCCATCCTCATGGCACGGCACAAGGGAGATTTATCCGCTTTGGCGCGGGGGGCTGCCGCCCTGACCCGCCTTGAACCGGGCGACCATGTGCTGATACAGGAATCCTGCACACACCACCCGCAGCAGGATGATATTGGCCGTGTCAAGCTGCCGCGTCTGCTACAAAAGCTGGCTGGCGGGCCATTGCAGTTCAGCTGGCATGCGGGGCGGGGCTTCCCGGCCTACGATACGTCCTGCAAGGTGGTGGTACATTGTGGGGGCTGTATGCTCAGTCGTCGGCAAATGCTGGCCCGGCTGGAGGCCGCTGCCGAGGTGGGCTTGCCCATGACAAATTATGGCCTTGCCATCTCGCTGGCGCAGGGTGTGCTGGTACAGGCCCTGGCTTCTTTCCCCGATGCGCTGCACGCCTTTGAAGAGCTGGCCCGTCCGACAGGGGAGGCATAGGGCAGCGGTCGTCAGTTCCATTGTGGTCATGCGACTGCCCGTGTGCTTTTGTCATGGACGCTTGCAAGCAGGTGGCGTATGGCATATCCTTGCAAAATTTCTTGCTGTGAGAGGGCGGGCCGGTAATGTCACATTCCAGCATTGTCAGAACCTACGGTACGCGGGGCAAGGGCCGCAGCTCGCCTGATCATATCATCATCAAGGGTATGAAGGCCCTGCACTTGCTGGCGGCCACGGCCTGGGCCGGCGGGGCCATGTCCATGCAGGCCCTGAGCTTTATCCGGCTGTCCAGCGAGGATCCCGTGCGCGTGGCCCAGGCGGGCTACTGCCTGTATTTTGTGGACACCTGGATAGTCATGCCCGGCCTGGGCCTGTGCATCCTGACAGGGCTTTTTTATTCGCTGTGTACGGCCATCGGCTTTTTCAAGTTTTTCTGGATAGCCTACAAGTGGGTGATAACCCTTGCGGCGGCCTTCTGGGGGACGCTGTTCTGGAGCGGTCTGGGGGATCGCCTTATAGAATGGCTTGTGCCGCACGGCCTGGATTGGCCTCTGCGTTTCGTGCGGGCCTGCATCCTGCCAGAAAACATGTATGAGGGCGGCCTGCAGGTACTGCTCATCCTGTCCATGTGCCTGATTTCTGTTTACCGGCCGCTTTCATTGCGAAAGTTCACCAACACGCTTTCTGGAGGTCAGCGTATGCCACAACTTGCTTACGGCGTCTGGGACGGCATTGCCTACGACAACCGCAAGGCCCGCGTACAGGCCAGCCCGCCCGGTCTGGATCTGAACATCTTTGCCCATTTCAACGAGGGCAATGCTGCGGGGATGTTCATGAGCGACAGGGGTTTTCTGGTCCTGGATGCCAAGATCCCCCTGCTGTGGGCCATGTGGAGGCATTTTCACCGGGTAGCAGCAGAGTCCTGTGGCAAATGCTCTCCCTGTCGCACGGGCGCGCCCCTGCTGCGCGATGCCCTGGAAGCCGCCCTGCGTACCGGTAAGGTGGATCTGACCGCCCTGCGGGAGCTGGCCAGCCAGATGGCCCAGACCTCCCTTTGCGGTGTGGGGAAGACAGGGCCGCAGCCCCTGCTCCAGGCCCTTGCGCACTTCCCCGATGATTTGCAGCGGCCCGGCACACCCGGCAAGCATGGCTTCTACAGCGCGGTGACTAGCCCCTGCATCGAGGCCTGTCCCGGCATCGTCAACATCCCCCGCTACATTGACTACATCAAGGACGGGCATGACGACCTGGCGGCCAATACGGTTTTGCGCCACTACCCGCTGGTGGGCAGTTGTGGCCGCGTGTGCGTGCGCACCTGTGAAAGTGCCTGTCGGCGCGGCAAGGTGGATGAGCCCATTTCCATCCGCAATCTCAAGCGTTATGCAGCCGACAAGGCCATAGCCTCCGGTCTGCTCAAGCCGCAGGACAGCGCACCCGGCCGGGAAGAGCGCGTGGCCGTGGTGGGGGCCGGGCCTGTGGGCATATCCTGTGCCTACCATTTGCTGGAGCGCGGCTATCAGGTGGATCTGTACGAGGCCAAGTCCCAGGCGGGCGGCATGATCCGCTATGGTATCCCGGTCTATCGTCTGCCCAAGCAGACCCTGCAGGAAGAAACCGACATCGTGTCTGCCATGGGTGGCAAGTTCTTCTTCAACCAGAAGCTGGGACGGGACTTCCGGGTGGATGACCTCTTCGGGCGCGGCTACAGTGCCGTCTTTATCAGCGGTGGCTGCCCGCAAGGTTCCTATCTGGGGATGGACGGTGAAGATACCAGCCTTGCCGAGTATGAAAACGGCATTGACTTCCTTGAACGTGTCTATGACGGCGTGGAAGCCGGTGCGCCGCCCGTGCTGGAAGGCGATGTCGTCGTGGTGGGCGGCGGCAACGTGGCTATGGACTGCTGCCGGGCGGCAGCCCGTATCGCCACAGGCACGGTACATCTCATCTACCGGCGCACCGAGGCCGATGCACCGGCCGACCATGAGGAAATCGCGGCGGCCAGGGCTGAAGGGGTGGAGTTCCACTTCCTGTGTGGGCAAAACGCCCTGGTGGTGGAGGATGGCAAAATAGTGGGCCTGCGCGTACAGGACATGGAACGTACCGAACCCGATGCCAGCGGGCGGCGCGGCGTGCGTCCCATCCCAGGTACGGAACGGGTGCTGCCGTGCAGCCATGTCATTGCGGCCATTGGTCAGAAAGCCGACAAGGCCATGCTGGGCGATGACGAGGGCATTGCCCGCGACCGCAAGAACTGCATCATCATCAACGCTGCGCACGAAACCAGCCGCCCCGGCGTCTTTGCCGGTGGGGACTGCACTTCCGGCCCGCGTGCCACCGGGCCTACCACCATGATCATGGGTATGGGGCAGGCCTATTTTGCGGCCCGCTCCATTGACCGCTATCTCTCCACCGGGCAGATGCCCTTTGACTCGCGCTGGCGCATGAGCGAGCTGATAGCGGCCGGCAAGCTGCTGGATGACGGCAAGCCTGTGCCCGGCAAGGAGCGCAGGGCACGCGCCCCGCTGCGCGAGCTGGAACCCGCCCAGCGGCAGGGCAATTTTTGCGAAGTGGAGCAGACCATGAGCCAGGAGGAAGCCTGGGCCGAGGCTGCGCGCTGCATGCGCTGCTACCGGGTGCTTTCCGTGGTGACCGATGCCCCCATCCCCGGCCAGGTGGCCTGATCGCACAGGAGGACACAACGCCATGAAAGCAAGTATCAACGGCAAGGAATACAGCTTCGAGGAAGGCGAAAGCATCCTGCATGTGGCCCGGCGCAACGGTATCTTTATCCCGTCCCTGTGCCGCTTTGAGCCGCTGCGGCACAAACCGGCCACCTGTCGCGTTTGTCTGACCGAGGTGACGGACGCGCTGGGTACGCGCATCGTCACGGCCTGTGACACGCCCATGACCGAGGGGATGCAGGTGGATACCTTCTCCCGCCATGTGCGTGACATGCAGCGTATGCAGGTGGAGATGATCTTTGCCGACCACGATCAGGAGTGTGTCTCCTGTGCGCGGCACGGAGACTGTGAATTGCAGGATCTGGGCGAGGCCGTGGGCCTTGTCCGCAACCGTTTTACCCACCGTCTGCGCCCTGCCGCCGGGGAGCGGCCGGTGGACGACAGTGCCACCGGCATGACCCGCGACATGACCAAGTGCATCCGCTGTTTGCGCTGTGTGGAAGTCTGCCGTCAGATACAGGGCGTGGCTGCCCTCACGGTGGACGGCAAGGGGCTGGAAGCCTGCATTGGCGTGGGCATGTCGGCAGATCACCGTTCCTCGGCCTGTATCCAGTGCGGGCAGTGTACCCTGGTTTGTCCTACAGGTGCGCTGGCCGAACGCGACCAGAACGACACTGTGCTGGATTATCTGGCAGACCCGGAGCTGATCACGGTTTTCAGCTTTGCGCCGTCCGTGCGCGTCCTGCTGGGTGAGGAGTTTGGCTTTACCCCCGGCGTCAACGTAGAAGGCAAGATCGTGGCGGCCCTGCGCCGGATCGGTGCCGATGTGGTGCTGGATACGGACTTTGCCGCTGACGTGGTCATCATGGAAGAGGGCACGGAACTGCTGGAAAAAATTAGGAGCGGGGCACGGCTGCCCATGTTCACGTCCTGCTGTCCCGGCTGGGTCAACTATGCGGAAAAGCATTGCCCGGCCATCCTGCCCTATGTGTCCAGCACTCGTTCTCCGCAGGGCGTCCTGGGGGCGTTGTGCAAAACCTATCTGCCCAAGGTGATGGATTTGGATACGACGCGTATCCGCACCATCTCCATCATGCCCTGCATCGCCAAGAAGGATGAGGCCGCCCGGCCAGAGCTGGCCCAGTACGGTGTGCCGGATGTGGATGTGGTCATTACCGTGCGTGAGTTTGCCCGCCTTTTGCGCCGTATGGGCGTGGATCTGGCCTCCATTGAGCCGGAACCCTTTGATAATCCCTTCATGAGTGCCTCCACCGGTGCGGCGGTCATCTTTGGCTCTACCGGCGGGGTGATGGAAGCTGCCGTGCGTACTGTCTATGCCGTACTCAACGGCAAGGAGATGGAGCGCATAGAATCTGAACCACTGCGCGGTATGGAAGGTGTACGTGAGGCTGATGTGGATCTGGGTGAGGGCAATGGCAGCATCAAGGTTGCCATTTGCCACGGCCTTCGCAATGCCCGCATCCTGGCAGAACAGGCCCTGCGTGGTGAATCCCCCTATACCTTTATTGAGGTCATGGCCTGTCCGGGCGGCTGTGTGGACGGTGGCGGTACCAGCCGCATCAAGAGGGACTATCACCCCGGGGCATATCTGCGCCAGCAGGCATTGTATGCCCTGGATCGCTCCATGCCGCGTCGCCAGTCGCACAACAATCCGCAGGTCAAAAAGCTCTATGCGGACTTCCTGGGTGCTCCCAATTCCGAAAAAGCGCACCACTTGCTGCACACCGGCTATGCTGACCGCAGTGCCCAGCCCAGCGAGAGCATCCAGGCCAACAAGCGCAGGCTGACCCTGACGGACGAGTAGGCTAGACACGTATGAAAAGCAATATGAAACGGCGGGGCTTTGGCTCCGCCGTTTTTGTATCGTATACTGGGGGGGAGTTACGGCCTGTCGCCGATGGCGGCGGTTATCTGGGCTTCAGCGGCCAGCTTGCCGTCCACAAGGGCGCGGGCGTCCATCTTGCAGAGTTTGAGCTTCATGCGGATATTGCTGCATTCCAGTTCCAGCCTGTCGCCGGGGACGACCTGCCGACGGAATTTTACACCATCAAGGCCGGTGAACAGAAAGAGCTTGTCGCCCAGGTTTTCCATACCAGCAGCGGCCAACAGGCCGCCAGTCTGGGCCAGTGCCTCCAGGATGAGGACACCCGGCATGATGGGCGCACCCGGAAAATGCCCCTGGAAAAAAGGCTCGTTAAAGCTGACATTCTTGTACGCCCGGATGTGGGAACCGGGCACACATTCCACCACCCTGTCCACCAGCAGGAAGGGGTAGCGGTGAGGCAAGAGCGAAAGGATGCGCTGGATGTCCATAGTCTGACAGGGATGTTGGCTGGCGTCCTGCATGGTTCCTCCTGTAGGCAGCTACACAAAGTCCTTCCACCCGGAGGCAGAAGGACTTTGGATGTGACAGTATCGTGCAGCCACCGGGCTACTTTTTCTTTTCTTTCTGGTCGGCCTTGTACTGCTTGTTGACTTCTTCCAGCACATCTGTGGTCAGATCCATGGATTTGTCGGCATAGAGGACGCCACCGGCGGTAATGTCCACCACAAAGTCAAAGCCCTTGGCGCGGGCCACTTCGTAAGTGGCACTGAAAACGCGCTTGACCATGTCCTGACGCAGGGTAAGCTCTTCCTGCTCCACCTTGCGCATGAAGTTACGGGTCTTCTGGTCAAGATCCTGCTTGGCCCGGATGAAGGCGAGCTTCTTTTCTTCGCTGGCCTTGGGGTCTTTCAGGGCTTCGGCCTTCTTTTGCAGGGCTTTGCCCTGCTTTTCCAGCTCGTCGCGTTCCTTGCTGTACTTGCTTTCCATCTGCTTTTTGGCGGCCTTGGCGGGTTCACTTTCCGTAGCCACCACCTGCATATCCACTACACCGATCTTGTGGACACCTTTGGCGACTTCCGCATCAGCAGCCTTGGCCGGGGCGGTCAGCAGCAGGCAGAGCGCGAAGGCCATAAGAATGATATTACGCATGAACTGTCTCCTTCCCCGATTACTGGTATTCGTATGCGTGTCGGGAGCCTGGGGCCCCTCTGCTCAATTGCTGTCACATAGCATCGGGCTTTTTGTTCGTCAAGGTGTTCTGCGCCGTGCTGTTATCCTGCAGACGATCCCTGTAGGCCAGGATACCCTCGGCCAGTCCCTCGGCCAGTGCCAGACGATACTTGGGGTCAAGCAGCTTCTTCGCTTCGGCCTTGTTGGAACAATAGCCCAGCTCCACCAGTACGGCGGGCATTTGCGCGCCGATGAGCACATGGAAGGGGGCGGATTTGACGCCGTTGTTGCGTACCTCGTAATTCCGCCGTTTGAGGCGGAACATGGTGAGCCGCTGGATGTCGCCCGCCAGACGGCGGGATTCTCCCACTCGGGCCGACAACATGACATCGGCCAGCATGTCCTGCATGTCGCCAAGGCGGCGATCACTGCCGGCGTTTTCCAGCGCGGCCACACGGGCGGCCTGCGGATTGCGGGCCAGGTCAAGGTAATAGGTTTCCACGCCGTGGACGCTGGGATCCGGGCTGGCATTGACGTGTATGGACACAAAAAGATCTGCCCGTTCCTTGTTGGCCATGTGGGTACGCTCGCTGAGGGCGATGGCCTGATCGCGCTTACGACTGTACACGACTTCCAGCCCGTTGGCCCGCAGCAGACGCCCCAGGGTCATGGCCACATCAAGGGTAATGTTGCGTTCCAGCACATCGTTGTGGGTAGCACCGGGGTCTCGGCCGCCGTGGCCGGCGTCAATGAATACCGTATGGACACTGAGGCCAAGCTGGTTGGCCATATTGGCCATTTGTCCGGGAGCTGTGACCTTGCGGGAGGAAGGGGGCGGAGCATCCGGCGTATCCGGCAATGCCTCTGCCACAGCGGCATTCTGACGTTGGGGCAGGGGAACCTTGCCAGCGGCCACACTCAGCACAATGCGGCAGGGGTCGTCTTCCTTGCGGATGTCATAGCGGCCCACATCCCGAAAATCAAACTGAAGGGTTGCCCCGCCGTCCTTGCGGTCACGCACGCGCACGGCTTGCAGCAGACTGCCGCTGATGCTCACCCCCTTGCGGACGTCACTGACCACGCTGCTGTCCGCCAGGTCAAGATACAGCCGGTCAGGCGTGTCCTGCCCCTTTTTTTCCTTTCTGACAAGGCGGGAACTGTACTGCACCGGGCCGCTCATTTCCAGCACGATCTCCACGCTGTCCCTGTTGGGCGAATCCCACGAAAGCACTTGCAGCTCCGACTTGTGCGCCGGAGTTTTGGCCTGGCTCTGTTCTACGGCTTGTTTGCCGGCCGGGGCAGCGGGCTGGGCCTGTGCCTGGAGAGAAGCCGCAAGGGCTTCGGCGGCCGGGCGCATATCTCCATTGGGATAGCGTTTGTACAAATCCTGTACCAGAGCCAGTGCCTTGTCCTTTTCCTTGAGATGGGCATTGATGCGAGCTGCCTGCAACATGGCGTCATCGGCCAGCGCACTCTTGGGGAAGGTCATGGTCAGGCTGTGGTACAGCTGAAGGGCCTTGCGGTAATCACTGCCCTGATGTGAGCAGCGGGCCAGCGACTCCTGACTGGCAGCCGCACGGAAAAGCGCGCCGGGCGCGATGGCCCAGCCCTTACCGGCCTTGCTGAGGGTCAGGAATTCATCACGCAGTTCCTCCCACGGCTGCCGCCAGCAGCTTCTGGTCTTGTCTGCCGTCAGATTTTCCATGCGTTTTTTGGCAGCGATATAGCGTGGCATGATACCACGTGGATCCGTACTGTCGTTCTGTGGACGGACAGGGGCGTCTTCCTGCACTGGCTGCTCGGCAGCAGCGACCTGCATGGCCTCGGGGGCGGTGCGCCCGCTGGCCGAGGCCCTGAGGGCCTTTTCCAGCGCGTCGATCTTGGCCCGCATATCACCACGGGGGTATTGCTTTCTGGCGCGGCGCAGCAATTCCAGCGCGCCCGCGTCATCCCGCAGCCATGAGGCCCGCAAGCGCGCTGCCCGGAAGAGGGCGTCATCTGCCAGACGGCTGTCCGCATGGCGCAGGGCCAGATTTTCATAACAGGCCACAGCCTTGCGGGCGTCTGCCTTGACAAAGGAGCGGCGGGCCAGTTCTTCCAGACTTTCAGCAGCCCGGAAGAGGGCTGCCGGGCGATTGGGCCAGGCCGGATCCTGCTCGTAGATGTCGCGAAATTCCTGAGCCAGCTTCTCCCACGGTTCACGCTGACTGGCCCGTTTGGTATTGGCCTTGAGGCTGGCGATGTCGGCCTTGGCCGCGCTGTAGCGTTTTTCTGTGGGGGGCAGGGAGGTGTAGCCAGAATCGTAACAACAGATGACCAGCACACAGAGAGCCGCCACGAAGGCCAGGGGCGGCGCAAGACGCCTCAGGAGGCGCGTATCGGTGGGATGCTGCTGTATTTTTGCCACGGTGGCTCCCGCTGGTATGACTTTGCTGCATATGCAGCCCACACAACTATCTTATCGGTCGGCGTGCTGACGGCATAAGGGCCGGGGGATCTCCCTTTTCCAAAGGAAACGGCTGCCAGCCTGTGCTTCCGCAACCTCACTGTAAATATATCTCTGGCAGACTTGTCAAGCCCTTTGCAGCAGGGCTGGACTACGCCGTGTGCCCACTGCCCGGCGAGGACAATGGGCACACGCTATCTTGGCCATATCCTTGCGCCTGTTTGTTTGACAGGCACAGGCTGTTGCCAGCTCTTGTTAGAAGAACTGGCCCATGCTGAATTCCAGCCGACCCTGTTCGCGTTCCTTGTCGTAGTCCTTGACCAGCGGGATGCCATAGGCGATACGCAGATCCCCCATGGGCGAACGCCAGCGCAGCTCCAGGCCGGTGGAGGCCACCATGTATTCGTCCAGCTTGTCGCCCATGGTCTTCTGGTCGATGTTGAAGCCGGCGTCCACAAAGGGCACGATGGCCAGCCCCATTTCTTTTTCAAAGGTCCAGATGTATTCCAGGTTCAGCACGCCCATGCGGTCGCCGCCCACATGTTCGCCCGCGTAGCGGTAGTCGCGCGGCGAGATGTCGGTATAGGAATAGCCACGGATGGTGTCCATGCCGCCCAGCCAGAAGCGTTCAAAGACCGGCACAGGATGGTCAGTGTTCTGGAAAACGCCGCCCAGACGCGCCCGCACATGGAAGACATGCTCTGGATTCACGGACCAGAAGCCCTGCCAGTCGGCCATGGTCTTGATGAAGTTGTCCGTACCGCCCAGGCCGCCGCCGCCGTATTCGGCCCAGAGGCGGGTGATGGTACCCTTGGTGGGACGATCCTTGGCATCGGTGGAGTCGCGCGTAAAGCGTACAGAGACGGCACTCGTCCAGTTTATGCCTTCGTAATCGCTGATATAGGGAGACGCGTACTCGTAAACGTCGGTCAGGATGTAGCGTTCCAGGCGGTAGCCCAGGCCCACGCTGCTGTATTCGCCGATGGGATAGCCAAAGCGGATACTGTCGCCGATGGTTTCCTTGGTAAAGTCGTCCCAGTATTCGTAGGTATAGTAGAGGTCGTTGCCGAAGGAAATTTCGGTGTCATAGAGACGCGGGTTGGTAAAGGAAAGCATCCCGGATGTGCGCCGCCAGGAGAAGAAGCCCTGCAACTGCAACCAGTAGCCACGGCCAAAGAGGTTGCGCTCCATGATGGAGGCCGAAACACCCACATCATAGTAGGTGGAATAGCCGATACCACCCATGAGTGCCCCGGTATTGGCCTCCTTGACCTTGACCTTGAGGTCAACCTCGTCCTCCTGCCCGGTGGGGACAAGCTCTGTGTCCACGGCCGCAAAATAGCGCAGACGGTTCAGACGCTCATTGGAGCGGCGCAGTTTTGCCCCTTCGTACATATCGCCATCACCAAGGCGCATTTCACGCAGGATGACATTGTCACGGGTTTTGGTGTTGCCTTCCACGCTCATGCGGCGGATGAATATCTTTTGCTTCTTGTTGATCAGGTAGCCCACATCCACCTGCGGGCTGCCGTCATCAGCCTTGATGAGCCTGGTGTCCACCTCTGCAAAGGCGTAGCCGTAGTTGGCGTAGTGATCGGTAAGGCGTTTGGAGTCCTCCTGCATCACGGTAAGGGAGAAGTAGGTCTCATCGTCCTTCCAGTCGTCCATCTGGACGACCTCAAGCATCTGCTCTTCGGTGTCGATGACATCCCCGGCAAACTGCACACTGCGGATAGTGTAGCGCGGGCCTTCGGACACGGTAAAGGTCACATAGATGCCATCGGGCTTGTATTCCACTTCAGGCGCGGAAACCTGGATGTCGATATGCCCTTGGTTCAGGCCAAAGGCGGCTATGGCGTTGGTATCGCGCTCAAGATATTCTTCCTTGAGGACGCCTGTCCCGGTCATCCAGGAGAAGATCCCACGCGGACGCAGAGCCAGATAGTCGTTAAGATCATCGCGATCCAGCTCTTTCAGGCCGTTGATGATGACTTCCTTGATATAGAGCTTGTTGCCCTCCTTGACAGAGATGACCAGCACGGCACCACGCCCACCGGCGCGGTCTTCCAGCCGGTAATCGGCCTCGGCCAGATAGAAGCCGTCCTTGCGGTAGAGTTCGATGATTTTTTGCAGGTCATCGGAGAGCATTTGCTCGTTCAGGACGCTGCCTGTCCGCGTACCCATGACAGCCAGTACGTCCTCCTGGTCGATCTCGCTGGAGCCTTCCACGATGATATTGTCGATACGCGGTTTCTCCACCACGCTGAAGACCAGGACATTGCCTTCCATGAAGGCCTGTACATCACTGAAATAGCCCATTTCCCAGATGCGCTTGATTTCTTCATTGATGGCATTGGCATCGGGGCTGTCACCCTTGCGGATGGTCAGGCGCATCAGCACCGTATCCGGATCCATGACGTTCATGCCGCGCACCTGCACATCGGCAAGGCCGCCCGTGCTGGGGGCGATCATGGGCACAAGCCCGGCCGAGGCTGCGGCAGGCGCGCTTGAACCAGTCCGCCCCTCTGCGCTGGTCGCGCCCAGCATCTGGGCAGCGCGTCCGGCGATGAGGGCAGAACATTCTTCCAGGGCAAGCAGACTGTCCCGCTCAAAGCCCGCAGGCACGGGCTGGCCCGCATCTACCGGGACAAGGCGGGTCTCCATGACAAAGCCATCGCCCAGCTGGTTGAAATTTCCATAAATGACAAGGGCTGCACCGGCCTGTTGCCCCAGTCGCCGGGCCGTTGCAAGGTCTATGCTGCCGTCACCGCTGGACTGGAAGAGGTTGCGGGACTGACGCATGGGGACGGCCTCAAGGCCCTGCTGCCCAAGCTGGTTGACGATGCTCTGGGGCACGTCCTGCGCTGCCTGTGGCATTTCCGGGCCGGCATTGACCTGAAAGGGCAGCACCAGCACCCTGGCAGCCGCCAGGGCGGCCCCGCTGGTGGCACAGCACAGCACGGCGGCCAGCAATCCCCCAAACAGCACATTACGCAAAAGACTTCTCATACAGAGCCCCCGCCCTGAGTTCCAGCCCGCGATCCATACGCGCAGCCAACTCCTGATTATGTGTCACGACCACAAGAGTCATGCCCAGTTCGCGGTTGAGTTCGGCCAGCAGGTCGCCAACCTGCGCGCCGCTTGTTTCGTCAAGGTTGCCCGTGGGTTCGTCTGCCAGCAGGACACGCGGCCGCATGAGGACGGCACGGGCAATGGCCACCCGCTGGCGTTCCCCGCCGGAGAGGGTGGCTGTTTTGCTGTCTGCGCGGTGGGCAAGGCCAACGCGCTCCAGCATGGCGCGGGCATCCCCGCTGATGGCATCCCGCCGCGCCCCACCGATGATGGCGGGCATGGCGACGTTTTCCAGCGCAGAAAATTCCGGCAAAAGATGATGGAACTGAAAAACAAAGCCCAGCGAACGGTTGCGGAAGGCCGCCTTTGCATCCGGGCGCATCTGGGCCAGGTCTGTTCCGTCAAAAACTATCCTGCCGGAACTTGGAGTATCAAGTGCGCCCATAAGATGCAAGAGGGTGGACTTGCCGGAGCCGGAAGCCCCCACGATGGCTAGTGCCTCGCCAGCGTGTATCTCGAGGTCGATATCCCGCAAAATCTCAATATCCGCGTCCGGGCCGGGAAAGGACTTGCAGACCTTGCAGAACTGATAGAGGGCAGCCATCATTCGTACCGCAGGGCTTCGGCCGGCATCAGGCGTGCGGCCTGCCGGGCCGGGTAGAGGGTGGCAAGGAAGCAGAGCAGCATGGCACTGGCCCCCACGATAAGCACATCTGTCATGGTGATGCTGATGGGCAGGTGGTCAAGCGTATAGACATTTTCGGGCAGCTTGATGAACTGGTACCGCTTGAGCAGCCCCCCCACGCTGAGGCCCAGCGCATAGCCCAGCAGGGTGCCGACAGCACCAATGATGATACCCTGATACATGAAGATACGGCGGATCATGCCGCGTGTGGCCCCCATGGACATCATGATGGCAATGTCGCGTGTTTTTTCCATGACCAGCATGATCAGGCTGGTGACAATGGAGAAGGAACCGATGAGCACCACCATGGCCAGCAGGATGAACATGCCGATCTTTTCCAGCTTGAGGGCCGCAAAAAGGTTGGCGTTCATCTCCATCCAGGAGCGGGCATAAAAGGGCGAACCCAGCGCATCGGTCAGACGGCTGGCAATGGCATCTGCCTCAAACAAGTCATCCACGGTGATTTCCACGCCGGAGAGATAGCCTTCCGGCAGGTTGAGCATATCGCGGGCCGCGGCCAGCGTGACAAAGGCCAGGGATGAGTCATACTCGAACATGCCGGACTTGAAGATGCCCACCACCTCAAAGGGGCGGATGCGCGGGCTGAAGCCTGCGGCACTTTTTTGTCCCGAAGGCGACAGCAGGTTGACCCGGCTGCCTTTCACAAGGCCGAGGCGTTTTGCCAGCTCCTCACCCACGATGATGCCGGGGGTACCCTCCCTTTGCAGATCCAGGGCCGTGCCCTGCTGTGTCTGGCGCAGAAGGGTGACCACATCGGGCGCACCTGCGGGGTCTATGCCGCGCAGCACCACACCCTTGACCCCGTTGGGGGTGGAAAGCATGACTTCCGTATAGATAAAGGGCGTGGCCCCGGTAACACCGGACACAGCCCGTACCTGTTCCGTAATGTTGGGATTGGCCGCAAAGGCTTGTGGCAGATAGGACATGACGATGCCATGGGCATTGGCACCCAGTATCTTGTCACGCATATCCGTGGTCAGGCCGTTATAGACGCCAAGCACCACCACCAGCGCACCGACCCCCAGGGCCACTCCCAGAATGGACATGAGGGAAATGACATAGATGAAGGTCTGCTTGCGCCGGGAAAAGAGGTATCGCAGGGCTACAAAAAGCTCAAAAGACATGGCTGGTATTCTGGCCCAGCTTGCCCGCAGATTCAAGGCTTTTTTTGAAGTGGAATTCTTGCACTGGGAGCTGAATAGAATACAAGCTATTGGTAGAGCGAGTCGTGGGCATGGTAGCGATTAGAGCATTTTTTGATTGAAACACTCTATGTTTCAATCAAAAAATGCTCTAATGATGTAGCTCCGCCCTAGAATCCCGGCCTAAAACTCTGGCTTGAGCAGCGGGAAGAGGATGACCTCACGGATGGAGGGGGAATCCGTCAGCAGCATGACCAGGCGGTCAATGCCCACACCCTGTCCGGCGGCCGGGGGCATACCGTATTCCAGCGCGCGCAGGTAATCCTCATCCATGGCGTGGGCCTCGTCGTCGCCGGCTTCCTTTTCCCGCACCTGCGCCTCAAAGCGCAGCCGCTGGTCAACAGGGTCGTTCAGTTCGGAGAAGGCGTTGGAAAGCTCCCGCCCGGTGATGAACAGCTCAAAGCGGTCGGTTATCTCCGGCTGCTTGTCGTTACGGCGTGACAGGGGTGAGATTTCCGTAGGATAGTGGTAGATGAAGTGCGGCTGGATCAGCTTGGCTTCCACATCCAGGTCAAAGAGCTTGGCCTGGAGCTTTTCCAGACTTTCGCTTTCGGTGGCTTTTTCGCCCCGCTCGCGGATGTAGGCCTTCACCTTGTTGTAATCATTGTAGAAATCCGGCTGGTGTCCGCCGATTTCCGTCAGGGACTCATAGAAGCTGAGGCGTCTCCAGCGGCCGGGGGTCAGGTCTATCTCCTGCCCCTGATAGGTCACGATGGTACTGCCGCAGGCCACTTGCGCCAAATGGGCAAAGAGTTTTTCGGTGAAGTCCATCAGGTCTTCAAAGGTGGCATAGGCCCAGTAGAATTCACACATGGTAAATTCGGGATTGTGCCGGGTGTCTATGCCTTCATTGCGGAAGCTGCGATTTAGCTCGAATACCTTTTCAAAGCCGCCCACCAGCAGTCGCTTCAGATACAGTTCCGGCGCGATACGCAGGAAGAGTTCAATATCAAGGGCATTGTGGTGGGTGCGGAAGGGGCGGGCCGTGGCCCCCCCGGCCAGGGGCTGCATGATGGGGCTTTCCACCTCCATGAAGCCGTGGTCTTCCATAAAGCGGCGAAACTCGCGCACGATAAGGCTGCGCTTGGTGAATATCTCGCGGGCACGGGGGGTGACGATAAGATCCACATAGCGTTGGCGGTAACGCGTTTCCATGTCCTTGAGGCCGTGGTACTTTTCGGGCAGCGGCCGCATGGAGCGCGTCAGCAGCCGCAGGCTGCGACAGGCCAGGGTGAGTTCACCCGTCTTGGTGCGGAAGAGATGCCCTTCCACCCCCAGGATATCCCCCACTTCCAGCTTCTTGACCATCTTGTGGGTGGCTTCGTCCAGAAATTCCTGCGAGGCATAGCACTGCAAACGCCCGCCCTGATCCATAAGATGGAAGAAGGCTACCTTGCCAAAGGAGCGCAGGGAGATGATGCGTCCGGCCGTGGCAAAAATCGCCCCATCTGCGGCCAGTTCTTCGGCATCCTTGGCAGAGTTTGCCTCAATGATGGCATTGATGGCGTCCTTTTTGCGGAAATCATTGGGGAAGAGGGGGATACCCGCGTCCAGCAGGTCGCAGGCCTTGCTGACCCGGTTCTTGATGACCTCGTTAAGGTCGTCCCGCCGGGCAAAACTTTCCAGCATGGGCATGAAATAGCGTGCGTGGGGCGACTTGGTGCCCAGCTTGACCACAGGCTTTTTGCTCTTTTCGCGGCTTTCCACAACGATCTCCATAACGGGCGGCGGCGTGGTCACGACCGTCCTGGATGTATATAAAATTCTGGAAGGTGTGCATGTTATGCCATTCACCGGGGAGCGTCAAGATTGTGCACTTACGCCAACAGGGGCAAAGGCTTGAAGTGCGGGGGTTTTGCCTGTATTAACAATTGAAAATACTGTTTTTTCCAGGGATGTGCCATGCAAAAGTACACGGCGTCCTTTCTTGGCAGGGATTGCCCCGGCGTTGTTGCCACGGTCAGTGCCCTGCTGGGCGAGGCGGGATGCAATATCGTTGAGGTCAGCCAAACTATCCTGCTGGGGCAGTTTGCGGCAATTTTTGCGGTGGAGACAGCGGCAGGGCCAGGGCCGGAGGCCCTGCGCGCCAGACTGGAACAGGGTCTGGCCGAGGCCGGGGTGGATCTTTCTGTGCTGGTGCGCCCCGCACAGAAGGAATTTGCCAGTGCCCTGCGCTGTGAACCCTTTGTGGTCAGCGTTGACGGGCCAGACCAGCCCGGCCTGATCGCCCTGATGAGCCGTGTTTTTGCCCGTCACCAGATCAATATAGAATATCTCAAGGCGATCCTCGGTGAGGAGGGGACGGATCATGCCCTCTTTGTCTTTGAGGTACAGGTGCCGGAAAACGTGGATCTGGGGCGTCTGCGGCGGGAGCTGGCCTGCGAGGCCCAAAGCCGTTCCCTGCGCGTGAGCGTGCAGCACCGCGATATTTTTGAAGCTGTCCACCGTGTAGGGGCCACCTAAGCACGGCCCGCTGTCCCCCCTGTCATCCAGCCTTTGCCAAGGATATACTATGCTTTCGGAACGTGAAGTCACCAGCATCCTGAATATGCTCCGTAACGAGCACCTTGATGTACGCACGGTCACCCTGGGGGTGAGCCTGTTTGATTGCGTGAGCCATGACCTTGACCTGTTCATGGCCAACGTGCGGGCCAAAATCAACCGCTATGCCGCGCAACTGGTGTCCGTGTGCAATGAGGTGGGGGACAAGTACGGCATCCCTGTGGTCAACAAGCGCATCAGCGTCAGCCCCATTGCTGTGGTGGGCGCGCCCTTTGGCCCGGACGGCATGGTGCGGATCTGTTGTGCGCTGGACGCGGCAGCCAAGGAAGCCGGGGTGGATTTTCTGGGTGGTTTTTCCGCCCTGGTGGAAAAAGGCTTTACCTGTGGCGACAAGGCTCTCATCGAGGCTTTGCCCGAAGCCCTGGCCCGCACAGACCGGGTGTGCTCGTCCATCAATGTGGCCTCGTCGCGCAGTGGCATCAACATGGATGCCGTGGCCCTCATGGGACAGCAGATCTTGCGGACGGCACAGGCTACGGCCGACCGTGGCGGCATTG
This sequence comes from Desulfovibrio sp., assembly GCA_017415765.1. Classification (GTDB taxonomy): domain Bacteria; phylum Desulfobacterota; class Desulfovibrionia; order Desulfovibrionales; family Desulfovibrionaceae; genus Desulfovibrio. Next base: position 33,422 of record JAFQED010000064.1, on the reverse strand, counting down.
GCTGTGCCAAGCTGGTTATCTTTGCCAACATCCCGCAGGATGTGCCCTTCATGGCCGGGGCCTATCTGGGCGTGGGAGAGCCGGATGTGGTCATCAATGTGGGTGTGTCCGGCCCCGGTGTGGTCAAAAAGGCCATTGACAGGGCCGTGGCCAGCGGCTGCAATGCCGGAGGAGGCCGGCTGACCCTGCTGGATCTGGCCGAGGTCATCAAGCGCACGGCCTACAAGGTGACCCGCGTTGGCGAGATCATCGGCAGCGAGGTGGCCCGGCGGCTCGGCATCCCCTTTGGTGTGGCCGACCTTTCGCTGGCCCCCACACCGGCGGTGGGGGATTCTGTGGGCGAGATCTTCCAGAGCCTTGGCCTGTCCAGTATCGGCGCGCCCGGCAGCACGGCAGTGCTGGCCATGCTCAATGATGCTGTCAAGAAGGGTGGGGCTTTTGCGTCTTCTTCCGTGGGGGGGCTGTCCGGGGCCTTTATCCCTGTTTCGGAGGATTCCAGCATTGAGGCGGCTGCCACATCGGGCCTGCTGGGGCTGGAAAAGCTGGAGGCCATGACCAGTGTCTGTTCCGTGGGGCTGGACATGATAGCCATCCCCGGTGATACCCCGGCCACAAGCATTGCCGGCCTGATTGCCGATGAAATGGCCATCGGCATGATCAATCACAAGACCACGGCTGTGCGCGTCATCCCCGTGCCGGGCAAGGGCGTGGGAGAAGAAGTTTCCTTCGGCGGGCTGTTGGGTAAGGCGGCCATCATCCCTGTGCCACAGGGGGATGCCTCGGCCTTTATCGGGCACGGCGGGCGTATCCCCGCGCCCATCCACAGTCTGAAAAACTAGCTCGGATCATGTCCCCCCAGGCCTTGCCGCTTGATGCACGGCTTGTCCCGATACCACCGCAAGCCCTGACCCATCTGGCCCGCAAGGACAGGCGGCTGGCCGAGGTCATGGCACTATTAAGCCCGCCGCAACGGGAGTTGATGCCAGACCTCTTTGCAGCCCTGCTGCATGCTATTGTGGGGCAGCAGATTTCCGGCAAGGCTCAGGCCGCTGTCTGGGGGCGGCTTCAGGCCGCCCTGGGGCAGCTCTCGCCTGACACTGTCTGTGCTGCTGCACCAGAGAGGCTGCGCGCCTGCGGGCTTTCGGCCCGCAAGGTGGCCTGGGTGCAGGAGGCTGCGGCCCGCTTTGTGCGGGGTGATCTTGACCCGGCCAGGCTGGCCAGCCTGGCTGACGATGATTTTTGCACCACCCTGTGTTCCCTGCCCGGCGTGGGCCGCTGGACAGCCGAAATGCTGCTTATCTTTTGCCTTGGGCGGCCGGATGTCCTGAGCTTTGGGGATTTTGGCATCCTGCGCGGTCTGCGGATGCTGTACCGGCACAAAAGCATTGATAAATCACGTTTTGAACAGTACCGCCGCCGCTACAGTCCCCATGGCACTGTGGCTTCGCTCTATCTGTGGGCCATTGCCGGTGGGGCCATCCCCGAATGGAGTGATCCCGCGGCCTGAGCCGTTCCCCCTTCTCTGATCAACAGAAAAGGGCCGCCCATTGGGCGGCCCTGTACTGTCGTCAGGCCGAAGCCGTCTTACATGGTGGAACCGGAAGCAGCACGCTGCATCTTGATTTCCACCTTTTCGGTGAGGCCTTCATAGTATTCGCGCAGGATGGCGAGCACTTCATCGCGGCCAAAGTGATCCGGCACTTCCGCACCTTCGGAGAGCATCTTGCGCAGCTTGGTACCGGACAGGATGACGCGGTCTTCCTTGCCGTGCGGGCAGGTGCGCATGGAGGCCATGCCGTCGCATTTCTTGCAATAGAAGGTCCAGTCAATGTTCAGGGGTTCGCAGAGCAGACGTTTGCCTTCTTCGGCGGGCACAGGCATCTTGCGGAAGATTTCCTGAGCTTCAAACATACCGTAGAAGTCGCCCACACCGGCGTGGTCGCGGCCAACCAGCAGGTTGTTGATGCCGTAGTTCTGACGGAAGGTGGCGTGGAGCAGGGCTTCACGCGGGCCAGCATAACGCATATCCAGGGGATAACCGGCCTGGATGACGTTTTCCTTCACGAAGTACTTTTCGACCAGGGTGTCGATGCACTTCACGCGGACTTCAGCCGGGATGTCGCCGGGCTTCAGCGAACCCACGAGGGAGTGGATGACCACGCCATCGCACACTTCCACGCCGATCTTGGCGAGGTATTCATGCGAACGGTGCATGGGGTTGCGCAGCTGCAGGGCAGCCACTTTCTGCCAGCCGCGTTCGTCCATCTTGGCGCGCAGTTCGGCGGGGCTCATGTAGACGCCGGGGAACTTTTCGGGGAAGTCGCCCTGCGAGAGCACCTTGACCGGGCCGGCCATGTTGTATTCTTTCTGAGCCAGCACCATCTTGACGCCGGGATGGTCATTGGGGGCCACTTCCCAGAACTTTTCAGAGTCGGGGCCTTCGCCCTTGAAGACCAGTTCGCATTCCCACTTCTTGTCGGCTTCGGTCATTTCATAGACTTCTTCGACCTTCATGGTGGCCATGACTTCGCCGTTGCGAACGAGGGCCACTTCTTCGCCAACCTTGACGGCCTTGGCATCGTCAGCGGAAACGTCAAGGGTCACCGGCACGGGCCAGAAAGTACCATCGGCCATCAGCATCTTTTCGCAGACGCCCTTCCAGTCAGCCTTGCCCATGAAGCCGTTCAGGGGCGAGAAGCCGCCGATGCCCATCATGATCAGGTCACCCTTGGCCCGGGAAGAGATCTCGATCTGCTTCAGGCCGGCAGCCTTTTTCTTTTCGTCTTCCAGAGCCTGGCCTTCGAGCAAGCAGCACACAAGGCCTTTTCCGCCATGCGGGGGAACCAGTTTGGACATCGCCTTATCCTCCATATTGGGTGTTATAAAAGCCACGCCGCCGCAAGGGCAGAACAGTCTGCCAGCTACAGCGCGTGATGTCGTGTACGCTATCTTGTGAATAATCTAACAAAAAGTCAACTGCCCCCGGCAACTTTTTGTGGACGGACACCGATTTTCCGTCTGCTACGGCTTTTCCGGCAAAACAGAGCTTAAAACGGCACCTCATCCATGCTGGATGCCTCGGACGGGAAGGCCGGGCCAAGGTCATCATTCTGTTGCTGGCGGGGCTGGGCACGTCCGCCATAACCAGCCTGATTGCGCTGGGGCGGTGCGCTGTCAAAATTGTCTTCAAAGCCCCCCTGCGGGCCGCCCATGCCACCTTGGCCAGCACGGCCACCCTCGCCCTTGCGATCCAGAAACTGTACGCGCTGGGCCTTGATCTCGGTGGTGTAACGATCCTGACCCTGCTGATCCTGCCACTTACGGGTCTGAAGGCTGCCCTCCACATAGACAAGGCTGCCCTTGGCCAGATAGTTGGCGCAGTTTTCGGCCTGCCGCTGGAATACGGAAACCCGGTGCCATTCGGTGCGTTCCACCTTGTTGCCGTCACGGTCAGTGTAGGATTCGTCAGTAGCGATGTTCAGGCTGGCGATGGGTGCGCCGCTCTGGGTGTAACGCAGTTCGGGGTCACGTCCCAGTCTGCCGATAATCATGACTTTGTTCAGCATATGCTTTCCCTCTTGGGTGGCTCAGGCCACAAAAGATTTTTCCAGATCATCCAGCACGTCTTCCAGCTCGTCACTGAGGCGATTGGCCGTGCGCGGATCCCAGTCGGCAAGGGCCGCACCTATGGCTGTACGCAGACGTGCTGCCTCGCGGATGCCTGCTCCCATGTTCTGCCGTCGTGCGGCAGACCAGTCCATAAAGGTCAGGCCCTCGTCCAGGGCGCGCACCATTTCCAACACGCCGCGTTTTTCATGCAGGATGGGCACACTGAAGGCTAGTTCCGTCAGGCGAGGCCAGAGTTTTTCCAGCAGGTCTTCATCCCAGGTGACGGCACTGACGCGGATCTGCAGGGCTTTTCCCATGGTTTAGCCCTGCTCTGCCCACTCGGTTTGTACCCGCATGATGACATCTTGGATGACAGGAAGCTGGTCACGCGGGCAAACGCCGATGAGCGGATCCCCGGCATTGACGTTGTCGTTGATCTTGAAATAGATCTCGTAGATGACGCCATCCGGGCCAGTGTAGTGCAGCGGAACCTCGCGCTTCATGCGCGACATGATGAGCAGCTCCATGCCGTCACGCACGGTAACGCTGTGGGCATCGGCGGCGCGTATCTTCTTGTCCACTTCAGGGATAAAATAATACTTGGCGCGTTCCGGTGCGCAAAAGAGGTGCAGGGCCTTTTGCAGGATAAGCCGCTGCACTTCCTCGCGGGTCAACTTGTGCCGCAAGACGGCCAGCGGTGTACCGGCCTCCACAAAGCGGCCTTCCAGCTCTGTATGCAGGAGGCTTATTTCGCCTTTTTCCAGGGCGCAGATGGGCTTGGGGTTGTGTTCCCGTTCCAGCGTGGCAATATGGCTGCCGGGTTTCTCTTTCCATTGGCCCTGTGGCCCCACCACGCTGTCGCCAGGCTTGAGATCGGCAAAGCTCACCCTGCCGCAATGGGGGGTGGCAATGACTATCTCGCGGAAAGGGGCGGCCTTGATCTCGTCAAGCAAGGCAGAAATATCCATCATCGTCTCTCGTGGTTCCGTTTGGTTGTATTGCTGGCAGTTTCTTCCGGGCGTATGTGGTTACCGATAGTAAAGATTGCGTCCACCGATGGTCAAAAGGGCCTGTTTCAGGTTGGCGCGGATCTGCCGCCTGTCCCAGATGCCCTGGATATGCCCGCGTGAAAGGGCACGGTAGGAGCGGTGGTACTTGGGCGGGATGTCCATGCCGGTGGTTTCCTTGATGACGCCCGGCCCGGCAAAACCGATATTGGACGAGCGCACGGCAAACTGATAGGGCGAACAACCCAGGAAGCTGGCCAGCGGCCCGGCAAAGGAGTTGGTGTCGTACAGCACCATGTAAAGCCCGCCGGACTCAATGTAGCGGCGCACCGCCACTGTGCAGCGCGGCATCTGGATGACGCCGTGGGTGCCTTCCTGGATGCGGATGCCAGCCGTACCGTGGACATAGGCAAGGAAGGGATAGCGTTTTTTGGCAGCGCGCTGGGCAGCCTCCACAAATTTGTAGCCTTCGGCCGCGCCCACACTGCCGCCCCGGAAGGTACCCATGAGCATGGCCACCACCATCTTGATGTCGTCAATGCGCGCTTCAAAGGTCATGCAGCCGCTCCTGGCCCCGGTCTTCTTTTGAGCTTCGGCAATACGCGGTGCAAAATCGGGGAAGTCCAGCGGGTTACCGGCCTCTATCTCGCTGTTGAATTCAAAGACAGAACCCGCGTCAAACACGTTTTTGACATACCATTCCGGCTCCATGGGAAAATGGTAGCCGCAATGGCTGCACACCCCGGCAAACTCGGCAAAGAGATCCGGCCCCCAAAGGTCAAGACAACCGTAGGAGGCACTGTTGGGACAGGTAATGGTGCGATCCACCTTGTAACGGGGAGAGAGGTAGTTCCACTTGCTCTTGCGCCCTTCACCGCTCCAGGCCGAAAGCGCGGTCAGCTCTTCGCGGGCCTGTGCGGCAGCCGTGCTGTCGGCTTTGCCCGTAAGACGCCGCCACGGGGCCAGCATACGGCTTTTGAGCTGTTCCCATTCATTGTCCACCTCTTCCAGCACAGCGCGGATGTGACGCTGGTGCTTGCGGTAAAAATCATACTTGAAGGTGCGCCACGGCTTGGAAAGCCAGTCCCAGAAGGCAGAGGCGGTCTTTGTCCAGAAGGGACGCCGGTCGCGGGCCGCATGGCGCGAAAGGCGCAAGAACTTTTGCTGGCGGCGGTCGCGCAGACGTTCTCTGGCCGAGGCTGACAGATCCCAGCGCATGAACATTTCTTCCATATTGGCATCTGGCTTGCGCCGCCGGGACAGAGCCATGCCCTTGAGCAGTGGCATACGCCGGGTGGAGATGACCACCTCGTCCGTAGCCCGGATGACCTCCTGCCGCAGGTGGCGGAAAAAGTCAAAATGCCATGGGCGTGCGCCCAGCGGCGGCTCCTGCACGATGCGGTCGATGTAGCCAAAGGCCAGATTGTCCTGTGCGGTGATCCGCAAATGCTCGGCGCAGTGCTCAATAAGCTCCGGTGTGGCGCGCATGCCAGCCTTGATGCGCCCCTCGATGGCGGCAGCCCCTTCGGGCGAGATGACAGAATAGTAGCCGTGCGAGAGCATTAGACGTTTGTCGGCCAGGCCAATGGCCTCTGCCCCGCCGGAACCGCCTTCGGAAATAACGGCCACCACGGGGACGCGCAGACCCGCCATGCCGTAGATATTGCGGGCGATCTGCTGGGCCGCGCCGGGGTTATCCTCGATGGGGTAGGAACCGGGGGTAAAGATGTAGGTATGGATGGGGATGCCCTCGGTTTCGGCCACGCGCATATACTGCAGGGCCTTGGCATTGCCCCAGGGCTTGACCGAGCCGCCGTTGCGGAATTCTGCACCGTGGCCCTTTTCCTGCCCGATGACCATCACGGACTGGGTGTAGGTCTTCTTGCCACTGCGCCGGGTGATGACCGCACGGGCAATGAGCATACTGGGGTCAAGGCTGTGTTCGTCCTGGCCGCCCACCTCGGTAAAGTTGTCATAGACGTTTTCGAGGATGTCACGCAGGCAGATGCGTTGTGGATGGCGGACGATGCGTACCTTGTCCATGGGCGTGATGCACTCTTCCAGCCGCTTTTCCACATAGGCAAAAAGGTCTTCGAGAGAGGCCATTTCGCTGTGCGGGTCATCCAGCTGGCCCCAGCGGGCGCGCTCCGTAAAGGTCTCCAGCCGTTCGTGCAGCAGATTGGCATTGTCGCCATGCTTGCCCGCAAAGATGTCCTGCAGGTAACTCAGCCTGTCGCGCAGACTTTGGATGCGTTTTTCGATATTGTTGTCCATACTAACTCAACAAACCGCCCGGGGCGGCCCTCAGGCTGGCGTTAAAAATGCAGGATATGGCCGGTATTGGCCCGCAGGAAACCCACATTGGATTTGAGCGGTTCGCCCGCGTTGTTCCTGCCTTCCAGCCGCAGAGAATTGAGGAAGGCAAGGCCGCGCTCGCGGGCCTCGTCCAGGTCCTTGCCCCAGATGATGGCCAGGGCGAGGTTGGGGTCAAACTCGGTGGGGATCTCATAGGGGCCATCGCAGGGCACATGGGTCAGCAGGGTCAGCCACGGGGCATCCTGCCATTCGAAGCGTTCAATGCGCCCCACCCAGGGGGTAAAGTTATTGTCCGGGTCTTCGGCGATCAGGCGGTATTCGATGCCCACACCCTCGGTGGCAATGTCTGCCTGGGTGTAGCCAAGGGGCTGGCCCAGACCGATACGGATCTGCTCCGCGATCAGATCCACGCCTTCCTTGCCGTGTACCCGGCTGATGCAGGCCGAGACGCCGTTTTCCACCTGGATACGGGTGTTGACCTCCATCAGGAAAGGCTCGCCCTTGCGGGTGACGATCCATTCCCAGGTGCCCACATTGTCATAGCCCACCTTGCGGGCCATGGCGAGGGAATAGTCCACTATATCGGTCAGCACACGCTCGGCATTGAAGGTGTATTGCAGGGTTTCCGGCGCAAAGCCGGGGGCTATCTCTATCCTTTTTTGCAGACCCGTGGACTGGATGGAGCAGTTGCGTGTGCCAAAATGCACGGGGTTGCGCCCGCTGCGGTCAGAAACCACCTGAACTTCCAGATGGTTGAAGTCGGTGATGCGCTGCTCGATGAGTACGCCCTCATCCTTGAACTGGCGCATGGCGTAGCTGCGGATACGCCGATAGACCGAGCGGAACTGGTCAGGGTCATAGACCTCCTCAATGCCCATGCCGCCGCCGCCCGCCGAAGCCTTGACCAGCACCAGCGGCCGCTGGATGCCCTGCTGCTCCTGAAATTCAAAAACGCTCTTGGCAATGCGCTCGGCTTCCATCTCGTCATAGATGGGCCTGTCAGAGCCGGGGACTGTGGGGACGCCGAGGCTGCGGGCCAGCCGCTTGGTGTTGATCTTGTCGCCCAGTTCACGAATGATTTTCCACGAGGGGCCGATAAAGATCATCTTGCGGTCGCGCTTGGCTACGCGGCGGGCAAAGCGGAAGTCCTCGGCAAAAAAACCGTAACCGGGATGCACGGCGGTGCAGCCCGCTATATCGGCAACGGCCATCAGCTCATTGGCATCGTGGTAGGAGGAAACCCGGAAAAGCCCCTTGCCGTCCCCGTTGTCACGGGCAAAGCGCACATGGCCGGAGGCTGCGTCCTCCGCCGTATAAACAGCGGTAAAGGCTACGCCCAGCTTGCGGCAGGCCCGCATGATGCGCATGGCGATCTCGCCCCGGTTGGCAACCAGTATCCTGTGTTCGTCCAGGGGCAGCTCAACCTGCGCCCTGTTTTGCTTGTCATCCTTGCTCAAGGGTATCTCCCTGCAAGGCCAGGGGCCTTGCATCTCCCGGCCCTTGTGGGGGCGGCGGGCAAAGGCTATGATGGCCGGGCCAAACATGCTTACATATGTCGGCACGCGTGCTGGCGCACACATCTGTGCAGAAAACCGGGAGACCATTTTATGCAAAATCCACAAGAAGTCCAGCTTGCCATCAGCGCGTTACGCGCCGTGCTCCACACCGCAAGGGCCGACAGGGCCGCTCTGCCCTGGCCGGGGCAGCGTCCCCCCCTTGCCCTGATACTTGGCACGGGCCTGTCTCCGCTGGCCGGGCAACTGCTGGCCGGTACGCATGACCGCCCCGGTCTGCGTGTCCCCTTTGCGGATGTGCCGGGTATGCCCCTGCCGGGTGTGGATTCGCACAGTGGCGCGTTTTTGTTCGGCTGGTTGGGGGATGTGCCGGTGGTGGCCCAGCAGGGCCGCTGCCATCTGTACGAGGGGCGCAGCCCGGCAGAGGTCTGTATGGGCGTACGGCTTATGGCGGGCCTGGGAGCAGACACCCTGGTGGTTACCAATGCGGCCGGGGCACTGAACCCGCGCTTTGAAGCTGGCGACCTGATGTGCATTGCCGACCAGATCAATCATACCGGGTTTTCCCCCCTGACTGGCCCCAACCATGAGGGCTGGGGAGAACGCTTCCCGGATATGAGCCGTATTTTTGATGCCGGGTTGCAACGGCTGGCACTGGATTGCGCCGCTCACTTGGGCATACGGCTGGAACGTGGCGTGTATATCGGTGTACATGGGCCGGAGATGGAAAGCCCGGCCGAAACCCGCATGTACCGCCAGTGGGGGGCTGATGCCGTGGGCATGAGCACTGTGCTGGAAGTGATCGCCGCGCGGCATCTGGGCTTGCGGGTGCTGGGGATCTCCTGCCTGACCAACAAGAATTTGCCCGACTGCATGGCCCCCGCCCCGCTGGCAGAGGTGCTGGCCGTGGCCGGGCGGGCAGGGCAGGAGCTGGCCCGCCTGCTGGCCGCCGTGGCTGCCGGGCTGTAGGCGTCGGACGTAGTTGGGCAGATGACAAGCGGGCAAAAAACGAGTACAAGCCTCGGACGTTTTTGTATCCCAAAGCCAAGGCATTTCCATGCAAGAAAACACATCACTCCGCAATGTGGCCATCATCGCCCACGTTGACCACGGCAAAACCACGCTGGTGGACGCTCTGTTCCGGCAGGGTGGCGTCTTTCGCGCTGACCAACGCGTGGACGACCGCGTCATGGACAAGATGGATCTGGAGCGTGAACGCGGCATCACCATCGCGGCCAAAAACTGCGCCGTGCGCTGGCAGGATGTCAAAATCAATATCATCGACACCCCCGGCCACGCCGACTTTGGCGGCGAGGTGGAACGCTCCCTGTCCATGGCCAGCGGAGCTATTTTGCTGGTGGACGCTTCCGAAGGGCCGCTGCCGCAAACCCGCTTTGTCCTCCGTAAGACCCTGGAGGCCGGTTTGCCCGTGGTGGTGGTCATCAACAAGATAGACCGCAAGGACGCCCGCCCGCAGGAAGTGCTCAACGAGATATACGACCTCTTCATTGACCTTGAGGCCAGCGACGAGCAGCTTGAATTCCCCGTGCTCTATGCCATCGGGCGGGCTGGCGTGGCCATGCGTGCCCTGGATGACGAGCAGAAGGATCTTGCCCCGCTTTTCGAGACCATCCTTGAAAAGATCCCCGGCCCGGCTTTCGACCCGGCAGAGCCGTTCCAGATGCTGGTGGCCGATTTGGATTACTCCGATTATCTGGGCCGTCTGGCCGTGGGGCGCATCATGCACGGCAGCGTGCAGGCAAAGGAAAGCCTTGTCTGCATGGGAGAGGACGACCAGCCCCGCCCGCTGCGGGCCACCCGCCTCCAGCTTTATGACGGCCTGAACCTGCGCGAGGTGGACGAGGCCCAGGCCGGCGACATCGTGGTGCTGGCGGGCATTGAGGATGTGACCATCGGTGACACCATCTGCACCCGCGAAGCCCCCCGCGCCCTGCCGCGTATCCGCGTGGACGAGCCTACGGTGGCCATGCGCTTTGGCATCAACACCTCACCGCTGGCCGGTCGTGAGGGCAAGATAGTGCAAAGCCGTGCCATCCTTGACCGTCTGCAAAAGGAAAGCCTGCGGAATGTGGCCATCCGGGTGGAGGACACGGCCGACCGTGACGCCTTTCTGGTCAAGGGCCGGGGCGAGTTTCAGATGGCTATCCTCATTGAGACCATGCGGCGCGAGGGTTTTGAGCTTTCCGTGGGGCGGCCGGAGGTCATCCTGAAAAAAAGTCCCGAAGGCAAGACCCTGGAACCCATAGAACATCTCTATGTGGACTGTGACGAGTTCTTCATGGGCGTTGTTACAGACAAGCTGGCCCAGCGCAAGGGACGGATGCTCAACTGCACCAACAATGGTACAGGGCGGGTACGTCTGGAATTTTCGGTGCCTTCGCGCGGGCTTATTGGCTATCGTGACGAATTCCTTACGGATACCAAGGGCACCGGCATCATGAATTCCTATCTGGAAGGCTACGAGGAATGGCGCGGGGACTTCCCCACCCGCTTCACCGGCTCCATTGTGGCAGACAGGCCCGGTGCGGCCGTGGCCTATGCCCTGTTCAATCTGGAGCCGCGCGGCGTGCTGTTTGTGGAGCCGGGCGACCCGGTCTATGAAGGCATGATCGTGGGCGAACACAACCGCGACAATGACATAGATGTCAACGCCACCAAGGAAAAGAAACTGACCAACCTGCGCGCCGCCGGTAAGGATGAAAACGTCATCCTGACCCCGGTGAAGCGGATGACCCTTGAACACGCCCTGCACTTTGTGCGCGAGGATGAAATGGTGGAAGTGACCCCCAGTTCCATCCGTCTGCGCAAGAGTGAGCTTTCTGCCCAGAAGCGGTATCAGATCGCGGGCAGGGCGGCCAAGAGCAAGGGATAGAGCGAAAGCGGACGCCCGCGCTGTGGCAGCAGGGCACAAGGCAAGAGAAGGGAACAGCAATGAGCGAAAACACAGGCGCAACAGCCGATTTTGCCCCGGATTTCAGTAAGGGGCTTATCCCCGCCGTGGTACAGGACGAAGCCAGCGGCGAGGTGCTGATGCTGGCCTACATGAATGAGGAAGCCTGGCAAGCCACCCTGACCAGCGGCGAGGCCCACTTTTGGAGCCGTAGCCGTCAGTGCCTCTGGCACAAGGGCGGTACCTCTGGCAATGTGCAGAAGGTGCGCTCCATCCGGCTGGACTGCGATAACGACACGATCCTTCTGCTTGTGGAGCAGGTGGGGGGCGCAGCCTGCCACACCGGGCGGCGTTCCTGCTTTTTCCGCCAGTGGCAGCAGGGGCAGGTCAGCCTGTGTTCGCCACAGGTGTTTGACCCCAAAAAGGTGTACGGCGGCTAGCCCGACGGCCTTTGCATCAGGGCATTGCCCAGAAAACATACTGTGAGCATCGGGCTGCACGGCCCGATACAAGGAACGTACATGAACAAGGAAATCCGCACCCATATCAAGCTGGGCGTGCCCAAGGGCTCGCTGGAAGACGCCACCATCAGCCTTTTTGAACGCGCTGGCTGGAAGATACGCAAGCACACCCGCAACTACTTTCCCGACATCAATGACCCTGAGATCACGGCTTCGCTTTGCCGCCCGCAGGAAATCGGCGGCTATGTGGAAGCTGGCGTGCTGGATGTGGGCATAGCCGGGCTGGACTGGATATGCGAAGGCGGGCATGATGCCAATGTGGTGCAAGTGGCCGAGCTTGTCTATTCCAAAACCTCCAACCGGCCCTGCCGCTGGGTACTGGCCGTGGCGGGTGATTCCCCTTACAACAGCCCCGCAGACCTTCGGGGAAAGCGCATTGCTACAGAACTGGAAGGCACCACTGCCCGCTATTTTGAAAAGCTGGGCGTGGATGTGGAGATCCTTTACTCCTGGGGGGCTACCGAGGCCAAGGTGGTGGACGGCCTTGCCGATGCCATTGTGGAAGTGACCGAAACCGGCACCACCATCCGCGCCCATGGGCTGCGGATCATTGATGAGGTGATGGTCTCCAGCCCCGTACTCATTGCCAATAAGGATGCCTGGGCAGACCCGGCCAAGCGCGCCAAAATCGAGCAGATAACCCTGCTCTTGCAGGGCGCGCTGCGGGCAGAAAGTCTGGTGGCCCTCAAGATGAACGCCCCGGCCAGCAGCCTGGACGCCATTTTGGAAATGCTGCCCTCGCTCAACTCCCCCACGGTGTCCCCCCTGCGCGACGGGGAATGGTTTTCGCTGGAAACCGTGGTGGAAATACGCATCGTGCGCGACCTTATCCCGCGTCTGCGCGAGGCCGGGGCCGAAGGTATTATCGAATATGCCCTGAACAAGGTTATTTAAAGCAAAAGGGGGAGCGGCATGAACCATGACGCCAGCCGCGAAATGCTGGAAAGCCTGCCGGAGCTTGCGCCCGGTGAAAAATTCTGCTTTGACTGCGGCCCGGAAGTTCCCTGCTTCAATCAGTGCTGTGCCGAACTGACTCTGCCCCTTACCCCCTATGACGTGGCGCGTCTGCGCCGTCAGTTGGGCATGGGCAGTGAGGAGTTTTTGCGGGCTTTCACCACCATGCGTTCTTTCCCGGACACGGGCTTTCCCCTGCCCCTGCTGCGGATGCTGGACGGGCCGGGGGAACCCTGCCCCTTTGTCAGCCCTGCGGGCTGCTCCGTCTATGAGGACAGGCCCGGTGCCTGCCGCTGTTATCCGCTGGGGCGTGGCACCAGGCTGGAGGGAGCTGGCGTGGACGAACGCTTCTTTCTGGTACGCGAACCCCATTGTCACGGTTTTGACAAGGGGTGCGAACGCACAGCCGCAGAATGGTTTGAAAATCAGGGCCTTGCCCCCTACAACCAGGCCAATGACCGCTATATGCGCCTGATGGCCCTTGTGCGTGGCACAGGCAAGCCGTTGGAGGCAAAACTGGCTACCATGGCCATTTTATGCCTCTATCAGTTGGACAAATTCCGCCAGCTCATCACCAACATGGGTATCTTTGGGCGGGTGGATGTGGACGCGGCGCGTCAGGCCGCCATCATGGAGGACAGCCCCGAAGGCGATGCCGCCGCGCTGGACTTTGGCCTGGACTGGATGGAGCTGGTCATCTTTGGGGAATGCCCCAACCTGCACCGCGCCTGAGCCGAAATCTTGCCGGAGCAGGGCGACCCGTTGGCTGCATGTGTGTGCTGACGGGTCGCCCTGCTTTTTTGTCGCTGGCACTTATTTTGCATGATCCTTTGCCAGATGACGGGATAGCGGAAATTTTGACCCTCAAGATATATCGTGCCGCAAGCCGTCCGGGAGGAGAGTATGGAAATCCAAGGTCTGAGCAATAATCCCTTCTTCACTGGCATTTTTCCCGACAAGGACGGCAGTTCTGCGGCCCCGGCCGCCGCAGCCCAGCCCGTGCCGGATACGGTGGATGTTTCTTCCCCCTGGCTTTTGCCCGATGACGAGGTGGACGGCGTTCTGGATAGTACCCTGAACATGATAGCGCAGGACAATCTGGCCGCGCTTTCTGTCCACGGCGGTCTCAGTGAAAGCCGCGTCTTTGCCCTGCTGGGCCTGTAGCAGCCGCATCCGGCGTTGTTGCTGAAGCAGGAGCAATGAGCTTGTTTTGCCCCTTGTGTACGGCAAGGGGCTTTTGTGCTGTTGAAAAACCCTTGCGGCTGTCCCGCGAGGGTTTGTTTTTTGTATTGCCGACAGCCAACAGCAGTTTGACGGTTTGAGCGTGCGTTGACAGCGTGGCATGTGTGGCTTACCTTACACAAACTGGTAACCTGTAAGCCGTGAGAGACTGGTTATGACACAGTCTGTTGTATCTTCGTCTTATACCATTCAGATGTCGGATGATATGCTGGCTCTGTTGCAGGAAACTGCCAGACAGGAGGGGCGGCAGGTACACGCCATACTGGATGAAGCCCTGCGCGTGTATTTTGACACACGCCAGCAGCATGGCCCCCGTCAGCATGTTGCCGCAGCTCTCCGGGGCAGCATACAGGATTTTGATGCACTGTATGCAAAGCTATCCAAATGAGCAGAAATTACCTCACCACTGCTGATGTCCTGTACCTACACGCTGTTCTGCTAAAAAAATACGGTGGGCTGGGTGGTGTACGTGATATGGGGAGCCTGGAAGCTGCCGTGTCCCGCCCCCAGAGCGGATACTATACGGATATTGTTCAGGAAGCCTGTGCATTACTGGAAAGTATCCTTATCAATCATCCATTTATGGATGGGAATAAGCGAACAGCATTTGCGGCCTGTGATGTTTTTTTGCGTATCAATGGTGCATATATCAATGCTACCATGGCATCACTCTATGATCTGATCATCAATATGATTGAACTGCCACAGGCTGAACGTTGGCGCAAGACAGAAGACAATCTTAGAAAAATCGTAATAACGTCTGAATCCTGACCAGGCTATAAGGTATATCCGGCAAAACTCTGCCCTGTGTCTGACATCTCCCCGCGTTGACGCGGGCCGCACAACACCGTATAGACGGGCTTGTGCGGCGTGTGCCGCCCTGGAGGATGTATGGAAAAGCTGCTTGTTCGTCTGGCACAGCAACTGGATGCCATTGACGAGGCTTCACTCATGTCACTGTGGAGCAAATATGCCACTGCCACCAGCCGGTTTGAGCCTACCCGCCGCTGGGAGGAGTCGGCCCTGATCTTTTCGCTCATCCAGGCCAAACGCTGGAAAAATCAGCTTTTTAACCATAATTGGGCACAGCAGAGTCGCCCTGCCGGGGTCGGGGAGGCATCTGCCCCGTTGCCCGGCTTTTCCTTGGAACAGCCGGAGTCGACACCGGAACAGCCTGTCAAATGTCGGGTACTGCCCTTCCAGCCACAAGGGGGGACAGCTACGGACTCACCCGAAAAAGCATGATTTGACGTCCCCGCCCAGCGGGGTTAGAAAAATTTTTTCGGCCGCTGTCGTGCGGCCAAGTATTGCCGCCTCGCACAGGGCGGCCGGAGGCAAAGAGATTATGGCGAACACGGTCATCATCGGGGCGCAGTGGGGCGACGAAGGCAAGGGCAAGATCGTTGATATGCTCAGTGCCACAAGTCAGGTCATCGTGCGCTTCCAGGGCGGCAACAACGCCGGCCACACCATCAAGGTCAAGGGTGAGGAGACCATCCTGCACCTTATCCCTTCCGGTATCCTGCACGAGGGCAAGACCTGCCTGATCGGCAATGGCGTTGTGCTGGACGTGGTCGGCTTTTTGTCCGAACTGGACATGCTGGCCGAGCGCGGGGTGGATGTCAGCCCGGCACGGCTTGGCATCAGCAAAAAAACGCATCTGATAATGCCCTACCACAAAAGCCTCGATAAAGCCCGTGAAGCCAAGCGCGCTGGCCAGAAAATAGGCACTACCGGTCGTGGCATCGGCCCCTGCTACGAGGACAAGGCCGCCCGTGTGGGGCTGCGTGCCGGGGATTTGGCCGATCCCGAACTCGTGCGCGCCAAGGTTCACCACGCCCTGCTGGAAAAGAACATCCTTCTGCAGGAACTCTACAAATTTGAGCCGCTGGATGAAAACGCCGTCTGCGAAGAATTGCTCTCTCTGGCTCCGCGCATCCTGCCCTATCTGTGTGATGTGGAAGAGCGCATCCAGGCTGCCGTCAAGGCCGGGCAGGAAGTGCTGTTTGAAGGCGCGCAGGGCATCCATCTGGATATTGACCACGGCACCTATCCCTTTGTGACCTCCTCCAATACCGTGGCCAGCAATGCCGCCACGGGCAGCGGTGTGGGGATGAAGGACATTGGTCGGGTGCTGGGTATCGTCAAGGCGTACAGCACACGGGTTGGCTCCGGGCCTTTCCCCACCGAGCTTTTGGACGATACCGGCAGCTATATGCAGACCGCCGGCCACGAATTTGGCGCGACCACCGGGCGGCCTCGCCGCTGCGGCTGGCTGGATGCCGTCATCCTGCGTGAGACCGTGCGCCTGAACGGCCTGACTGATATCGCCCTGACCAAGCTGGACGTGCTGCAACGGCTGCCTGTGCTGCAAATTTGCGTGGGCTACGCATATCAGGGCCAGCGACTGGATTACCCCCCGCAGGAAGAGGGTGCCCTTGCCAGGGTGGAACCCATCTATGAGCAACTGCCCGGCTTTGAGGATGACATCAGCGAGTGCGATAGCTTTGACGCCCTGCCCGAAACCGTACAGGCCTATATCCGCCGCATTGAGGAGCTTTTGGGCGTGCCGGTTTCCATCATCTCCGTGGGAGCAGAACGCCGACAGACCATTATACGCTGAAGCCCATGAGCGGCTTGCTCCCGGAACTGGACGACCCGGCCCTTGACCGGCTCAGGCAGACTCTGAGCCGTCTGGCCCGGCGGCCTCCGCAGGTTTTGCTGCTGGAAGGCGGAGATGAGGCGCAGCGGTTGGCAATGGCCCGATTCTGGGCTGCTGCCTGTAACTGCCAGCAGCCTTCTGCACCTTGCCTTGTCTGTCCTGTCTGCACCCAGATAGCGGCCGGGGAGTATCTTGATTGCCTTACCTATGATGGGCGCATCAGCAAACGTGACGATGAGGAATCGCCCGGGCTGACGCGCTCTTTGAATATGGACAATATCCGTACCCTCAAGGCCCTGCTGCGCGATGCTCCACACGGACAGGGGCGTCGCACGGTTATTCTTATGGGGTTTGGGCCAAGGGCGGAGGTGCCCAATGCCTTGCTCAAGGTGCTGGAAGAGCCGTCCCCGCATACGGTTTTTTGTCTGCTGGCCGCGCAGCGGGAGCAGCTTTTGCCTACCCTGGTTTCCCGCTCCTTCTGTCTGACCCTGCCGTGGCCTGTGCGCCACCAGTCCTCGGCAGCTCTTGCCCAGTGGGAGGATGCCCTGGCTGCCTTTTTGCAAAACGGGCAGGGCCTGCTGGACAAGACCTCGGCCCGCAACGCACTGGATGCCCCCTTGAGCGGGGAAATCCTTGTGGCCTGTCAACGCTCTCTGGCGCGGGTACTGGCAGGGCAGTCCAACGGCCCGCTGGATGCCGCCCTTGCCAGTCTGGATACGCCCGCTCTGGCCCAATGTGGCCGTTGGCTGGAAGAGGCACACGATATGCTGCGCCACAGTGTTACCCCGGCCCGTGTGCTGGAAGCCCTGGCCGCGCGGCTTTTTGTGTTGCGCCGTGGGCAGGGACTACACTGACATCCTGACGCTGTGACAGCAATGACAAGAGGAGCAGCCGTGCGGCCACTCCCCGTCATACTCCTCGCTGTAAGCCGTAAAAAGGCTGTCAGGCTCAGGCTTTTTTCAGTTGGCAGGTCCAGTCTGCCAGGGCCTGCATCAATTCTCCGGTTTGTTGGGCCAAGGCTGCATCCACCACATTGCCATCGGCATCAAAGGCCGGGCCAAAGGCGTTGGCAAACAGCTCTGGCTTGTTCAGGAAGCGCAGGTTCAGATACACGCCCACCTGTCGCAAGTGATACTGGGCACGGGCTGTGCCCATGCCGCCGCCTGCGCCAATGATGCAGGCGGCCTTGCCGTCCAGCGGCGTGGGGGCGGCCTCGCGCGAGAGCCAGTCCAGCGCGTTTTTCAGGGCCGGGGCCAGAGAATAATTGTATTCCGGGCAGGCCAGCACCAGCGCATCGGCTGTGCGTACCTGTTCTGCCAGTGTGCTGACAGCAGCCGGTTTGGGCAGATCCTCGTTGTAAAAGGGCAGGGCAGCCACATCCGCCAGTTCCAGCGTAATGCCTTTGGGCAGATGGGCAGCGCAGCAGCGCAACAGGCCCCGATTGCGGGAGGCTTGCCGCAAGCTGCCGCACAGGCCCACGAATTTCAGAGTGTACATATCTTGCTCCTTATGTCATGTGGCCCGCAGGGCGAACCATCATAGCAGGAGCATATACGAGAGTAGAGCGAAAGCCCAGCAGAATCATCCCACTCGCGCTGAACGCAGGAAATGCCAAGCCTGAGCCATCAGGCAGCGCACACAGGCGGAGGCGGTATTTGACACCCCCCACGACAAAGGGGTATCAGTTGCAGTCATTCCCCAGCCATTCCCTAGACAAGGACAGAGCGCGATGATCGATATTGATACCCAGATGGCCCAAATCAAGCGCGGCGTGGCCGAGCTGATCGATGAAGGCGAACTCCGCAAGAAACTTGCCCGTGGTACGCCCCTGCGCGTTAAGGTGGGCTTTGACCCCACCGCCCCGGATCTGCACCTTGGCCACACCGTGGTCATGCACAAGATGCGTCATTTTCAGGAGCTGGGGCATACGGTGCTCTTTCTCATCGGTGACTTTACGGGCCGCATCGGCGATCCGTCGGGCCGTTCCGAAACGCGCCCCCCGCTCACCGAAGAGCAGGTGCTGGCCAATGCCGAAACCTACAAGAAGCAGGTTTTCAAAATCCTGGATCCGGTCAGGACAGAGGTCGTCTTCAACTCCCACTGGCTGGGCAGGATGGACGCCACAGGCTTTATCCGTCTGGCCTCCAGCTATACGGTGGCGCGGATGATGGAGCGGGACGACTTTGAAAAGCGTTTTCGCGAACAGCGGCCCATCTCTATCCACGAATTTCTCTATCCGCTCTGCCAGGGCTATGACTCTGTGGAGCTGAAAGCAGATGTGGAAATGGGCGGCACAGACCAGAAGTTCAACCTGTTGGTGGGGCGCGCCCTGCAGGCCCATTACGGGCTGGAAAGCCAGTGCATCCTGACCCTGCCCCTGCTGGAAGGCACCGATGGCGTGCGCAAGATGTCCAAGTCCTACGGCAACTATATCGGCATCGATGAACCGGCTTCCGAAATTTTTGGCAAGATCATGGGCATCTCTGACACGCTGATGTGGCGGTACTACGAGCTGCTTTCCAGCAAGACCCTGGACGAAATTGCCACCCTCCGGGCCGATGTGGAGGAAGGCCGTCTGCACCCCAAGCTGGCCAAGGAAGAGCTGGCCCACGAAATGGTCTCCCGCTACCATGACAGCCAGGCTGCGGATGCCGCGCGGCAGGGCTTCAACGCTGTTTTTGCCGATGGCGGTGTACCGGCCGATGCCCCGTGCCTGACCTGCCAGAGCGGCGAAGCCAGCACCCCTCCCGCCTTTCTGGAGGCGGCAGGCCTGGTCAAGAGCCGGGGCGAGGCCAAACGGCTCATCAAGGAAGGGGCACTCTCGCTGGACGGAACACGCTGCGATGACGTCCTCAGCCCTCTGCCCGCCGGGGAATATGTGGTCAAGCTGGGCAAAAAACGCTTTTTGAAGCTGACAGTACAATAATTAGCGGATCAGGGGCGACCAGCAGGCCGCCCCTGTACTTTTGGGGGAAGGCAATGCGTAAACTCTATGTGGCGATGGTGGGGCTGCCCGCACGTGGCAAGTCAACTCTGGCGCGGCGCATCCGGCAGGGGCTACAGGCCGAGGGAACCAGGGCCGAGATCTTCAACAATGGCGATGTGCGCCGGGCCTTGCTGGGGGCAGAATCCACAGAGCCGGATTTTTACAACCCTGACAACAGCTTTGGCCGCGAAGCGCGCGAGATGATCTGCCGCCAGAATCTGGAACAGGCCCGCCAGTGGCTGGCGCAGGGCGGGGAGGTGGCCATCTTGGATGCCACCAACGCCAGTCGCGCCCGCCGCGCCTTTATTGAGCGCACCCTTACCGACCACCCCGTGCTTTTTGTGGAATGTGTCAATGAGGATCCGCTTCTGCTCAATGCCTGCATCCGGCGCAAGGCCGACCTGCCGGAATACGCCAGCTTCAGCACGGACGCCGCGCTGGAAAGCTTTATGAAGCGCATCAGCTACTACGAAACCATCTATGATCCTGTGCAGGAGGAAAAGTTCTGGCTGTGCGTGGACTCCACCGCCAACCGCGTGCTTGCTGAACGCCCCTGTGAAGGATCTCCCTTTTATCCAGCCATCCGGGAGATAGTGGTCAGCATGTGGGTACACAGCCTCTTTCTGGCCCGGCACGGTCAGACAGAATTCAACGTGCAGGGGCGTATTGGTGGAGATCCGCCGCTCACGGCCAAGGGCCGCGCCCAGGCCCAGGCCCTGGCCCGTCATATGCACGGGCATCAGTTGGGCTGGGTTTTTACGTCCACCCGTTTCCGCTCGCACGAAACCGCAGCCCCACTGCTGGCCGACCGGCCCGGCACACACGTCATGGCCCTGAAGGAATTTGACGAGATCTGGGCTGGCGAGTGCGAAAATATGCTCTATTCGGAAATACGCGAAAAAATGCCGGAAGTGACAGCGGGCCGCAATGCCGACAAATACGGCTATGCCTATCCCGGCGGCGAAAGTTACGCCATCCTGCGCGAGCGCGTGCAGCGGGGCTTGCGGCGCGCCCTCTTTCTGGCCGGGGATTCTCCCGTGCTGATCGTGGGACATCAGGCCATCAACCGCGTGCTGCTTTCGCTGTTCTTGCGCCAGCGCACCGAGGATGTGCCCTATATCCATATCCCGCAAAACCAGTACTACCACATAGAGCTGACGCCGCAGCGCAAGGTTTTTGAGCGCATCCCCTACGAGCCTGTGGTGGGGAAGGGGGAGTGAAAGCCAGTCTAGAGCGAAATACCATTGAAAATGGCAGTTCGCTCTAAACGCTCGCACCAGCTCTGCTGGAAAATTTTCCATGACATCAGGGAGCGGGATATATACGCCCAGAGAGACTGCAAGAAAACGGTTGACACAAGCGGTAAGGAAGTGTAATTTTTCTTTTCGCGTCGGGATGTAGCGCAGTCTGGGAGCGCACTTGAATGGGGTTCAAGGGGTCGAAGGTTCAAATCCTTTCATCCCGACCAAGTATTTCAAGGGGTTACGGTGAAAGCCGTAACCCCTTTCTCTATTTGGGAAGATTTGGCCCCGCTCTGGCCCCGCGATTTTTGAGCTTACCCATGCCCACTCTCTCTTACCATCGCCGCCTTGTCTTCGACTTTCCCCTCTGACACCAAATGTCATCTCCTGATGCCAATTTCAGACCCGTCCAATTTTTCTTCTGTAAGCCGTTTTTTTGAAGTCTCCTGACCCATGTGTCGTCTTGTCAATTTTTGTGGCTCAGAGACGATAAAAATATCTTATTATTTCAGCATATTACATAGAGGCTACAGACTGCCTATTCCAATAGCCCCCAGATGTGATGCTCTATGGGGTCATGTGAACGCGCCAAATCTTCTTTTTTGTCCTGCTGCTCCAGCCAAGTCACAAGGAAGAAACTACAAAAAACTTCCAAAAAAATTTTACCAAATATATCAATAGATTATTCGATGTTCACCCTCATTTTAGCCTATCTTATGGCTATCGCCTTTTAAGGATGGTGTCCTTACCTTGTTCCCATGACGGAATGAGCCGCCGCCTCCGGGCAGAGACAACTGCCCATCAAACCGGGCAAAAGCCCACAGGAGTACACAATGGATCAGTATACTGAATGGACGATCCCCGCTAACGATGAAGGCACTGAGAACGACATGAACACCACAACCCCAGAAACCAAGGAGAACACCATGAACTCAACCAACATGGAAATGCAGATGCAGCCCGCTACCTCTAACGTATCCGCAGGCAAGAAGACTCGTATCTCCCGCGAAATGAGGCTCAACACGCTGAGGGCACACATTGAAGACAGCCTTAGCTTTGAGGAAATTCAAGTGGCGATGAATCTCACGCAGACAGAATTAGCCTTGCTGTATTTCGAGCTGACACAGGTTGACGGCAGAAGCTACACAATCCAGCGTACCAGACGGGTCAAGATGGTCAAGGTTGGAACCAACGGCAGTTTTCAGGTAAGTGCCGACAACATCACGCGCATGGGACTGGACAATATCTTCAGGGAAGGGGCTATCGTCAGCTTCAGGAGAGATGGGGATAGCATCGTAGCCTCTGTGGTTGCGGATAAGACAGCCCCAGCCGATACGGAAAGCCCTTCTAAGCCTGTCCCGGCAGAGCAACCAGAAGCCCCGAACAATGGCTTGGAAGAAAATGCTTCTGTCAGCGTGAGGGTAGCTTCCGAAGCAGGGGAGGAAACAGTAATCATGAGCGCAGAGCAGTACAGGATGCTGACGGGTCAGGAACCGCCCAAAGTCGCTATTCTGGAAAGGGAGGTGGCGTAATCAATGTCCGACTTCTTTGCTGACATCCTGCCGCAGCTCCCCAAGGTTCTGACACGGCAGGACATCGCAATCCATTTCGGCACACTGATTTCTCCCCGCTATTTGGCGAATCTGGACAGCGAAAAGAAAGGGCCACGCAGAAGCCGCATCGGAAGAAAAGTGGTTTACCTCCGAGAGGATTTTATAGCCTGGCTTGAGGCAAGGATGACCTTGCAGCCGACAGGCTGACCAGCTATACAAGCGAAGATTTTGGGCCTGCTCCGTCAGGCCTTTTTTTACGCCCTTTGCGCGAGGCAATATCAACACCGCGAATGACCTTGAAACCGTGTTCTCGGCATAGCTGTTTTAAACTATTATTTAGCTTTTTTTCAAAGCCGCGTTTAGAAAAAAAGTCAGCATATTTTTTATGTTTCTTGAAGCTGTCAATCATATCTATATGGTCAATAGTGCAGCCTTTATCCCATTTTGACTTTGCTTTCTTACATATTTCATTGATGATTTTAGTATATTCTGTATGACCAGAGTATCTAGAGAAAGAGTTTGCTATACTTATATGTTTTTTAAAATGTCTACCATCAAAAGCAGTTTCAGTGTGAATATACGCATCATAAATTACTGAAGATGTTATAAATGCAATGTGCTCATGTATAGATAAATATTTGTATATAGTGTTATATATAAACATGTTTATTTTATGATAAAATTTTGATAATTCTATATCTAATCTTTTATCACTAAAAAAATTATCAATATTTAATTTTATCATAAGTATGTATATATCAAGAATAATTTTTAAATAAATATGCAAACATATATATTCAAATACATCTGAAAAATAATTTTCAATATCAAGATCAACAAGCTCTATATCCATAGAACGACGAATTGCTGTATATAAAAATTTATAATCATGAAACAATACAGAGCAAATATTATTAGGATTTCCATCTGTACTGAGATACCCAAGAAAAGATTTGCCGCAATCTGATTTTAAGACAATTTTTCTTAATTTTAGAATACAATCAATATTGTAAAAATCTTTTCCAAAGAGCATATCTTTAATTGCACAAATACCTTCTTCTAAACTTATATTATTATTTTTTAATATTTTCGCAGCAGATGCAAATGAATGCTTAGTCTTTATATTTTCTTGGATAATATTTTCAATAAAATATATACAATTTTGGATGTCAATATTTTCTCTCTTTAGCACATCAATATATCCAAAAGCATCATCAAGAATAGAATCTAATGTTGTGTATTGTGCATATTCATCGATACTTTTATTTGACATACAATTTGTTATTAGTGATGCGCACATAACCATTGTTTCTTTTACACCTCCACTTCCTTTAATATTTAATACTGTTTCTGGAATAGTATAATTCATTACATATAAATATCTTAAAGCATATGAATCATCTTTAATAAAATTAAACAACTTCTCTTCCATTTTATCTGAAATTTTTTCTGTAATAAATTCATAATCTAATTTAAAGGGTTCATTACGATAAAAAGGTATCATATAGACCTCTACTTTTTTAATATTCTCCTCCCTTCATATAGAAATAACTACACAAAAGGAGGTTATATGATTTTAGACCTGCTCAAAGCCGGATTTCCCTGTGTTCTACTCCAGACTTTGGAACCCCACAGAACAGAGGAGGAAATCAGAAAGATTCCCGGTTGGCGGATTGCCAGATGGGATTGTCTTCAGGGCATACGTTCCTTCCCCCCGCAGTCTTCTCTCCATGAGGACTTGCAGAACCCCGTTGATGCGGTGAACTGGCTCACGTCCGCCAAGGACACGGTTCTCATCTGTCATGGACTGGCAAATTATCTCGATGACCCGATGGTCAGCCAATCCATCCTCAATGCCATCCCTCTTTACAAGGGATGCGGCAACTGCCTTGTGCTTATCTCTCCCACTCCCACTTTGCCGTTACCGCTTCAACCGTTCTTCCACCTCGTGGAAGTCAGACTGCCGGAGGAAGAGGCGTTATTCCGCCTGCAAGCCGATTTGGGCGAAACCCATAACATTCGACCTAACCGAAAAGCCGCAAGGCTGGCAACTGGTTTGACCGAATTTCAGGCGGAGACCGCCTATTCACTGAGCCTGACCAAGAAAGGCTATTTCAGCTCCAAAAGCGTTACTGAAGCCAAAGCCCAGATGATAAAAAAATCTGGCCTTCTAGAAATCTTCCCTGCGGCGGATATTGCCGATGTCGGCGGCCTTGCTCCTCTCAAGGAGTATGTGCTTAACCGCGCTCAGGCATATTCCCCGGAATCCGCGCTTCCCAAACCCAAGGGGATATTGCTGGTGGGCGTACCCGGTACAGGCAAATCCAAAACTGCCTGTGCCATCGCTACCATGCTGCAATTCCCCCTGATTCGTCTGGACATAGGCGCATTGAAAAATGCCCTTGTTGGCGAGTCAGAAAGACGGATGCGCGAGGCCACAAAAATCATAGACGCCTTTGGAAACTGCGTGCTGTTTCTGGACGAGCTGGAAAAGATGTTCTCCGGCACGAAAAACGGCCTGAACGATTCAGGAACGACAATGGGTATGTTCTCCCATTTCCTGACATGGGCCAATGACCAGAAAACAGCCTTCATCGTAGCCACAGCCAATAACATCAAGGAACTGCCGCCGGAATTTCTCCGGGCAGGACGCTTTGACGCTATCTGGTTCGTGGACTTGCCTTCCCGCATCGAACGAGCGGAAATCATCAAAATAATGAACCGCAAGTACGGTACGTCCATGCCCGAAGCATGGGCAGAAGAATTGAACGGCTACACTGGCTCGGAAATCGAACAAATCCTGCGTGATTCCCTGTTCGATGGCCTTGATGCCGCACGGCGTAATCTTATCCCGCTTTCCCGAACCATGAAGGAGGATATTGAACAACTGCGGCAATGGGCGCGTTCCAGAGCCAGGATCGCCAATACGCCGGAAGAGGAATCCATAGAAATTCGCAAGATTCGGCGTACCCCAAAAATCAAGTCACTATCTGCCCCATCCACCACTATCCATTAGGAGGAAGAATGTCTCACGTTTCGCACATCCAGCTCAAGATATTTGACCTGAGTGCCATCAAACGCGCCTGTACCAGAATGGGCTTCCAGTTTGTGGAAAACCAGAAAACCTATGAATGGTACGGTTCACTTGTAGAGCCGGACAAATATCCTCTGCCGGATGGCATTACTCAAGACCAGCTTGGGCAATGCGACCATGCCATCAAGATTCCCGATGCCCGATATGAAATCGGTGTCCTCAAGCGCAATGGCAGCTATATGCTGCTCTGCGATTATTGGGACACCAAGCTCAAACGGGCCATCGGAGAAAATGGCGGTCTGCTCAAGCAAGCCTATGGTGTGGAAGTCATCAGGGAAGCTGCCCGCAAAAAACGGTTCACCTATACTGAAAAACAGGTGAACAGCGGCATCGAAATAACCATAACCCTGTAGGAGTTTATCATGCGAATCGTCCAAATCACTGTTACGGCTGATGGCCGGGTGGAAATGTCCACCTATGGCTTTCCCGGCAAATCCTGTGTTGAGGCCACCAAGTTTATGAAAGACCTGCTTGGCGAGGAGACCTTCATCAAGATGAAGCCCACTGCCTTTGTCCCCTATGTGGAAAAGCAGCTCATGCTCACCAGTAATAACGGATAGGAGGATGCTCTATGGGTTACAGGTCTGAAGTCGCTCTTGTGTTGTCTCAGGAGGGTGTTACCGCCCTCAAGCAGAAACTTTCCAGTAATGACAGCCGTATTCCCGCTGCTCAAGGTCTGCTTGGCCATGCCAGTATCCACTATGTGGATGCTGCCAGCAAGGCAGAACTCTGGCAATGGGACTGGCTCAAATGGTATCCTGAGTATCAGGATGTTTCCGTATTGGAAAACCTCATGGATGATCTGGACGAAGCACACTATCGCTTTATCCGCATTGGCGAAGATGAGGAAGACACTGAAGTTCGCGGTCAGTTCTGGGATGACCCCTTTCACGTAAGCCTTATCCGGGGCATCGACATTGCCCCCCCGCAACAACAAGGATAACCCTATGGCTACCGCTGAAAATATGTTCCGCGAAGCGGCATTGCTCCAACTTACTGCCACTTGCTGGCAGGTGGATAAAAAGCTGCCGCAAGCCCTGCTTGCCGATGTAGGCAATGTGGACTTTCTGCGCGGGCGCAAACTCTTGCTGCCGCCAGATTCCCTTGCCCGTATCAAACAGGTCGTTGGCAAGGCCAGAAACTATCTGCGAAAGATAGCCCTGCCTTTCCCCATTATCGGCTGTGTACTGGTGTCCAAGAAGCTCATTCCAGAAGTTCAGGAAAACCTGAAGAAACTGGAATGGGAATACAACAGCATGGTCGAGGACTTTATCCGCTGGTATCCTGAGACGGTTCAGGAAGCCCGCGAATCGCTGGGCGAGTTATTCAACGAGTGTGATTACCCGCCACGGGAGGAAATCCAGACACGATTCCGCTTCCACTGGCGGTACATCGTTATTGGCCCTTCGGTTTCACGGGTGCTGCCCCCATCCATCTATAAGGATGAGGTAGAGAAGTTCCAAAACCTGATGGAACAGGCCCGGCAGGAAGCCATTGCTGCCCTGCGCGGAGAATTTGTCGATCTGGTGGACAACCTGACCGACAAACTGCGCGGCAGTGACGATGGCAAACCCAGAAAATTGCGTGAAGCCGCCGTGGAAAATCTCAAGGATTTTCTGGCCAGCTTCAGCAATCGCAACCTCTTTGAGGATGCCCAACTTTCCGAGCTTGTTGACCGCTGTAAAAGCATCATTGCCAATACCAGCGTCAACACCATCCGAACCAACAGTCTGGTAAAGGAAAATCTGCATAATCAAATGCAGGAACTCCTTGCAGCGGTCGATGCCTCGTTTGAGGATGTACCGCGCCGCAAATTGCGTCTGGCTGCGTAAAAACGGCCTCCCATTCCTGCTATCATCAAAACGATGGTGGCAGGGGCTTCCTCTGTCACCATCGTAAAGGAGGAAGCATGGCAGAAGGTGACTTTGCATCCATCCTGCCTGAAATGCCGTGTATCCTGACACGAAAGGATATACCGCGCTATCTTGGCTCCTGTATCTCCATCCGCTATCTGGCCAATCTGGACAGCGAAAAGAAAGGGCCAATCCGATACAAAATCGGCAGAAAAGTTGTCTATAAAAAAGAGGACTTTGTTGCCTGGCTGGAATCACGCCAGAAGTGACGCATTCAAAGGAGTAAAAATGCAACCTTTACTGCTGTCCAAATCCCGCCTGAATACCTATTGCCAATGTCCCGAAAAATTCCGGCTCACCTATGTGGAGAAAATTATCCCGGATAAAACGCCGATTCCCCTGATAGAAGGTTCGGCCTTGCATCACATCGTGGAAAACTGCCTTGTTTACGGCAAAAAAGTGCCTGATTTGGCAGCCGAAGTTTCACGAGAATTTTGGCAAAATCATCACTGGCAAAAAACCGCTTATCCTGACGAGTTTGCCTTCCAGAAAGCACAGGAAAATATCCTGCAAGAAGCCACGGATTTTGTGGAAAAAATCGGTGAGCTGAAAACCCATGAAATGGAGACCTATTTCGAGCATCCACTTGTGCATCCCGTTTCCGGGGAAGTTGACGAAAGCATCGTCCTGCGGGGCTATGCCGACATCATTGATACCGATCCCAACGGAATGACCCGCGTTATCGACATCAAGACAACGGCCCGCACTCCCAACACGGAACAAGCCAATCGCGCAATGGAACTGACCGTCTATGCCTACCTTGTGGCCTGCACCTTCGGTTTCCATATCGAGTTACCAGTAAGTTTGCTCTATCTGGTGCGTGCAAAACAGGCCAAAGTGGTCTGGCTGCACTCGGAAAGAAGGATGCCGGATTTCCTGAAACTCCATGAGAGCATTGTCAGCATCAGCCATGCCATCCGACAAGGGCTGTTCTGGAAAAATCAGGGGATGCACTGTACATGGTGCGTCCATCAGGACATCTGCTTTGCCGGATGTATGGCCGCATAGGAGGGATTATGGACTATGCCTTCTGCTCAACTGAAATTACCGAGCTGTCCAAGGCCATGATCGAGGTGCAGAAGAATCTGCTGCCCGCCTTCAAGGATGCGGAAAACCCCTTTGTGCATACCAGATATGCCACGCTGAACAGCGTTATGGATGCCTGTCGGGATGCGCTCCTGCAACAGGGCATACTGCTCACCCAGTATCCCGTTCCTGTGGACGGGGACTGCCTTGGCCTTGTTACCAAGTTCGTCCATGCCGAAAGCGGACAATATCAGGCATCGCTTGCCGTTATCCCACTGGCAAAACGAGACCCACAGGCAATGGGCAGTGCCTTTACCTATGGCAGACGCTACGCCTTGTCCGCCATGCTGGGCATCGTTCCCGAAGTGGACGATGACGCCAATGCTGCTTGCGGTTATTCCCAGCCAGCAAGCCGACAAAGACAGCCAAGGACACCTGCCGCACAAAAGCAGGTTTCCGCTGCCGCAAAATCTCCGTCATCCAGACGGACGCCGTTAAGCACCCTGCTTGCCGATTTGGGGTTGTCGGAACTGACCACCCAATATGGTGCATATCTGCGTACCCAGTATAACTGTTCCCCAGACAAACTGAACACTGCCCAATATCAGGAGCAGAAAGTACTGCTGGAACGCTGCAAGCATGAACCTCTTGCAAAGCGTGACCTTATGCGCGCTCTGCATGAGTACAAGTAGGAGAGAAGCATGAGAAAACCCCGGTTTTGGCCGGGGTTATTATATTTATAAGATACTGTATAAGACAAAATTTTTATTTTCCTATATTTTCTAATCGAAACTTAGCATAAGAGTCACCTTGGCTGGCTGCACGTTCATACCACATAACGGCTTTCTGAATATCTTTTTTTACACCACCTGTTCCATATTCAAAACACCGCCCTATTATGCCTTGTGCTTCAGCATCGCCATCATTTGCAGCTTGTATGTACACATAGTATATCCCAGTATCATCTTTGTTTTTTTCATCCTTATAGTCATTTATGTGGCGTAAATTTCTTGTTATATATGAATAATATTCAGCAAAACCTTCCTGATTTGCGTTATATCTATTAGCCATATGTGCATAATGCAATGCTTTTTCATGGTCTATTATGCCATGATTTTTTTTGGAAAACCCTCCAAAATAATACAATTTAGATAGATTGATACATGCATCTGTATTTTTCTCTTTTACTGCCAACTCAAAAAATGCTATTGCATACTCAATACTATATGGGTAATTTTTTCCGTCAACAAACCAACATCCGATCGTGTTTTGAATATGACCACCAGTATTTATTTTATTATTAGAAAAATGGACTGCAAGTGCCTTTAACCCTTCTTCGGTATATCCATATTGCGACATTACAAAACATACATCTTTCCATGTTTCATCACATTTCTTCCTTGCATTTTTGATAGGCTCAGGGGCTTCATCATTAATAAAAACATCATAGTTTTCTTTCAAAACACTATACATGCCTGATGGATTGAGAGTGAAAAAATCTATAAATGACTGTACAGATTTTTTTGCTATTCCACTTAAACTAAAGTAATCATCAAGTACTTTTGACAACATAAGATGATTTTTCCTATGTTCATACAAAGCTTTTTTTTCGTCATATGGGATCCCATCTGGAATTTTTAATGATTCTTGATATTGTATCAATTTAGCATAGTCCGCATACTGAGAGTATTTTGCAGAACGCAGTTTGCTAATAAAAATTGCCATGTCAATGTGAGTATCAAACGATATTTCTTTAGATTGCACAATACTATAATTCAGTGACATAGAAAATAAAACAGTTATAGCAATAACTTTGATAAATTTTAGCATATCCTCTCCTACTTGTTAAGGCATATCTCGTAGAACACCATAAAGACTTATCTTAGGCTTCTACCTGAAAATCCAATTCAAGCCCGTACTTTGTCGCAAGAATTTTGAAAAAGTTTTTGATATTTTCTGCCGCCGTTTTCAAGTTGCGCTCGCCATATTCCGCCTTGATCTGTTCAATCTCTTGATTCATGGCTGCATCAACATCAACAAACTCACCTGTATTTTTGTCTTTTGGACGATAGCCTGTATGCGTTGTTTCCGGGTTTTCTATGGTAATTCTGTTTGTAGCCAGAACTTCTCCTTTCTGGAGTCGCACCTGTAAAATTTTACGCTCTCCATCTGCAACAATACGAATGGCGTTTTCATCTATTTTAAATCCGTAATCTATGCTTACACTATCCTTTTGTACGTAGATGTCATCCGATGCGATTAAATTCTCCTGAAAGTGCATATAAGAAACAAGATAAATTGCCTCTAAAGAAGCAATACCAGTGGATTCTTTCAAGACTTCCGAACGTACTGCATTTTCAATATTTTTCAAGTCATCGCTGTTGTTGCAAGCGGCTAACAAGAGTGCCACCATCAGAAAGGAAAAAAAGCTCTTTTTCATAGCTGTTACTCACAAAAAATTGTTGCCAGTGTTTTCAAGGATTCGCGTCCGCGTTTATTCACCTTTTCAAGAATATCATCATGTTTCATTTGGCCCATGAGCAAGTTGCGCCTCATTTTTTCATCTGTGTCCCAGCGGTAACATCTGTCATTGCCGCTATAATCTCCTCGCGCTTCGGTACTACGGCAGTTAACAGCCAAGATTTGAGGATTTGGCAGCTTGTCAGTCCGTCCCTGACAGGCATTTTCAATTACCTCGTTGTTACTAAGCAGTTCAGTAATATTATTGTAGCCGACAGATACTTCATAACGTTTCTTGCAATATCCTTTGACAACTTTTTTAGCATCATCATTGCCTCCAGAGCCTATACCAAGACTCTGCCCCAACTGATTGAGGTAGTGCATAGGCAAATCGCGCTTCCTGAAATCGTATTTTTTGTCAACGGCAGGGATGATATAAACGCCAGTATATAGCTTATCTATTTCTTTAGTCTTTTGAAGCGCATGAGTTATGCTTATTTTTGTGGTATGGCTCGTAGGAACATAGACATAATATACAACAATAGACAATACAATTAGTGCTGGAATCAACAACCTTAACAAATTTTTATGAACGACTGATTTGATGTTAGTACTTTCCATTTTCCTATCCAGACCTCTCGTTATTTACAACATCTATACTTTATTAGCCTATCTCTATGCCAAGCCTCTACTCCTGCGCTACATTCCCATCCCGCACAACGTATTTCAGCTTCGGGTCATAGGGCACATTGTCTATACGCAAATCCGTTACCGTAGGCGGGATATTGTAGGTTTGCCCGCTTTTGAGCGTTTGCTTGCGCCAGTTACGCCCCCTGTCCATTGAAACGGTGATGGTGATTTCCGGGGATTTTCTGCCTGTGCCAACATATCGGATGTGAGCCATTACCATTCCTCCTATGCCACCATAAATATGGGGTCTATCCCCAGCACAAAAACACAAAACAAAAACAGGATTGCCAAGATAGTGCCGTACAGGGCAAGCCGCTTCTGTGACATGCCGTTCTCTCTTGGTTTATGGGTGGTTAGCCTTTCTTGTTGTGTATGCCAACATATGCAAAGCGTCAAGCCATCCTGCTACTATTTGAGGATGGAAGATTATCCCTGTTTGTCTCAGGCTATTTCGAGTGTGCTGGCCCAGCTCCGCGAAGACGCGGGACTGAGCAAGCGCAAGCTGGCCGGATTGGCCTCTATCGACCGGGTGTATTTGCTGCAAATAGAGCAGGGGAAATACCGCCCAACGCTCAATTCCCTTTTCTTTCTGGCAGAGGCTTTGGGCATTTCCGCATCCGAGCTGGTTGGCCGTATAGAACAGGAGCAGCGCAAGCTCTGCAATCTGGCGCAAATGCGGTAATTATCTCGGTGCAGTATCTTCCTGTCGCTGCATGATTTTTGCTGCCTGAACCAGAGATTTTTGGCTGTGGGGTGTAGTCGGCAAACAGCACAATGCCTCATAGACATTTTGCATCATTGCCGTATCCGAATTTTGGTATGCGTGCTGAAGCAAAAGCAGACCTGTGCGGGCCAGCAGCCATTCCAGACCGTTTGAGGTCAAATCTCCGGCCAGATCGAGCCAGATTTTGCATCCGTCACGGAGATTGTGTTGCAAAAGCGCATGGACAAGGATATGGACTGCCTTTGCCCGAATTTCCTGCACAATATCCGACTGTTCCAAAGCCTCTAAAACTGCATAGCAACTTTGGGCTTTTTTCAGACAGCCGTGGTTGATAAAATGCCGTACAAGCTGCCATGCAGATTGCGCCTTTATGGCGTCATGGCCGGGTACGCTGCACAGGCTTTCAAAAAGGCTGCTGGCTTTTGCCTCCTCTCCGGCAGTACACAACTCCAAGATATGCTCATAGATGGCCTTTGCCTTGATATGCTCCGGCACGCTGGCAAAGAGTTCTTCCAATGTGCGCTGTGACATGACGCCTCCAAGGGGGACAGGGATTCAGCCCAAGCATATCACCTGAATTGCCTGAAGCGTCAAGCCCGCTCCTCCTATTTCTATATGAGAGTCGCCAAAATCTGGTGGGCTACGGTAACTACTGTAAACTACAGGAGAAAAATTTGAATATTCGGATACAGGAATTTTGAAAAAATTTTTCGGGATGTGTTGTTGGGCACAAACCTGCGGGCCTGATTGTCCAGACTTTCCTTTGTGGAGCTTGATTTATTGAAGGGGGAGAGGCTGGCAGCAAGGAGGCTGGGCATATCTTGCTTACAGCGGATTCAGACGATACAGGAGTAATATATGTGTACTGGTTCCGACTTGATCTGACAGTAAGCTCCGTTTTGATGGTCAACTGTCCGTTTAGTTGAGCTGTCCGACCTTCTCCATCCAGATGTTTTTACCCTCCAGCAGAGTTTGCATGGGGGTTCGGCCACAGCACAT
>JAFQED010000063.1 GCA_017415765.1 Desulfovibrio sp. | reverse complement strand
TGATTGAAACACTCTGTGTTTCAATCGTCACGCTGCCTACGCTTCGCGGGAAAAGCGCGGTTTTCCCGCTTGCTTACGGCGCGGGCGTCCGCTCTCGCGTCCGCCAGAGCGACTGCCATTTTCAATGGCATTTCGCTCTAGAGAATTTTCCGATCGAACACGCTGTGTTTCAATCGGAAAATGCTCTAGAAACCTTCCTCCAGCGGAGGCCAGACCAGCCACGGCCCATCAGGGGAAAGCGTCGGTCTGGCAGGGGAGGCCGGGGCCAGATGCACCTGCCTTCCCTTCCGCTGGATGCGTCCTTCTGCCAGCCATTGCAGTGCCTGTGGGTAAATACGGTGTTCCATACGGTGGACACGGGCCATGAGGTTTTCCAGCTCTTCCCCCGCAGTGACTGGCACTGCCGCCTGGATGATGATGGGGCCGCTGTCCATGGCTTCTTCCACAAAATGGACGGTACAGCCCGTGAGCTTGACCCCATAGGCCAGTGCGTCCGGCCCGCCGTGCGCACCGGGAAAGCTGGGCAGGATGGCCGGATGGATATTGACCACCTGCCCGTCAAAGGCTGCCAGAAAATCCGATGTAAGCAGACGCATATAGCCAGCCAGCACCACCCACTCAACCCCGTGGCTGCGCAGTGTGGCCGCCAGTTCGCGATCATATGCAGCGCGGGAGGCAAAGGTGGTGTGGTCAATGGTCAGATGGGGCAGCCCCGCCGCACGGGCGCGCTCCAGCACGCCCGCTCCCGGCCGGTTGCTGCACACAAGGCGAATATCCACATCCAGCAGTCCCGCAGCGGCCTTGTCGATCATGGCCTGGGCATTGGTACCACTGCCTGAGGCCAGTATGCCGATGTTCAGAGCCATGCTTATGCCTTTGCAAAATGGGCCTTGATGGCTTCCACCAGCGCGGGGATGGTATATGCCTCCGGCTGGATGTGTGGCTCAAGGCCATGCTTGCGCAGCGTGTCGGCCGTGACCGGGCCAATGGCCGCAAGCAGGGTCGTGGGGTGGGCCTTGAGACTGGCTGCCGGGACAAGCTCCAGAAAATTCTCCACGGTGGAGGAGGAGCCAAAGGTCACGCAGTCAAGGCTGCCTTCTGCAAGACGGGCCACTACCTCATCCTTACGGCTTGCAGCGGGCACGGTTTCATAGGCACTGATCACATCCACCACGGCCCCGGCCTTGCCCAGTTCTTCGGGCAGAACTTCGCGGGCTTTGGCCGCACGCGGCAGGAGCATCCGCATCCCGGCCAGTCTGCCGGCTTCACGGGCCTTGAGGCCCTCCACCACGCCTTCGGCCACATAGCGTTCCGGGATAAAGTCCGGGCAGATACCGCGTTCACGCAGGGCATCTGCGGTGGCCGGGCCGATGGCAGCCACTCGGCATGCGCCGATGGCGCGGCTGTCCCTGCCAAGGGCAGCCAGACGTTGCCAGAAGTATTTGACCCCGTTGACCGAGGTAAAAATTATCCAGCCGTAGTCGGCCAGCCTGGCAATGGCGGCGTCCAGCTCTGCATAATCGGGCAGCGGACGGATCTCGATGGTGGGGCATTGGATGACCTCGGCCCCCAGTTCGGTCAGGCTTTGGGCAAGGCCGCTGGCCTGTTCGCGTGCGCGGGTAACAACGATGCTCCGGCCAAGCAGGGGTTTTTGCTCATACCAGTTCAGCTTGTCCCGCAGACTGGCTACCTTGCCCACCACGATGACCGAAGGATTGGTAAAACCAGCGGCCACGGCTGCTTCGGGCAGTTGGGCGATGGTGGAGACAAGGCTGCGGTGGCGGGCAGTGGTGCCCCGGTAGATAAGGGCTGCCGGGGTGTCGGGCGCAAGGCCCGCAGTCAGCAGATTACGGGCAATGTCGGGCAGGTTTTTCATACCCATGACAAAGACCAGCGTGGAAGCACTTTGCGCCAGAGCCTGCCAGTTGTGGACAGAACCGGGTTTATCCGGGTTTTCGTGCCCGGTGATGATGGTAACGGACGAGGCAAAGTCGCGGTGCGTTACGGGGATTCCCGCATAGGCCGGGGCAGCGATGGTGCTGCTGATGCCCGGCACCTCCTCAAAGGGGACACCGGCGGCCAGCAGTTCTTCTGCCTCTTCACCGCCACGGCCAAAGATGTAGGGGTCGCCACCCTTGAGGCGGGCCACCACCTTGCCTTCTTTGGCTTTTGCCACCAGCAGGGCGTTGATTTCGTGCTGGGGCAGGGCGTGGTTGCCCGCCACCTTGCCTACATAGATGATTTCGGCATCCGGGCGGGCATGGCCCAGCAAACTGTCGTTGGCAAGGGCGTCATACACCACCACATCGGCACGGGCCAGTACGTCCCGCGCCTTGAGGGTCAGGAGGCCGGGGTCGCCAGGGCCTGCACCAAGCAGATAGACTTTCACTGTACACCTCCACGGCCAAGTTCCAGCAGGGTTCGGGCGGCAAAACCGGCGGCTCCGGCCGGGCAGAGCGGGCTGGTCTTAGAGTTCCAGTCCACACCGGCAATGTCCAGATGCGCCCAGCGCACGCCTTCGCGCACAAAATGCTTGAGGAAGAGCGCGGCATTGATGGCCCCGCCTTCCCGTGGCCCGGCATGGCAAATGTCGGCTGTCTCGCTTTTGAGTTGTTCGGCATAGTCCTGCCAGAGGGGCAGACGCCAGAAATGTTCGCCCCCCACGCCGCCCGCAGCCATGATACGTTCGCATAGGTCATCGTCATCGCTGAAAAGCCCGGCAAGGCCCGTGCCCAGGGCCACCATGCAAGCCCCGGTGAGGGTCGCCACATCCACAATGGCAGCGGGCGTCCAATGCTTTTGGGCATAGACAAGGGCATCGCAGAGCACCAGACGGCCTTCGGCATCGGTGTTGACAATTTCCACCGTATCACCGTTGGCGGCGCGCACCACATCGCCGGGGCGGGTTGCCTGGCCATCGGGCATGTTTTCGGCACAGGCCAGCAAACCCACCAGACGGCGCGGTGTTTCTTCTTCGGCCAGGGCGGTCATGGCCGCCAGCACGGCGGCCGCGCCGCTCATGTCGGACTTCATCTGGTGCATATTGGCCGAAGGTTTGAGGCTGATGCCACCAGAGTCAAAGGTGATGCCCTTGCCCACAAAGATAAGCGGTTTTTCCTGCTCATGTCCGGCCGGGGCGTATTCCAAAACCACAAGGCGCGGCGGCCGGGCAGACCCCTGACCCACGGCCAGCATGGCCCCCATGCCTTCGGCTTCCAGCGCGGGCACATCCAGCACGCGGCAGGTGAAGCCGGCAGACTGGGCCAGTTCCATGGCGCGTTCGGCCATGACTTCGGGATAGAGCAGGTTGCCCGGCATATTGGCCAGGTCGCGGGCACGGGCTACGGCGGTAGCGGCACGTTCGCCCCGGCGCGCAGCAGCATGGGCTGCATCCGGCACGCTTTCTCCGTCAAAGCCCAGGGCCAGCCATTGCGGGGGCGCGGGCTCGTCTTCGGCGGGCTTTTTCAGCACCGTGAACTTGTACAGGGCCAGACAGGCCGCCAGTACGGCTTCTTCCACCAGCCGTTCGCGACCACCGGGCAGACGGGCAAGGCAGGGTTCTGGCAGGAGGATGGACTCCAGCCCCAGGCTGTGGCATCGCTGTACGGCAGCGGCCACGGCCTTGCGTAGGCCGGAGATGTCAAACTTGTCGCGCGGGCCAAGGCCAATGGCCAGTACACGCGGGATCGGCAGCTCTGGATGGCCGTGCAGCAGGGCCAGTTCGTCCTTTTTGGCCTTAAAGTCACGCAGGGCGGGCGCGATGGCCAGCCACGGGGCGGCCTTGTCCAACTCTGGCTGGCCTGGCAGGCTTTCGCCTTCGCAGACAGGGGCCAGCATGACGGCTCCTTTCCACTGCTCAGGGCCAAGATTCTGAAAACGTATATCCATTGGGGAAGCTCCTTATCAGTCTTGAACACTATATTATACGTCGGGGAAGCCCGCTTGCCAAGAGTGGGTATGGGCTTTCCGTAGCCTTCAGCCTGCGCGGACCAAACGCACTTCTTGACTTTGCAACGCTCTTTGCCCACACTAAAGCGATTTTTCTTCATCCGCAGCAAGGCGGGCAGAGCAGTCGGGAGACGGCATGAGCGACTATAAAAAAACCCTGAATCTTCCCACGACCAATTTTCCCATGAAGGCCAATCTCGCCCAGCGAGAACCAGAAACCCTCAAGTTCTGGGATGAGATCGGGGCGGCCCGCCTTATGACAGACGCATCTGGCAGCAAGGGCAGCTACATGCTGCACGATGGCCCCCCCTACGCCAACGGTCATATCCATATGGGTACGGCCCTGAACAAGATCCTCAAGGATATGGTCATCAAGTCGCGCAATATGCAGGGCCAGGCCGCCCGCTATGTTCCCGGCTGGGACTGCCACGGTCTGCCCATCGAGCATAAGGTGGAGCAGGAGCTGAAGGCCAAAAAGAAGGAGTTGCCCCCCCATGTGGTTCGCAAGCTCTGCCGGGACTACGCCAGCAAGTGGATCGACGTGCAGCGCAAGGAGTTCAAGCGGCTGGGGGTACTGGGCGACTGGGAAGATCCCTATCTGAGCATGACCCCGGCTTACGAGGCCGCCACCGCCCGTGAGCTGGCCGCCTTTGTGGAAAAGGGCAGCGTGATGCGCGCCCGCAAGCCCATCTACTGGTGCTGTTCCTGCCATACGGCACTGGCCGAGGCAGAGGTGGAGTACTACGACCATGTTTCCCCCTCCATCCATGTGGCCTTTCCCCTGCCAGACCCGCGCCTGAAAGACATTTTTGCAGCGGCAGACCCGGCCCGCGCCCATGTGGTCATCTGGACGACCACGCCCTGGACCCTGCCCGACAATATGGCGGTTTGCCTGCATCCAGAATTTTCCTATGTGCTTGCAGAGGCCAATGGCGCGCAGTATATCCTTGCGGCAGAACGCCTGGAAGCCTGCGCCAAACTCTTTGGCTGGCAGGATGTCCAAACCCTGGGCACGGCGACTGGCGCACAGTTGGAAGGTCTGATGGCCCGCCATCCCTTTTATGAGCGTGACTCCCTGATGACGCTGGGTGGCCATGTAACGCTGGAAACAGGCACGGGCTGCGTCCACACCGCGCCGGGGCATGGCCGCGAAGACTACGAAGTGGGCCTGAAGTACGGCCTTGAGATCTATTCGCCGCTGGACGATGCCGGTCGCTTTTTGCCCACGGTGGAGCTGTTTGCCGGTCTGACCATCACCGAGGCCAACCCCAGGGTCATCGAAACCCTGGAAGAGCGGGGCAGGCTGCTGCATCAGTCCAAAATCAGCCACTCCTACCCGCATTGCTGGCGTTGCAAGAATCCGGTCATCTTCCGGGCCACCCCGCAGTGGTTCATCAGCATGGACAGCAACGACCTGCGGCAGAAAGCCCTTGCAGCCATTGACAGTGACGTGCGCTGGATACCCGCCTGGGGCCGTGAGCGCATCCATAATATGATCGAATTCCGGCCCGATTGGTGCATCTCGCGTCAGCGTCAATGGGGTGTACCCATCCTTGCCTTGCGTTGTGAAGACTGCGGCGAAGCCTGGAACGACCCTGCCTGGATGCGTGGTATCTGCGACAAGATTGCCGCTCACCCCACTGGCTGCGACTACTGGTATGAAAGCACGCTGGAAGATGTTGTCCCGCAGGGCCTGAGCTGCCCGCACTGCGGCGGCAGCCACTGGAAAAAGGAAACCGACATCCTTGATGTCTGGTTTGATTCCGGCAGCAGTTTTGCCGCTGTGCTGGAAGCCCGGCCAGAGCTTTCTGCCCCGGCGGATCTCTACCTTGAAGGCTCGGATCAGCACCGGGGCTGGTTCCACAGCTCACTGCTTATCAGCATGGGTACGCGGCAACAGCCCCCCTATCGCGCTGTGCTGACCCACGGCTATGTGGTGGACGGCGAAGGCCGCAAGATGTCCAAGTCCATTGGCAACGTCATTGCCCCGCAGGAGCTGATTGAAAAATTCGGGGCAGAAATCGTGCGGCTCTGGGTCTCCTCGGTGGAATACCGCGAAGACATCCGTATTTCTGATCAGATACTGAACCGCCTTGTGGATGCCTACCGCCGCATCCGCAACACCTTCCGCTATCTGCTGGGCAATATCCCTGACCTGACGACGGCTGACCTGCTGCCCGTGGACGAGCTGCTGCCCCTTGACCGCTTTGCGCTGGACACGGCAGCCCGTGTGCATCAGCGAGTGCAGCAGGCCTATACAGACTTTGAATTCCACAAGGTCTATCACAGCCTCTACAACTATTGCGTGACAGACCTTTCGGCACTGTATCTCGATATTCTCAAGGACCGCCTCTACGCCTCGGCCCCGGCCAGCCGCGAACGCCGCTCGGCCCAGACGGCCATCTGGCAGATAGTGCGGCTGCTCCTGCGCGATATGGCCCCGGTGCTTTCCTTTACCGCCGAGGAAGTGCAAAAGCACATCCCGGCGGCCCTGCGCGAGGACGTACCCACGGTCTTTGCCCTGCCCCCGCTGGACGGACATGATTTGCTTTTGCCCGACCATCAGCGCGATGACTGGAACGTGCTCATGAACATCCGCGCAGCCGTGACCCGTGCCATCGAGCCACTGCGGCGGGAAGGCGTGGTGGGGCATGCGCTGGACACGCGCATCACCCTCTGGCTGGCAGACGACCTGCGTGAACGGCTGGACAGCCTTGGTACGGACTTGCGCGAATTTTGCCTTGTCTCCCAGCTTGTGCTGGCCCCGCTGGACGCTGCGCCGGGAACTGCCGTGCGCGATGCCGAAGTGCCCGGCCTTGCTCTGCTGGTAGAAAAAGCTCAGGGTGAAAAATGTGAACGCTGCTGGATATACAGCACGGAGCTGGGTGGCGATGCGGCCCATCCCACACTCTGCCCGCGCTGTGCGGCCGTGCTGCGGGATCATCCTGCCCCCGGAGATGAAGGGCAGGCATGAAGCGACGCTACGCCCTTACCGGCGGGCTGGCCCTGCTGACCATAGTGCTGGATCAAACCAGCAAATGGTGGGTCATGGGCCACATTCCAGAATACCGCCCGGTGCAGATCATCCCCGGTTTTTTTGACCTGGTCAACATCCGCAACCGGGGGGCGGCCTTTGGCTTTTTGAACCGCTCTGACATTGAGTGGCAGTTCTGGCTGTTTTTGCTGGCCACTCTTGTGGCCGTCTGGGCCATTGTGAGCATCGTGCGCAGTTCGCAGCATGATACCTGGCTGTTCAGTGGGCTGGGGCTGGTGCTGGGTGGTGCGCTGGGCAACCTTGTGGACAGGCTGCGCTTTCGGGCGGTGGTGGATTTTCTGGACTTTTACTGGGGGGCGTGGCACTGGCCAGCCTTCAATGTGGCCGATATGGGCATTTGCCTGGGGGCAGGTCTGGCCTGTCTGGCTGCCTGGCGACAGGGACGCAACCAGCCCGCACGGGAGAAACAGTAATGAGCTTTGAATGGTGGCATCTTCTGGTGGCCCTGCTGCCCATGCTCCCCACTTTCTGGAGCATCTGGCATATCTGGGCACACGAGTTTGAAAACCCGCAACAGCGCGCCCTTTGGCTGGTGCTGGTGGTTTTTGTGCCAGTGCTGGGCGGCATCATCTATATCGTGACGGGCCGCCGCAAGGCTCTGTCCAAAATCCAAAAACAGGCAAGAGGCTGAGATGAAAACTTTTGTTCATATGCCGATTCTGGCCCTGTGCTGCGCCCTGCTGGGGGCCTGTGTTTCCAGCGGTTCCAGCGGCAGCAATACCCTGAACCTTGAACAGCAGGTGCAACGGCATGAAGCCCAGCTCAAGCAGTTGCAGCCTTCGCAGGCCGATACTTGGAACCAGCTCCAGGCCATGCGGCAGGAGCTGAACACCATCCGGGGGCAGCTTGACGACCTGCAAAACATTGGCGGGGCGCGGGCACTGGCAAACCGTGTCAGCACGCACGACAATGCCCTGCGTCAGGTAGAACGCAGCATGGCCCTTGATCTTGGCCTGGGTGACCCCATGCCTGTTGTGCCCACGGCCTATCCCGCCAGTATCCCTGCCAATCCTGCGGCAGCCCCCTTTGCACCGGCTGCCACAGGCACGGTACAGGCCCCGTCCATGGCCCAGCCAGGGACAAACGTACAAGGCCCCGGCGAAGGCACGTGGGGGCAGCCCACGCCCCAGCCTGTTTTGCAAGCCCCGCAAAAGGACATGTCGCTGGCCCTGTTTGATGCTGGGGTCAATGCCTACAATGCCCGCAAATACGATGAGGCCCAACGCTCCTTTGCCGACTTCCTGAAAAATTATCCCACGCACAATCTTTTGCCGGATGCCCAGTTCTATCTGGCCGAATGTTACTTCCAGCGCAACCAGTTTGCGGATGCCGCCCTTGGCTATGACACCATCATCAAAAATCATCCCAAGTCCTCACGCGCACCGGGGGCCTATCTCAAGCAGGGCATCAGCTTCAGCAAGCTGAATCAGAAGGCTGCTGCCAAGGCCCGCTTGCAGGAACTGATCCGCAAGTTCCCGTCTTCGCCTGAGGCTGCACGGGCCAAGTCCTTCCTGAAGACCAACACGTAAGGGTGCAAGATACCATGTCTGACCAGCAGGATACTACAGTCTTCAGGCAGCTCAGCAACGATATGCGGCAGGGCCTGAAGGTCATCTACCAGCAAATTTCCACGGCATCGGGCGAACAGGCCACCCCCGCTGCCACAGATGCCCTTTTCCACGAGGCTTCCGATGATCTGGACGAGGTGCTCAAGGCCACGGAAAGTGCAGCCATGGACATCATGGAAGTGGTGGAACGTCAGCTTGACTTGCAAAGCGAAAGCGCGGCCTGTCTTCAGGCCCTGCACGAAGGCCTGGCTGGGCAGCCGGGAGGGGCAGCAGCCGCAGCACATTTGGAGCGGTTGGCTGCCATCAACCGCAGCCTGGGTGATGACCTGACCAATCTGCTCACGGCCCTGAGCTTTCAGGACATCACCGGCCAACGCATCAAACGTGTCATGCAGGCCTTGAGCAAGATCGAGGACAGCGTGGTGGAGCTGTATGTCTCCTCCGGCCTGATCATGGATGCGGCAGATAAAGATCCGGCCAAGGACGCAGCAACACTGAAGGCCGAGGCCAGCAAGGCCGTGGAGGACTTCCGCCAGAATCGACAAGTGGGCTCACGCCTCAAGGGCCCGTCCAAGGACGGCATTTCTCAGGGAGCCATTGACGATATGTTGGCCCAGCTGGGGCTGTAGAGCGCGGCTCTGATTACAGCCAGCTAGTAAAATTTACTTGCCAACTCTCTAAAAGCAGCGTATAGAAAATTTTCTGTGGCGGAAGTAGCTCAGTTGGTAGAGCACCTGGTTGTGGCCCAGGTGGCCGTGGGTTCAAGTCCCATCTTTCGCCCCACCAGATTTTCCCCGCGCCCACAAGCCACGGCGCGGGGCTTTTTATCGGAGCGTGGCGCAGTTTGGTAGCGCACCTGCTTTGGGAGCAGGGGGTCGAAGGTTCAAATCCTTTCGCTCCGACCAGTAGTTTCAGGCACTTGCGATAATTTCGTAAGTGCTTTCTTTTTTAGAGCATTTTTTGATTGAAACGCTCCCCATTGGCTACCTCCGCGAGAAGGAAATAGCCTATTTTAGAAAATATCTAAACCTTTTAATACCTCCTCCTTCATGCGATTACCCCAGCCGCAGGGCAGAAAGGATTTGCCCTTGCAGCGGCTCTGCGCCATACTGATGGGGCTGCCCATCAGGGCCAAACATTGAGAACAAAGGGGGGAACCATGTCCCGTATCAAAAATCTGCGAGAAGAAGCCCTTGCCATGCACAAGGACTATCAGGGCAAAATCGAGGTGCGCGTCAAGGTGCCCGTGCGCGATAACGATGACCTGACGCTGGCCTATTCGCCCGGTGTGGCCGAACCCTGCATGGAGATCCACAAGGATCCGGCCCTGCTGGATACCTATACCAACCATTCCAACCTTGTTTGTGTGGTTTCCAACGGTACGGCGGTGCTGGGCCTGGGCGACATCGGCGCAGGGGCAGCCATGCCGGTCATGGAGGGGAAATCCCTGCTTTTCAAAACCTTTGGGGATGTGGATGCCTTTCCTGTCTGCGTCAACAGCAAGGATTGCGCCAAGATCGTGGAGCTGGTGGAGATGCTGGCCCCCACCTTTGGCGGCGTCAACCTTGAGGACATCAAGGCCCCGGAATGTTTTGTCATTGAGGACAGCCTCAAGAAAAACGGCGTCTTCCAGGGGCCGATTTTCCATGACGACCAGCACGGTACGGCCGTGGTGACACTGGCCGGCCTTGTCAACGCCCTTCGGGTGGTGGGCAAGAAGCTCTCGGACATTACCGTGGTGACCAGTGGCGCAGGGGCAGCGGGCATTGCCATCATCAAGCTGCTCATGGCCGTGGGGCTGCAAAATGTCATCATGTGCGACACCCGTGGGGCCATCTGGGATGGCCGGGCCGAGGGCATGAACCCCTACAAGGAAGAGATCGCCCGGCGTACCAATCCTGACAAGGTCAAGGGCCCGCTGGCCGAGGCCATCCGGGGGGCGGATGTCTTTATAGGTGTGTCAGCCCCGGATACGCTGACAGAAGCCATGATCGGCAGCATGGCCAAGGATCCGGTGGTCTTTGCCCAGGCCAACCCTATCCCGGAGATCTGGCCCATCTCCCGCGCCCATACCGCCGGGGCCAGGGTCGTGGCCACCGGGCGTTCGGACTGCCCCAACCAGATCAACAACGTGCTGGCCTTCCCCGGCATCTTCCGTGGGGCGTTGGACGTGCGCGCCACAGACATCAACGATGCCATGAAGATAGCCGCAGCTCAGGCCCTGGCCGA
Organism: Desulfovibrio sp.; assembly: GCA_017415765.1. Lineage (GTDB taxonomy): Bacteria > Desulfobacterota > Desulfovibrionia > Desulfovibrionales > Desulfovibrionaceae > Desulfovibrio. The sequence continues at coordinate 27,277 of JAFQED010000063.1, read as the reverse complement.
TCTGGTCAGGCCGGACGAACTTGGGCCGGAAAAGATCATCCCCTCTTCCCTTGACCCGGCAGTAGCCCCGGCAGTGGCTGCGGCAACGGCCCGTGCCGCCATGGAAAGCGGCATAGCTCGCGTGCAGGTGGCCCCGGAGACCGTGGCGGAAAACCTGCGCCAGCGGCTTGCCAGGCAGAGCAAGGCGTAGCTGACAGGAATAGAAAGACCACCGGCGATACCGGCGGTCTTTCTGCGTACACCAGGGGAAGCCCGTTCGGGCTTCCCTTTCTGCTTTTCTGCTTGTTGGCGTTCTCTACAGCTTTTTGGCCAGCAATTCATTGACCAGGGCGGGATTGGCCTTGCCCCTGGTGGCCCGCATGACCTGCCCCACAAAGAAGCTGATCAGCTTGGTCTTGCCGCCGCGATAGGCTTCCACCTCTGCGGGGTTGGCGGCCAGCACCTCGTCCACCGCGCTTTCCAGGGCAGAGCTGTCAGAGATCTGCACAAGGCCCTTTTCCTTCACATAGGCTTCGGGGCTGGCCCCGCTCAGCAGCAGTTCTCCAAAAATATCATTGGCGATCTTGGCACTGATCAGGCCCTTGTCCACAATGTTGACCAGCTCGGCCAGGGCATCCGGCGTCATGGCCCAGGCGGATGGATCCCCCGTGGGGATATTGCGGGCATTACATTCCCGCAACAAGGCCCCAAGCATATAGCTGGCCACCTTGCGGGCATCGGCCTTCTGGGCGGCTGCCTCAAAAAAGTCGGCCAGGGCCCGGCTTTGCACCAGCACTTCCACCTCTGCTTCAGGCAGGCCCGTCATGGCTGTAAAACGGGCCGCGCGGGCCTGTGGCAGTTCGGGCAATTCGGCCCGCCAGGCGGCCAGATCCGCATCAGAAATGACTACCGGCAGGATGTCCGGGTCGGGGAAGTAGCGGTAGTCGTGGGCCTCCTCCTTACTGCGCATGGAGGCCGTGATATTCTTGTTGGCATCGTAGAGGCGTGTTTCCTGCACCACGGCCTCGCCGTCATCCAGTACATCCTGCTGACGGGCGATCTCGTACTCGATGGCCCGCTGCACATTGCGGAAGGAATTGAGGTTCTTCAGCTCCGTGCGTGTGCCAAAGGCAGTAGCCCCCTTGCGGCGCAGGGACACATTGGCATCACAGCGGAAGCTGCCTTCTTCCATATTGCCGTCACAAACGCCGAGATAGGTCACGATGCCATACAGGGTTTTGAGATAGGCCACGGCTTCGGCGGCCGAGCGCATATCCGGCTCGGACACTATTTCCACCAGCGGGGTCCCGGCACGGTTCAGGTCAACATAGCTGGCGTTTTCTCCCTGGGCGTGGATGTTCTTGCCGGCGTCATTTTCCATATGGATGCGGGTGATGCCGATGCGTTTTTCCTGCCCGTCCACCACGATGTCCAGATGCCCGTGCTCGCAGATGGGCAGGTCAAACTGCGAGATCTGGTAGCCAGCGGGCAGGTCGGGATAAAAGTAGTTTTTGCGGGCAAAAATGGACCGCGTATTGATCTGGCAATCCGTTGCCATGCCCACAAGGGCGGCATAATGGATGGCCTGACGGTTGGGTACGGGCAATGCCCCCGGCATACCGGCACACACCTCGCACACATTGACGTTGGGCGGCTGCCCAAAGCGTGTGGAGCAGGAACAGAACAGCTTGGAGGCCGTTGCCAGTTGTACATGGACCTCAAGGCCGATGACGGCTTCATACTCTGCCATGATGGGTGTCATCTCCTGCGGCGCAGCGCGCCCTTGGCTGTTGTTCAGCGCGCACTGGGGCGGCTGATGGTGGCATCAAAATACTTGCCCACGCCGTATTCCCCCCGGCGGAAGAAAAGCCGGGGGTCTGGCCCGATGATCTGCATTTCGCGGAATTTGGCCTGCATGTCCAGCGCGATGCGCATTTCCTTGGTGCAGCCCGTGGAGTAGGTGGCATCCTTGCCCGACCATTGCGGGGGGACCTTGCGCCCAAGGATGGCGAAACTTTCCTCAATGTCTTCAAAGGTCTGGAAACGCCAGACGTCAATAAAGCCGCTGCGCTGGACGCGCTCCCACATGTACATGAGGTCGTCACCGTCCATGCCTTCCACAAAATGTTCAGCCGGATTGATGATCATGACATTGTCCATCCGCTGGCGCAGGCTGCCCACAAAGGTGCAGGCCAGTTCAATGGCCTGTGCGGTCTGGCCGGGGATGCTGCCAATGATGCAGCTGTAGAACATGACCGTGCGCCCCGCTGCCCTGGCCTGACGCATCTCCTTGATAATGGCATCGGACTGGGCGGCGATGTCCTCCTCGCTGAACTTGCGCACCTGCGGCGCGTGGGGGCGCAGCTCCACATGCAGGCCCTGGGCGTCCTGCCAGTAGCAGATAATGTCGCGGGTGAAGCTGTGGCTCGTGCCGAGCAAGGTATCAGCCATACGCCAGCCCTTGGCAATAACGAGGTCGGCCTCCTTCCAGGCGCGGGAAAATGTCACCGAGACGCGGTAGAGGTTGAGGCGTTCACGCGTGCCATCGTCGATGAACACCAGCTTGTGTTCGCGCAGGTGGTGGAGCAGGTCGTTTTTGCTTACCTGCGGGTCGTGCAGCACGAAGGCCTTGCGCAGCCACGGTTCCAGCGTGGGATCGGTCTGCAGATCGCTGCGGGTGGGCGCAAAGAAATAGAAGCCCGCCTTGACCGCGCAAATGACCCGATGCCCCAGACGGATAAGGCCGTGCAGCATGGCCAGGTCAAAGACAAAGCCCCCGTCGGCATCACACAGGAAGAGGATGGTCAGGTGCTGTTTGCCCAGGCTGGCAAGTTGGCCGAACAGGGGGCGCGTCAAAGCATCGGCCTCTTGCATTTTCTGCCGGATGGTGGCGGAGGGTGGCAGGTCTTGCTGCCATTCTCTGGCAAAGGCCGAGAGGCAGAGCTTGCGGGCAAGCTCCAGCTGGTTCAGCCGTTGTCGGGCTGCGGGCATGTCTGCCGGGAGGGCTTCCTGCGGCATGGCCTCAAGATTGGTGCGGATCTCCGGCAGCTCCAGCATTTTTTGTTGCAGGGCATTGGCCAGCTGCCGCCGTTCTGCCCACGGGTCGTCCGGCAGGACGCTCTGGGCCAGCACAAGATCGGTCATGCGCTTGACCAGGCGTGAGGGGATAAGCGTCCCCTGGGCAATGTACTGGGCATAGCGGTAGCGGCAAAAGCGCACTACCCGCCGCCGCTCCTCTGCCGAGGGCAGGCAGGAGCGTATCAGGCGCATGATGATGCGCCAGGCGCGGTTGTAGGGCTGGCGCAGACTGGCCCTGTCATCCGTGCAGAGCATCCGAAAAATGCTGTCAGAACAGGGCAGATAGACCTGCTGTTCGTCCAGATGCACCATAAAGGCCAACTGTTCCGGGCTGACAATGATGTGCGGATTCATCCTGAAGGCCAGGTTGTTATCCATCATCATACTGTACAGCCACGCATCAAAGCGGGTGTCCTCTTCCAGCCGGATGGCGGCAGCCGTGCATGGCGTGGGCGTGTGGCGGTTCATTTCTTTCCCTCCGGCATCAGGCCGCGCTTGCGCAAACGCTCAAAAAACGGGATCTCGCTGCCGTAGATCAGCACGGCTCCCGGCAGACAGGAGACCTCGATCACATCACCGATGGCCACGGCCTGTCCTTCCTGCCCGTCAATGGTGATGTGGCAGTCGATGGAGCCTTCATCCACCCGCAGGTGGAATACCGAGCCGCAGGGAAAGGCCATGGGGGGGATAACGTGCAGGAAGGGGCAGATGGGGGTAAAGGTCATGGCATCCAGTCCGGGACAGATCAACGGCCCCCCTGCGGACACGCAGTAGCTGGAGCTGCCCAGCGGTGTGGAAATGACCAGGCCATCACTGTGCAGATGCCCAAGCCACTGGTCATCCACAGTAATGTCCAGGCACACCAACCGCGCCAGCGTACCCCGGCCCAGCACCACGTCATTGACGGCATGGCCTCCGGCCAGTTCCTGCCCATGGCGCAAAAGCCGCCAGTGCAGGACAAGGCTGCGCCGCAAGGGCAACCGCCCGGCCAGGCAATCCGTAAGGCGGGCCTGCCATTCCTGGGGCTGGACTTCTGTCAGAAAGCCTACCCTGCCAAAGTTTATCCCCAAAATGGGGACTGCCCGCCCGGCCAGACGGCGGCATGTGCCCAGCATGGTGCCATCACCGCCCAGCACGATAGCCAGATCCAGCGGCGAGGCAAAGGCCCTGTCGTCCTGCCCGGCGGCAATGGTCGTGGCCTGATGCCCGCGTGCCAGAAGCCATTGGGCCACCTCGCGGCACAAATCGCCCGCTGCGGCATGGCCTGCCTTGCTGACCAGGAGGATACGCTTGGGATGGACGTTTTGCATAACGAACAAAAATACGTTATTGAACCTCTTCTCGCAAGGGGGCAGGACAGGTGTTCCCCTGCGCCAGCACTGATTGGACGGATCTCCTTTATCAAGAGGCGGTTCGCGCAAAAAATCGGGGAGAAGGGCAGATATGCTTGATGAGAAATATACGGGCAAGGGCAGGGTACTGCTGCTGGCAGGCGGCGGCAGGATCTATACCGACATTGCGGCCCGTTTCGTGCGGAGCGAGCGTGAACTGGATGAGATAGTCGCCTCTCCCTATTCGCGGCAGATAGTCCGCAACATACTTTCCAGCGGGCATCGCGCTGCGCTGGAATTTGACCATTTCATCTTTGCCGTGGAGGGCTATTCCCGCGTTACCGAAACCCAGCTGGTACGCAAGAGGCTGGCCTCCTATCTTATCAAGTCCGGCCGGGCCGAGCTGGGCGGCAAGCGACGCTTCAGCGTGGTGTACCCCGCTGCGGTCGCAGAATTTACGGCTGCCCTGACCCTGCCGGACGGCAGCACCTGTCAGCTTTCCGGCCGCCAACTGGCAGAGCTGACCCGTCAATGGTATGAGGCCGGGCTTGAGGCTGGCCTGGCTGAGGAAGATCTGCGCTACCTCAAGCCGCAGGCCACGGAGTTCAAGGCCATTATCGCTATGAACGCCCATGCCCTGCACGACTGGTTTGCCATCCGCTGCTGCCGCAACGCCCAAGCCGAGATCCGCGATCTGGCCTGGAAGATGCTGCGCCTGTGCCGCAAGGCCGCGCCAGACCTCTTTGAGGGGGCCGGGCCCAACTGTCTGCAACTGGGCTACTGCCCGGAAAACAGCCGCCAGCACCCACGCTGCAAGGGGCATATCCTGACGAAGGATGAAGCCCTGCAACAGCTGCGACGCGGCAGTGTCGGGCATCTGCAGGATGAACTGGAAGCAGACGGGGAGGACACGGCATAGCCTGTGCGGGCTGGTATTTCCCCTTGCCTGGATCTGCCGCACACACTACCATGCGGTCTGTTTTATATTTTTTATAACAAGTTAGAGGTATTACATGGCTCGTTTCAGTGGTTTTGATGAAGTTCTCAGCGCGCTGTATGTGGATTTTGACAATATCTATACCCGTTTTCTGGAACAGGACGCCGAGGCAGCCCGCAGCTTTGGCCTGACGCCCTACCGCTGGGTACGCTGGCTGGAAAACCATTCCCTGCGCATCCTGTACGGCGATGGCGTGCGCCGCCGCATCATCAAGCGGATGTGCTACCTCAACCCGCAGCGGTATCAGGAGTTTCGCAATCCCTTCATCCGCAGTGCCTTTCAGGTGGTGGACTGCCCGCCCCTGACCACTCGCGGCAAGACCAGCACGGACATCCATCTGGTCATGGACTGCATGGATGACCTCTCCCACTCCACCCATTTTGATGAATTCATCATCCTGTCCGGCGATGCGGACTTCACCCCCCTGCTTATCCGCTTGCAGGAGCATGCCCGCCGCACCCTGCTGCTTTCGGTGGGCTACTCCTCCCCGGCCTATACGGCAGCAGCATCCTGGCGTATCCGTGAGGACTGGTTTATCCAGCAGGCTCTCAAGGACGAACGGCCCGACTACCGCGAGGAAAAGGCAGACGCGGACGAACCCAGGGGGGGCGTGATGATGGATGCAGCCCCCCTGCCCGCCCCGGAGCGGATGGAGACAGCGCGGATCATCAGCCTGGGCCAGCGGCCCCATGAGGAAAACAGCGAAGACGATGAAACCGTTGGCCCCGGCAACTGCTGACAGGGGGATGTCGTGTCCAGCCCTTTCCCCGCGTCCGAGGCCAGTGGTGGCCCTGCGCCAACTGTTTCTGCCGGCAGGGCCTTTGCCGAGGGCCTGAGCCGCGCCCTGCCCATCATCCTGGGCTATGTGACTGTAGGCTTTGCCTTTGGTGTGCTGGCCGTCAAGAACGACATCCCTCCGGGGCTGGCCGTGCTCATGGCGGTATCCATGTTTTCCGGCTCCGGGCAGTTTGTTTTTGCCGGACTGTGGGGAGCCGGGGCCGGGGCCTTGTCCATCATTGCGGCGGTGTCCATCGTCAACCTGCGCTATCTGCTCATGTCGGCGGCGTGGGCACCCTGGATGGCAAGCCTGCCGCGTGGTATCCGCTTTCTGCTGGGGCTGGGCCTGACGGATGAGAATTTTGCCGTCCACATCACGGCCCTGCAACAGGGCTGGCGGCTTCGCCTGACCACGCTTTTTACCTGCAACTGCGCCACCCATCTGGGCTGGATAAGCGGTTGCGCTGTGGGGGCCTTTTGCGGTGGGCTGGTCAGTGATGTGCGTCCGCTGGGCCTGGATTATGCCATTACCGCCATGTTTCTGGCCCTTGTGGTGCCGCAGTGCGTGAGCCGACTGCATGTGCTGGTGGCCGTGTTTACGGCATCCCTGTCCATCGCGCTCAAGGCTGCCGGTATCAGCCAGTGGAATGTGGCCCTTGCCACCGTGCTGGGGGCCAGCCTGGGTGTTGCACTCCTTTACAAAAAGTACGGCTGGAAACGCCCGCCAGAGGGGGTAAGCCATGTCTGATACCACCCTGCTGCTCTGCTTTCTGGGCAGCACGCTGGTGACCATCCTGCCCAAGGTCGTACCCGTGACCTTTCTCAAGGGAGATAGCCTGCCCGCTGTGCTGCGGCACTGGCTGGGTTTTGTGCCAGTAGCTGTCATGGCCGCGCTGGTAGGGCCGGATGTCCTTTTTTATGAAGGGCAGTTCAATGTGGGCCTGTCCAATCTCTTTCTGGTGGTGGCCCTGCCCTCGCTGCTGGTGGCCTGGAAATTTGGCAATTATTTTCTGACCATTGCCTTTGGCATCGGGCTGGTGGTGCTGGCCCGATGGAGCGGCCTGTACTGATGCCGCCGCGCCGCAAGCCCCGGCCAGCCCCGCCGCCACAGCGGCAGAGTGCGTGTCTGCTGGTGCGTCTTGCCACGGCAGATGTGGCCATGTTCCGTTTTTTGCTGGAAAGTTACGAGAATCTGGCTGGTTTCAGCGTGCTGGAACGTCGTCCGGCCCTGCTCAAGGTTTTTTTCAGCGCGGATATGGAGGCAGAAGTGCGGGCCGCTTTGGCCGCCATTGCCGCAACTGTCCCGCTGGAAGTCATGGCATGGCCTTTTGCGGCCTGTCCTGCTCCTGCCGACTGACCGGCCCGTGCAAAAAGACTTTGAGCTGGCGGCATTTTTTGCTATGGTTTGCCTGATGCAGGTCAGGCCGGGAACTTTTGGGATCTTCAGGCCGTGACCTCTCGTCCTTTCGTACCTTTTGCCAAGGCGGAGCCATGTCCACACTCAAATACAGGCGTGTCCTGCTCAAACTGAGCGGTGAAGCCCTTGCGGGCGAACAGAAGACTGGCATCGATCCCGATACCGTGGCCGCCATCTGCGGTGAAATCGGCACGGTGCTTGATATGGGGGTGGAAATGGCCCTCGTCATCGGCGGGGGCAATATCTTTCGTGGGCTTTCCGGCTCGGCCAAGGGCATGGAACGCTCCTCGGCTGATTACATGGGGATGCTGGCCACGGTGCTCAACGCTTTGGCCGTGCAGGATATGCTGGAAAAGCAGGGCTATCCCACCCGTGTGCTGTCAGCCATCAATATGCGCGAAGTCTGCGAACCCTTCATCCGCCGTCGCGCCCTGCGCCACCTTGAAAAGAAGCGGGTGGTCATCTGCGCCGCCGGTACGGGCAATCCCTACTTTACCACAGACACCACGGCAGCCCTGCGCGGCATGGAGCTGAAGTGTGACGCCATCATCAAGGCCACCAAGGTGGACGGCATCTACGACAAGGATCCCGTCAAGCACGCTGATGCCGTAAAGTTTGACAGCATCAGTTATGACGAGACCCTGGCCCGCCGCCTTGGCGTCATGGACGCCACGGCCTTTGCCCTTGTCCGCGACAACCATGTGCCCATCATCGTGTGCCGCATGTTCGGTGGGGACATCCGCCGGGCCCTGCTTGGCGAAAGTGTTGGCACTATCGTTCACGACATCTAGCAGCCCCTGGTATTCGCCAGAATTTTCAAGGAGCAGATATGGATATTGACAGCATACTGCTGGACACCGAAGAGCGTATGGAAAAGGCCCTGGCCTCCCTTGAACGGGATTTTGCCAAACTCCGCACCGGGCGTGCCTCCACCTCGCTGGTGGACGGCATCAAGGCCGACTACTACGGAACTCCCACCCCCATCAGCCAGATGGCCTCCGTGGCCGTGCCGGACAGCCGTACCCTGACTATCCAGCCGTGGGACAAGGGCGGGATCGCCGCTGTGGAAAAGGCTATCCTCAAATCCGACCTGGGCCTGACGCCGGTCAATGACGGCAAGATCATCCGTATCTCCATCCCGCCGCTGACCGAGGAACGCCGCAAGGAGCTGGGCAAGGTCTCGCGCAAGTATGGTGAGGAAGCCAAGGTGGCCGTGCGCAATGTGCGCCGTGATGCCAATGACAGCCTGAAAAAGCTGGAAAAGGACAAGGCCATTACCGAGGACGATCTCAAGCGTTCCGTGGATGACGTACAGAAGCTCACCGACCGCTTTGTGGCCGAGGTGGACAAGAAGTGTACCGCCAAGGAAAAGGAAATCATGGAAATCTAGGGCAAGCGACTGTCTCCCATGCTACAGCAGGATCCTCACGGCACGTTGCCGGTTCATCTGGCCATCATCATGGATGGCAATGGCCGCTGGGCGCAAGCCCGCGGCCTTTCCCGTTCGGAAGGGCACAGGGCCGGAGCGGCAACTGTCCGCACGATAGTCACGCGCTGCCGGGAGCTGGGTATCCGCTATCTGACCCTGTATGCCTTTTCCAGCGAAAACTGGAACCGCCCCAGGGCCGAGGTGACAGCTCTGTTCAGCCTTCTGCTGGAATTTTTGCAGCAGGAAGTCCCCCTGCTGGCAGAAAAGGGCATCAGTCTCAAGGTGCTGGGCGATCTGGACGGTCTGCCGCTGGCCCAGCGCACAGCCCTGCGCCATGCCATCAGGCGCACGGCCGGGGGCACGGCCATGACCCTGAACCTTGCCCTCAACTATGGCAGCCGGGCCGAGCTGGTACAGGCGGTACGCTCCATAGTGCGCGAGGGGCTGCCCGCCGAAGCCATTGACGAGGCAACCCTGGCCGGGCATCTCTATACGGCAGGACAGCCAGACCCCGATCTGCTCATCCGTACCAGTGGGGAGCAGCGTCTGAGCAACTACCTGCTCTACCAGTGCGCCTACAGCGAATTGTATTTCACCCCCGTGCCGTGGCCGGACTTTGGACAGGAAGAACTGGACGCCGCGCTGGCTGTCTATGCCGGGCGATCGCGGCGTTTTGGTAAAACACAGGAGCAGATAGATGGCAGTTGACCATGCCGTGGACAAGCGGCGCATCCTTACCGGGCTGGCCCTGGCAGCGGTTTTGCTGACGGCCATCTTTGTGCAGGGCTGGTTCCTGCTCTTCGTCATCCTGCTGGTGGCCGCGCTGGGCCTGTGGGAGTTCTACTCCCTGTTCTGGGGGCCGCAGGGGCGCATCCCCAGTCGTTTGTGTGCCATCGCCCTTGGCTGGGCCATGCTCTGTCTGACCTGGCTGCACCGCCCGCAGGATGCCCTGGTCTGCCTGGGGGCAGGCTTCGTGCTGGCTGCACTGAGCTTTCTCTTTCGCTGGGATGTGGTGGAAGAGGATAATGCCTTCGGCTCAAGTGGCATCTTCATGGCCGGGCTGGCCTATGTGCCCCTGCTGCTCTTGCCGGCCACCTATCTGCCGCCGGTCAAGCTGATATTCGTGATCGCTGCGGTGGCCATTTCGGACACGGCAGCCTATTTTGTGGGGACGCGTTTCGGGCATCACAAGCTCTGGCCCCGCGTCAGCCCCAAGAAAAGCTCCGAGGGCGCGATAGGCAGCCTTGTGGGCTGTGTCCTCTTCTGCATCCTGTACGGGCTTTGGTTTGGCCACGCGGGTGTCCTGTCCTTTGCCCTGCTGGGGGTGGCCATCAATGCCTTTGCCCAGTTGGGGGATCTGTTTGAATCGGCGTTGAAGCGTTCGGTCAACGTCAAGGATTCCGGCTCACTTTTGCCGGGGCATGGTGGCATCCTGGACAGGGCCGACAGTCTGCTCTTTGCCATGCCCATGGTGGCTGTGGTGGATCAGTGGTTTGCCTTCTTCTAGCACAGGGCGTGACTGATGGCTGAACTCTGGCCCGGCCAGTCCGGCCCGGCGATCGACTATATTTCCGGCCCACCGGCAGAAGACTGGCAGCACAGTCTGCCACGTTCGCTGGTCATCCTTGGCTCTACCGGTTCCATAGGGCGCAGTGCCCTCTCTGTGGTGGCGGCGCACCCTGATTTTTTCCGCATCATGGGGCTGGCCTGCGCCCGACAGGTGGAACGCCTGGCAGAGCAGGCCCTGCAGTGGCGGCCGCCGTGCCTGGCCGTGCTGGATGAGGAGGCCGCCGCACGGCTGCGTACCCTGTTACCGGGGGACTATCGTCCGCGCATCCTTGTGGGACGGGAGGGCTATGCCGAACTGGCCTCCCTGCCTGAGGCATCCACCGTGCTTTCGGCGCAGGTGGGTGCAGCCGGGCTGGCCGGGACGTTGGCGGCTGCTCTTGCGGGCAAGGTCATCTGCCTTGCCAACAAGGAGTCCCTGGTGCTGGCCGGTGGCCTTGTGCGCGACATCTGTGCCCGCACGGGGGCGGTCATCCTGCCGGTAGATTCGGAACATAATGCCATTTTCCAATGCCTGGCCGGACGCGGGCAGGACGTGGCCCGGCTGGTGCTCACGGCCTCTGGCGGGCCGTTTCGTGGCAAAAGCCCGGCAGAACTGGCCCATGTGAGTGTGGAACAGGCCCTGGCCCATCCCAATTGGAGCATGGGGGCCAAGATCAGCATTGACTCCGCCACCCTGATGAACAAGGGGCTGGAGGTGGCCGAGGCCTTCCACCTGTACGGCGTGCCGGTGGAACGCATTGCTGTACTGGTACATCCGCAGTCGCTTGTCCATTCGTTGGTGGAACTGGCCGACCATTCCCTGCTGGCCCAGCTTGGTACGCCTGATATGCGCATGGCCATTGCCCACTGCCTGATGTGGCCGCACTGTGCCCCGGTGGGTGTGCCGCCCCTTGATCTGACCAAAGGCCCCCTGACCTTCCATGAGCCGGATCTGGCAGCTTTCCCCTGTCTGGAGCTGGCCCGCAAGGCCCTGCGTGGCCGTGGGGGATTGTGTGTGGTGCTGAACGCCGCCAACGAAGCGGCAGTGGAGCTTTTTTTGGACAGGCGTTGTTCCTTCCCGGCCATTGGCAGGCTTATAGCCAGGGCGTTGGAAGCCCACGCCGCCACCGGGCCGGGACACGCCCCCCTCTGTCCGCCCCTTGCCACGCCCCGTGGCCCGCAGGGGGCAGACCCCCTTGCCCTTGCCCGCGAAGTGCATATCTTGGTGGAGCGCATCGAACACCTTGACCAGCACAGTCGCGCCCTTGTGCGTGAATGGGCATCATCTGGAGAATATGCTTGCTGACGACCATCCTTGCCGTAGTCCTCGTACTGGGCGGCCTGATTTTTTTTCATGAACTGGGGCATTTTGCCGTAGCCCGCTGGCTGGGCATGGGCGTATCCACCTTTTCGCTGGGTTTCGGGCCCAAGTTGCTCAAATTCACCAGGGGCAAGACAGAATATGCCCTCTCGCTGGTGCCGCTGGGCGGCTATGTGGCTCTGGTAGGCGAGAGTGATGAAAACGAATTGCCCGAAGGCTTCAGCCGGGAGGAGAGCTTTGCCCTGCGTCCGGCCTGGCAGCGATTGCTGGTAGTGGCAGCCGGGCCAGTGGCCAATATCCTGCTTGCATGGCTGCTGTGCTGGGCACTGGCCTTTGGCTGGGGGACGCCCGTGCTGCAACCCGTGGTCGGGGCCATCACCGCTGAAGGCCCGGCCGCCAGGGCAGGTATCCTGCCCGGTGACCGTATCCTGAGCATAGACGGCCAGCCCCTGAAAAGCTGGGAGGCCATGAGTGCGGCCATTGCTGCCTCTGACGGCCAGCCCATGCGTCTTGAGATAGAGCGCGGCACACATGCCTCTAGCTCTACTGTCCTCCAGGTTGAAGTGACAGCAGAGCGGGCCATGCGCAAGACCATCTTTGGTGAGGACGAAACAGCCTGGCTCATCGGGATCCGTGCGGGGAATCAGGTCATCACCGAGACTCGCGGCTTTTTTGAGGCAGCATGGGCCGGTATGCAGCAGACCGGGCAAATGGTCTCACTGACATGGCAGAGTTTTGTCAAGCTGGCCCAGCGTGTCGTGCCCCTGGATCAGGTGGGCGGCCCCATCATGATAGCCCAGATGGTGGGCGAACAGGCCCACGCCGGTATGGCCGGGCTGCTGGCACTGACCGCCCTTATCAGCATCAACCTCGGTATCCTGAACCTTTTGCCCATTCCCATGCTGGACGGCGGTACCATTGTCTTTTGCCTCTGGGAGATGGCCTTCCGCAAGCCCCTCAGTCCCAGGGTGCAGGAATGGGCCATGCGCGTGGGGCTGGCCCTGCTGATAGGCCTGATGGTGCTGGCGACTTTCAACGACATCTGGCGCATCGTCAGCGGCTAGCCGCGAAACCATACGTAACCGGGAGCGTACTATGCGGGGGTATTCCACCGGGCTGGAACTCATCCTCAATGCCGCAGAAGGCCCGTTGCAGGTGCTGGTTACGGAGAACGGAGTCCTGCTCTGCGCCCAGAGCTGGGGACGCAGTGACCGCGCCACCGAGATACTGGCCCCGGCCCTGCAAGGGATATGCAGCTTGCTGGGCATCGCACCCGCGGGCTTTCGCCGTATTGCCTGTGTGCGCGGCCCTGGCTCCTTTACCGGCATCCGACTCACACTGACAACTGCTGCGGCCCTGCGCCGGTCTGCCCCAGCGGGGCAAACCCTGCTGGCGGGGCTGGATCATCTTCAGGCTCTGGCAACCACGGCGGCCATGCAGCGCGGCCTGTTGCACGGTGCGCGTATTTGGACGCTGACCCATGCCCGCAGGAATCTGGTCCACTTTCAGCCCTTTCTCTCCTTCGGGCCGGTTATCCCGGCCCAACCTCTGGCAGAGGCCAGCCTCCTGCCCCCGGCCGAGGCTTTGGCCCGTATGGCGGCAGAAGGTGGGGCCGGTCATGCCTGTGGCAGCGGTCTGGCCCGTTACCCCGAACTGTTTGCGCCGGTCAGCACAGGGCATGGCCCGGCTGGCGCGCCAGCCTGCACGCCGCTGGCGGAGCTGGTCAGCCCGGACACCGCAGCCCTTTGCCTGTTGGCCCGACATGGGGATTATTTTGCCGCAGATATTGAGCCGTACTATCTGCGGCCCTGCGATGCGGTGGAGAACCTGCCGGAACTGGCCCGCCGACAGGGCATGGACAGTGCGGGGGCTGTGCGGGCCCTGGATGCCCTGCTGACCCGTGCGCCGCAGAGTGAGATTTAGAGCGTAGCGAAACAAAAACAGGGGCTGAACCGCATTGGTCTAGCCCCTGTCTGGTCTCCTGCCAAATGATGTCAAAAATGCGGCAGTAGGCCGGGATGGCTTTTACTGTGGAAGCCTTCCAGCACGGCCTCTGCATCCTCTGGTTTTTTGCCCAGCACACAGGTAAAGCTGCAGATGTCGTCCTGTACAGCCGTGGTGCAGGAACCGGGCTGTCCGTTGATTTCTACCGCAAAGACGTATTGTCCCTCTCGTTCCACTGGTTCTGTTGGAATGGACAGGCGATGTGCCATCTCCTGCGCCATAGCCCTGGCATCACGCCTCTTGGCCGGGCCAAGGGTGGTGGCCACCAGAACGCTGCGGTCACTTTTGCCCACGGTAAAGCTGCAAATATCGCCAGAGCGCATAGGCTCTCCCACGACCTCCCAGCCTTCAGGCAGGGTCAGGCTGAGTTGGTCACAGGTCAGTTCCTGCGCCTTGGCCTGACTGGCACAAAGCACGAGCAGCAGCAAGGAGAGGGTAACATATTTCCAGGGCATCATGGCCTCCCTACATCGTCTGCAAGATAGAGTCTCAGCCCCGCATAGCCCACGGTATGGCTGCGGTCACCTGATACGCTGGCCGAGGTGTCGTGGGCGCACAGTTGCAGGTTGGGTTTCCCCGCCTGTTGTGCGGCAAAAAGAGCCAGGGCCAGCGGCCCTGCGCCGCACATGCTGATGTTTTCCTGCTGCACGGTTTGCAGCAGACCATGCGGGTCGGCAGCCAGGGCGCGGGCCAATGCCAGTTTGTCCTTGGCAAGGGTATGGGCCTCATCATCAAAGTGGTTCATATCCGAACTGACGATAACCAGTGTTTCCCCGGCGGGGCAGTGGGCCAGGATCTGGGCAAGCCCCATGCCTGCGGCAGAGAGCGCGGCTGCATTCTGCGTGCCCACGCAGATCGGGGTGATTTGCAAGCCTTCCACTGCGGCCAGTTGCAGGAAAGGCAGGAGAACCTCAATGGAATGTTCTCCCAGATGGCTCGATCTGTCTGGCGCGAAACCGGCCCCGCTTTGGACGAGGGCAGCAGCCAGCCTGTCGTCCACCGATACAGACCCCAGTGGAGTGCGCCAGGCACCGTCAGGCCAGACACCCAGGGGATGCCCCCGCCCTGTGTGGTTGGGGCAGAGGATGACCAGCCGTGGCGGCAAATGCAGCCCCGCCAGAGTGGCCGCCAGCACATGGGCGCAATAGATATGCCCGGCATGGGGCAGCATCACCCCCCAAAGGCGGCCCTGAGCCGCCTCCCCGGCGGGCTGTCTGCCTGGCTGTCCGGCAGTTGGCGAGTTTTGCCCCGCCTCCAGCCATGCACGCACCTGAGCGGCCAGGGCCGCTCCATCGCCGTCATAAAAACGACCGGCCACTATCGGCTGGCGTATCAACATTGCCGAACTCAAAAGAGCTGCCGTCCCTGCAGCCAGTGATGCTTGACCCGTCCCCGCAGATTCTGCCCGGCAAAGGGAGTGTTGCAACTTTTGGAATGGATGGTTTCCGGCGAGACCTGCCAGTTTGCCTCTGCATCCCACAGGAAGAAGTCTGCCGGGTCGCCGGGGGCAAAGCCGTTCCACGGCAGGTCAAAAATTTCAGCCGGGCGGCGGCTCCACAGCCGGTGCAGATCTGCCTCGCCAAGCACGCCTTCTTCCACCAGTCGCCAGCAGAGGCTGAGGGCAAGGTCAAGCCCGGTAAAGCCAAAGGCGGCTTCGTCCAGTGTGCCGTCTTTCTCATGTGGGGCGTGTGGGGCGTGGTCTGTGGCAAGGATGTCGATAATCCCATCGCGCACGGCACGGCGCAGGGCCTCGCGGTCTTCGGGGCCGCGCAGGGGGGGGCTGACCTTAGCATTGGCCCGGTAGCCCTCCAGGGCGGTATCGTCCAGCAGCAGATAATGGGGGCAGGTTTCGGCTGTCACCTTTACGCCACGGGCCTTGGCCCAGGCAATGAGATCCACAGCCTCCTTGCAGGAGACGTGGGCTATATGGATGGGCAGGCCAAGATATTCGGCCAGCAGCACATCACGCGCGACCTGAAGGGCCTCGCCTGTCCACGGCTGTCCCTTGACGCCCAGCAGGCCACTTGTACGGCTTTCGTTCATCAGCCAGCCACGGGCCAGCCAGGGGTCTTCGCAGTGGTCAGAGATGATCATGCCAAGATCGGCCGCGTATTCCATGATGCGGCGGAAGAGTTCGGTATTTTCTACCGGGCGACCGTCATTGGACACCCCCTTGCAGCCGGCCTCCTTCAGCTCTGCCAGCGGGGCCATGCTCTCGCCCTTGAGGCCCATGGTGGCTGCCGCAAAGGGGTACAGCCGTGGCCCGTGGGGATGGCTTTGCCGTGCCCGTTCCAGCATGAAGGTGGTCACAGCGGCAGAATCATTGACAGGGCGGGTATTGGCCATGCACATGACCGCCCCAAAGCCCCCGTGCGCTGCGGCAGTAAGCCCTGAAGCGATGTCTTCCTTGTATTCAAAGCCCGGTTCCCGCAGGTGGACATGGCAGTCGATCAGGCTGGGAAAGAGCAACAGCCCGGCGGCGTCAAGGATTTTGCAGTCTTCCGGCGGGGGTTGGTGGCCGGCCGGGGTCATGGTCACTATCTTGCCGTCCTTGACCAGCAAGTCCACAGGGGCTTCAAGGTGGCGGGCATTGGCTATGCAAAGCATCAGACGGTTCCTCCCTCGTTGCGCATGGCCAGCAGGTAAAGGATGGCCATGCGCGTGGCAACACCGGCAGAAACCTGGTCAAGCACCAGACAGGCCGGGGCATCAGCAATATCGTTGGCGATTTCAAGGCCCCGGTTCATGGGCCCTGGGTGCAGCACCCTGGCTTCTGGCGCGGCCAGTGCCAAATGTTCGGCACCAAGGCAGAAGCGGCGCGCATACTCGGACAGATCGGGCAAGAGACCGGCCTGCTGGCGTTCCAGCTGCAAGCGCAGACACATGACAGCGTCCACATCGCGTACGGCTTGCCGCAGGTCAGAAAAAATCTCCACCGGCCAATGCTCCACACCGGCAGGCAGCAGGGTACGCGGCGCACAGATACGCACACGCACACCCAGCGCGTGCAGCAGGTGCATATTGGAGCGTGCTACCCGGCTGTGGGCAATGTCCCCCAAGATCAGCAGGCTTTTGCCGCTGAAGTCCCGTCCCCAGACCTGCCGCAGACTGAAACTGTCCAGCAATGCCTGGGTGGGATGGGCATGCCAGCCGTCACCGCCGTTCACGATGCCGCAGGGCAGCAGATCTGCCAGATAGGCTGCCGCACCGCTGCTGGAGTGCCGGATGACGATGACATCCGGCGACATGGCTTGCAGGGTCAGGGCTGTGTCCTTGAGGCTTTCGCCCTTGTTCAGGCTGGAGCCGGCCTTGCCAAGTGAAAAGGTATCGGCTGAAAGACGTTTGCCCGCCATGTCAAACGAGGTTTTGGTGCGCGTGCTGTTTTCCACAAAGAACAGCACCACGGTCTTGCCCTTGAGGGTGGGCACCTTTTTGACCGGGCGGCTGTTGATCTCCCGGAAGGTTTCGGCCAGATCCAGCAGATGGTGGACATCTGCCGGAGCAAGCTGGGTGACATCAAGCAAATCCTTGTGCGGCCAGTGGTAGTGGTGGGTGTCGGTCATGGCTGTACGGATTCAGGGTTGGGCTGTTTCGTGTACTTTGATGCACGGGCAAAAAAAATCCCCGCTGAGGGCAACGGGGCAAGATACTTTGACAAGCCGGGCAAACCGGGTGCAACGTATGGATGTTTTTGTTTCCATGCCGCAAATGTACGTCTGGCCCAGCCCTTTGTCAAAGGGAAAAGTCAGGGCTTTTGTTTGTTGCTGGCGATTGCCGGGCAACAGAAACGCCGGAGGTACAACCTGCCGGCGCTGCTTCCCCGTTTATAAGATTTCCCGGCCTCCGACACCCGCCAAAGGCCGGAAAATCTGTGGGGAGGGGAGTATCTGCAAAGCCGGGACAAGCCCGGCATGCGTTGCTTAAGCGGCCATGGTTTCAATAAGTTCCTTGGCATTGTAGTTGGCGGGGTTGGCACCCAGCACCATTTCCAGATGCTGGCGGGCTTCATTGCCACGGCCAAGGTAGATAAGGCAACCGGCCAGCGTCACGCGCACGGCTTCGCTTTCTTCGCTGGCGTCAAGGGCGGCTTCCAGATAGGGCAGCACGTCTTCCACGCGGGCAAGCTGATAGGCTTCGCGCACAAGGCAGTTCAGGGCCACCATATTGCCGGCAGCCTTGTCCAGCGCACGGGCAAAATGGGTGAAAGCTTCTTCATGGGCACCCAGTTCCATCTGGACGAGACCGATACCGCAGAGAGCCTTGTCGGTTTCTTCCACGGCAGCGGCTTTCTTGTAGAGCACGAGGGCCTTGTCCAGTTCGGCGCGCTGCACGGCCACGGTGGCCAGACCCATATAGGGAGCTGCGCTTTCGGCGTTGTTGTTGGCGGCCTTGCGGTAGTATTCTTCGGCCTTGTCAAAATCGCCCATGAACAGGTAGCACTCGCCTAATTCCTTGTTGATTTCGTAATCCAGTTGGTTGCTCATGTCTTCCTCCCCAGGAGACGTTTATCAGCGGTGCGATCTGCGCCGCGTCTGTGCCACAAATGATGCAGATTGTATGCCAGAAGTAAAAAATCAAATAAAATCAATAGATAAGATTTTCTGGCCGCGTACGGACAGGGAACAGGTGACTGAGCTTTGACGCTGCACGCTTGCCTGTGCCAGCCCGTGTGTGGCGTGGCGGGCCGTGTGGCAGACAGGGGTAAACGGAGGGATGGGCTGACTGGGATAGCTTGGTTGGGCTTGTTTTTGGCCCGGCAGGTTTTGCCGGGCCGGGAAATTTTTGCCGGGAAGAGGCTGTCTGGAGCTGTTGAGCCGGAGCTGCCCGACAATGTTTTGTCAGGGCAGCGGCATCGGGCCGCCCTTGGCGCGGATATGCTCCAACAGGCGTTGCAGTACGCCCGGGATATCCAGCTCGGAGGTATCCAGCAGCAGGGCATCCGGTGCGGGGCGCAGCGGGGCCACAGGGCGGTTGCGATCCAGCTCGTCCCGCTGGCGGATCTGCTCGGCCAGAGTCTGCAAATCAGCCTGTTCCCCACGGCTGGCAAGGTCGTGCAGACGGCGGCGCGCCCGTACTTCCGGGCTGGCATCCAGAAAGAACTTGAAGCGCGCTGTGGGAAAGACCACTGTGCCCATGTCGCGTCCTTCGGCCACCAGAGGGAAGCGGCGGCCCATTTCCTGCTGGGCTTGCAGCAGACATTGACGCACCACGGGCAGTGTTGCAATGCGGGAAGCCAGCAGGGCCACTCCTTCGGTACGGATCTCGTTGCCGATGGGTGTCCCATTGCAGGAAAGTACGGTATCGGCCCCCACGCCGGACAGACTGAACTGCCATTGGGCGCAGGACGCGCGCAGGATGTTTTCGGGCAGCGTGTCCGCACCAGGGCCAAGCCGCAAGGCCAGACTGCGGAACATGGCACCAGTGTCCAGCCAGGCCAGCCCAAGGCGTTGGGCCACCTGCCGGGCCAGCGTGGTTTTGCCCACCCCGGCCGGGCCGTCCAGTGTCACAATGAGCTGTTCTGCTGTCATGCCCGCAGCTCCTGCAAAAAATCTCGCATGGCAGCCAGAAATGCCGCGTTTTCCGAGCTGTCCCCCACACTGACCCGCAGGTGACCGGGCAGGTCATAGCTTGTGAGTGGACGGATGATGATGCCCCGGCGGAGCAGAAATTCAAAGCAGGCACGGGTATTGGATTCGTGTGCCGCGTCAGAGCCTTGCCCCTGCCGTGGCAGGGAGAAGAGCAGGAAATTGGCCGCACTGGGCCAGACCGTGCAGCCAAGGGATTGCAGCCCTTCGCTCAGGCAGACGCGCCCCTGCCGCACTGTCCGCAGGGTCGCCTCGCGGAAGGCCGTGTCTGCCAGGGCTGCCAGCCCGGCCTCTTCGGCAAGGATATTCACCGAAAAAGGCAGCCGCGCCCGCCAGCAGTAATCGGCCACCTCCGGCGGCAGTACGGCATAGCCAAGGCGCATGCCCGCCAGACCCCAGCTTTTGGAAAATGTCCGCAAAAAGGCCGTATTCTCCGGCAGGTTGCCCGCAGCCAACAGTGAGACGGCTGTCTCGTCATCGGCAAGGTCGGCATAGGCTTCGTCCACCACCAGCAGACATTGCGGTGCGCGCCGGGCCAGGGCTTCGGCCAGCCGGGCCACATCTTCCCGTGCCGGGCAATAGCCGGAGGGATTGTCCGGCGTGGTGATGAAAACCAGCCGGGTGGTGTCGTCCACCTGTGCAAGCAGGGCCTCAAAATCAAAGGAAAAATCGGCGTTGAGCGGCTGGCGACGTACCTCCAGCCCGCAAATGCGGCTTTGGATGGGGTAGATGCTGAAGCAAGGCTTGAAGCAGACAACCGAATGGCGGCCCGGTTCAGCAAGGATGCGGAGAAGCAGGTCGATCAGTTCGTCAGAGCCGTTGCCCACCACCACCCGTTGGGGGGCAACCTTGTGGTGCTCTGCCAGTGCGCTCACCAGCCGGGGGTTGCCCCCCTGCGGATAACGAAAGAGCGAGGCCGCATGGCGGCGCACGGCCTCCTGCGCCAGCGGAGAGGCCCCCAGGGGATTCTCGTTACTGGCCAGCTTGATGACCTGTGAAAGGCCATACTGCTGCTGGATCTGGGCTATGGACAGGCCCGGCGCATAGGGTTTGAGACCGGCGATGCCGGAACGTGGCTCTGGCATGGTTACTCCCAAAAAAAGCCGCCGCTGTTGCGGCGGCAGTCTGTACTGTCGTCTGGCAAGCTTATACGGATGCAGGGGCACTGGGGCGGATGGTCAGCACGGGCATGTCGGCATTCTTGACCACCTTTTCTGCCACAGAGCCAAACAGGATGCGGTCAATACCCTTGCGGCCGTGGGTACCCATGACGATGAGGTCGGCCTCTTCCTCATGGGCACGGCGCAGGATCTCTTCTGCGGCATAACCGATAAGCACCTGACCGCGCGCGGTGACACCGGGGAAGTGCTCGGCCACGAAGGCTTCCATGGATTTTTCTGCCCCGGTGACGATTTCTCCCACAAAGTTTTCAATGGTATTGGGGGGGACATGAAAACCCACATACTGGCTGAGAGAGGGAGCCGTATACACGACAACCACCTCAGCGTTCATGCCCTTGGCCAGCAGGACGGCATATTCGGCAACGGCCTTGCTGTGGTCGGAAAGATCGACAGCGCAGAGAATCTTTTTGATTTGCTTCATGCTCGGCTCCTTTCTGCCTTGTGGATACAGGTGTTTTTCATCCTCGCCTTCTTGTTGCAAGACTAGAGCCTTTTGCCAGAATAGACAAGGACTTTTGCAGGGGACTTGGCTGGCACAGCCCAATTCCCCTGTGTGGCAGGGGTACAGCGTTCGCCCTCCTGTAGTGGATGTCTGATTGTCAGGGATAAGGGCTTCTGCTAAAAAATCGCTGTGGGGTAATGCTCCTCTGCAAAGGAGGGTATCCCCATGAGACGTTTCCTCCGGGATGTGCTGGCCGCATTGTTGGCCGCCGTCCTTGCGGCTGTGGTGGTTCGTTTGCTGAACCTCTAACACGCAAGTTGCCCCGGCAGGAGGCGACTCTCCTGTCGGGGCGCAAATCTTGCGAGACACTAACTCGCGGGGGACGTGCCCCACACTGGGCATGGAGGTTACCGCCTCCATGCCCTCCTTGTATGCACAGGCCTTGTCCGTGTCAAGGTGCTGCGTGACCAAGGGCAGGGCTGGCACAACAAAATCCCTTGTGTGGCAGGGGCAGCCGGTGATACCCTGCATGGGATGGAGGTAATTTTTACCAGCCCCCGATCAAATGCGCCTGAGACTGCCGGGAAAGCCCTGCTGTCGGGCAAAAAATTCCTCTGTCTTTCCAAAATATACTTGTTAAATCAATATGTTACAAAAAATTCTAAACTGGCAGAATTTTTGCATATCGTGAGCAGGTAGGCGAACGCCAACCCTGGAGGCAATATGAACATCAATACCGACCAACTGGAAGCCTTGCTGCGCTTGCAGGAACAGCAAGCCGCAACGCTTCGCAAGCAGGCCGGGCAGCAGGGGCAGGGCTTTGAGGCCCTGCTGGCGCAAGAGCTGGGCATGGGGGGGGCGGTTGACAGCGGGCAGCCGTTGGCACCGGGTTCTGCCCAAAGTGGGCTGATCAGCCAGATGCTCCTGCAGGGTACTGCCCCGGCGCAGGCTATTGACCCTGATGCCGCAGTGCTGCAGGCCGCTTTTGCGCAGGCTTCCGGCACATTGGACATGTGGGACGGCTATGCCAGAGCCATTGGTTCTGCGGGCGAGGGCAGTTCGCTGAAGGATGCGTGGGCAATGCTGGAAGGCATTGAAACCCAGGTGGCCCGGCTGCGTCAGGATACCGCTGGCGTACGTGGCCAGAACCCCGGCTTCGACAGCTTGCTCAATGAGCTGGAAGTGCTGACTGCCACAGAAAAGTTCAAGTTTAACCGGGGTGATTATCTGCTGGGCTGAGTGTTTGCGTAGAGCGATGCATCGTCAGCAAGCGGTTCAGGGAAGCGTAGACAGCGTCTGCGCTTCCCTTACTGTTTCCGTTTGAACAGTCGTTCCAGGGCCGGGCCATCCCAACGCAGGACACAGGGCCGTCCGTGTGGACAATATTCCCGTTCCGGGGTTTCCAGCCATTGCTGGAGCAGTCCGGCAGCTTCATCAGTGGTGAGGCGTTGCCCGGCCTTGATGGCACTCTTGCAGGCTGCGTTGATGAACAGTCCGGCCAAATCATCCTTGCGCCCGGCCAGGGCCTCGCGCAAAAAGAGGCGAGCTTCCGCGCTGGACAGGACAGGTGGCACGGCCCGCACTTGCAGCAGCCCGTCATTACATTCCAGCTCAAAACCCATCTGGGCCAGGCCAGGCCGCAATTCCTGCAAGCGTTGACGCTCGGTCGGATGCAGATGCAGTTCCAGCGGCAGGGCCAGGCATTGCCCCATTCCCGCAAAGGCACCCCGCCGCAAACGGGCATAGAGTATCCGCTCGTGCGCGGCGTGCTGGTCCAGCAGCAGCAATGCCCCGGCAGTGTCCCGCAGGACAAGGTAGGTGTCCGCCACTTGTCCCAAGTAGCAAAGCTGTCCAATCTGCACCGGGCGGAAGGCTGCGTCTGCCTCTGCTCCTGGCGGGGGAGGCTGAGAGTCGGGGCTTGCGGCCGCAGGGATGGGCTGGGGCACATCCGGCAACAGGGAGGGCTGGCTGTGTCCGGCAGGGGCGACAGTCTCTTCGCTGTCCAGGCTGACATCACCCGGCAAATTGGGGGTAACTGTGTCCTCGCCGTAGGGGCTGGCGGCTTCAGCCAATATCTGCTGTTGGGGGAAAGGCCGAGGCTGATACACCTGCCAGTCCTCATCCCCATTGCCGGGGAGCGTCTCCGTGCGGTTTGCCCCAAGCAGGGGGGCTTCGTCCAGCCGCCCCCAAAAGCCGTCGGGGCGGCGTGCAGTCGCTTGCGGGGGGGCTATTGTCCCCACGCTGCCACTGTCGGCAAGAGGACTGGCCCCATCAGGACAGGCAGCCGCAAAGGATGTGAGCAGCGCGGCCTGGAGCGCGTGCAAACAGGCAGAAAAAACAGCGGATTCGTCCCGAAAACGCACTTCGCTCTTGGCGGGATGGACGTTGACATCTACTTCGCGCGGGTCAAGCTCCAGAAAGAGGACTGCCTGCGGATAGTCCCGGCTGGTCAGCCGCCCCTTGTAGGCCTCGCGCACGGCGGCCAGCAAGCGTTTGTCACTGACGGCCCGGCCATTGACGTAAAAAAGGATGCGGTCGGCACGCGGCTGGCTGACATTGGGCAGGGCCGCCAGCCCGTGTACACGGATGCCGTGGCGTGTATCGTCCACCGGACGTAGGGCCTCCACCACCAGACGTGGCCAGAGCTGGGCAAGGCGTTCCCGCAGACTTTGCCGGGGCAGGAACTTGAGAGTCTCCCGCTCGCCAGCGGCAAGGCTGAAGCCCACCTCCTGCCGGGCCAGGGCCAGACGCGACAGCCAGTCCTGCGCCCGCTTCAGTTCTGTAGCCGGAGATTTGAGAAATTTGAGCCGCGCCGGGATATTGGCAAAAAGATCCCGCACTTCCACCAGACTGCCCCGGTGCAGGGCCGCCGGGGCCAATGGCTGGACATGACCATAATCTACCTGTAGGCTGTGGGCAGCATCCTCCCATGCCGAAACAATGGAGAAACGCGAGACCGAGGCTATACTCGGCAGGGCCTCACCCCGGAAACCGTAGGAGGCAATGCGCTCCAGCTCATCCATGCTACTGATCTTGCTGGTGGCGTGGCGAGTGACAGCCAGTTCCAGCTGTTCGGGGGGTATGCCGCAGCCGTCGTCCTGAACGCGGATGAGGGCCTGGCCGCCGTTGTCCAGCCGTACGTCAATGCGTTCGGCACCGGCATCGAGGCTGTTTTCAACCAATTCCTTGACCACGCTGGCCGGGCGTTCCACCACTTCGCCAGCGACGATCTGGTTACGCAAGTCAGGTGGTAGCAAGCGGATATGACGAAGAGTTTTTGCCATCCACACAGTTTAGGCATCCAACGGCCACATGGCAAGCCGGACACGAAAGGCTCAGGTGGGAAAGACCTTTGCCAGCGGCGGCGCAGTCTGGCAGCACGCCGGGCGGCCTTCGCCAAAGGGCAATTGAAACGGCGCAAGTTCTTGCGGGCGGCCCGTGCCCGACTGGAGGAATTGCGCCAGGCAGCAGCCATGTTCAGCTTTCGGGCAGCCCCCCTGCCGGGCAGCCGTGAGCCGTGGGATCCGGAATTGCTTTTTGTGGAATGTGCCCGCTGTGGCGCGCCAGTCCTTTGGGGGGAGGGGCGTACCCGACGTATCCTTGATGCGGTAGGCATCGACCCATTGGAACTGGACGCAAGCTGTGCGTTGATAACAGATTCCTGCCCTGCCTGCGGCGGCAGGAAAGCCTATACCCTGCAAGTGTGCCGCATTGGTTCCGGTCTGGCTTCACGCCGCCCGCGCTGGTACGGTACGGCCTGAGCTGCTGCCTGTTCTCCTTTGTCCTGCCAGTCCGGCAAATACGACGGGCCGCCTGAGGGCGGCCCGTGTTGCTGGTATGTAGACCCCCCCCCGCTAGTGTCTAGTTGCAAAATAAGGATATAAATCGCGGCTTTTGTTGATGCGTATAACCAAAATGCGGAACCATTTGTCTGGAGGAAAAGAGAAGTAAAAGGATATCAACTTAGGAATAATACTCGAAATTTTTACAATTAGATACTAACTGGCAGATGGGCTGCCTCCCCAGTTGGATAGGTGGCATCAGCAAGGGGCTATTTGAGCTTCACAAAGCTTCACATGGCTTCACAAAAAATGTGGATTAGGCAGATTGGGCAGAGATGTCCTATAACATATTGAAATATATGTGTTTATTGGTGCTTCTCAGCCATCAAAATTGTCCAGCCTGACCCACAGGTCAAAAAAATTTCAAAAGGGCCTCAGAGGGTTAATGAGAGGCTTCTGGCTATGGTTCAGACAGCTTCACTTGCTATCATAATGACATGTATTGGCTATGGTGTGGCTCGTATAGTACTCAAATGTCCAAAAATGTCCACAAATATACCTTCGTAGCATTGAATCTTTTATACGAAAATGTTATAAAGTCCAAAAAGGATAAAGCCAAAGGGGTACATACTTTATGGATATTAAGCTATTGACTGTTGCACAAACAGCTAAATATCTGCAGCTATCTGAAAAAACTGTGCGCCGCATGATTGGAGATGGAATCCTTCAGGCCTCTAAGCTTAGCAAGCGTACATGGCGTATTCGAACTAGTGATATAGATTCATATTTATCGTCCACTTCAAATTTTCCAATTGAATTGGAAGTTTTTTCAGATACAAAAACAGATAACAATCTGATTGTGGATACCAACAAAAGAAAACATGCGCCTATCAAAAACTCCCCTAAGCAAATTTCCTTGTTCGCTGGCTGTGGCGGAATGGATCTTGGGTTTGAAAAAGCAGGGTTTAATATCG
Organism: Desulfovibrio sp.; assembly: GCA_017415765.1. Taxonomy (GTDB): domain Bacteria; phylum Desulfobacterota; class Desulfovibrionia; order Desulfovibrionales; family Desulfovibrionaceae; genus Desulfovibrio. The sequence continues at coordinate 1,432 of JAFQED010000063.1, read as the reverse complement.
TCTGGGCAAATGATTTTGATTCTGATGCTCAAGCGGTATATTCACTTAACCTGGGTAAAATCGACAAGCGTGATATTTTAACTGTTAATGAAGATGACATCCCAGACGGAGATATTTTGACCGCAGGTTTCCCTTGCCAGCCATTTTCCAATGCTGGTAATCGTAAGGGAGTTCACGATTCTCGTGGTCTGCTGTATAAAGAGTGCTTGCGTATCATTTCAAAAAAAATGCCTAAAGTTATTGTTTTTGAAAATGTTAAAGGGTTGCTCTCGACCAAATACATAGACGGACAAAATCTTGCAGACGTAATTGTAGAAGATTTATCTTCCATGAACGACATTGGGTATAACGTTGTGTATCAACTTGTAAACGCAGCAGATTATGGAGTACCACAAAATCGCCAGAGAGTCCTTTTTGTTGGCGTTCGCAAGGATTTGGGTAAGACATTTGTTTTTCCTTCAAAGCAGAGCAAAGAACAGCTTGCGATAAAAAACATTTTGGATATTCCTGCAGATACGGAAAATCATATTGATTGGCCGTTATCTCCTCAGGCTTTGGATATGATTAAATATATTCCAGAAGGCGGCTCTTGGAAAGATGTTCCATATGAGCATTTGGCTCCTCGCTTCCAGAGAATTCGTGATGATATGAAAAAATATCACTCCCCGAATTTTTATCGCCGATTTTCTAGAAATGAAATCTGCGGAACAATGACTGCATCTGCACAGCCTGAAAACTGTGGTATTATTCATCCTACGGAGAATAGAAGATATACTGTTCGAGAAGTTGCACGTATCCAAACATTTCCTGATGATTTCAAGTTCATTACAGATACTCCTAGAAATATTACTGCCATGTATAAGGTTATTGGTAATGCCGTCCCCGTTACCTTGGCGTACAACATTGCTAAGGCTATCATGGATCAGGTCTTTACTCCTAATTCCAACAAAGAATAAGGTGCAACAAAATGGATACAGATAGAGCATATTTACTTGGTTTGATAATCGGCGGCGGTGTGTTTGGGAATGCAGAAGATGTTTTCCGAATTCGCTTACCATACAAAAAATGGGGATCCTATATTGATAATCCTGAAAGAGCAGGTCAAATCGCTGGTGATATTTTGCGAAAAGTCGGTCAGATGTTTAGATCTGTCTATAATTTATCTGTTCAATATGAAGCAACACCTGCAGGTATATGGACAATTTTGTGCGAAGGCGATATAACAGAAGTACAAGAAGATTTAACTCGTTATGGCCTAACTTGTGAAGGTGAAATAAGAGGTAATGCTGACATGTACTGGTTCCGACTTGATCTGACAGTAAGCTCCGTTTTGATGGTCAACTGTCCGTTTAGTTGAGCTGTCCGACCTTCTCCATCCAGATGTTTTTACCCTCCAGCAGAGTTTGCATGGGGGTTCGGCCACAGCACATTT
>JAFQED010000062.1 GCA_017415765.1 Desulfovibrio sp. | reverse complement strand
TCCCTGCTTAGCAGAAATCAGAATCTCAAAGACTTTTTCTTCCCACTCGCTATTCACTTGTCAATGAACGACCCGCTTGCGCGGTGCGCCTTCTCGGTGGCGCGGTGCAGGTTTATGCACCCTTTCCTGCAAACTGTCAAGCACTTTTTTTCAACTTCTTTTTCGATGCCTCGCACCGTCGTTGAACTGCTCTTCTCGTTCGCGGGAAAGGGCAACATATACCCATCCCACACCTCCTGTCAATCAAAAATTTCCATTTCCTGAATTTTTTCCATTCAGCGCATCCCGATCACCAAAACAGCCCCGGGGCGCAAGGATTTTTCGTCAACGCCGTTCCAGCGTTTCAGGTCTTCCACGCTGACATTGTGTTTGCGTGCGATGTTCCAAAGGCTGTCGCTGGCCCGCACCGTATAGGTAGTCTTGTGCTTTGCGGCCCTGCTCTCCCGCTGGCGTGTGCCAAGCTGCCCGCTGGCCCCAGCCCTGGCCGGGCCCTGTTCTGCCACGGTCTTCTTGCCATTGGGGATGAGCAGCACACGTCCGGCACGCACCTTGGCTGGATCTGTGATATCGTTGACCTTCTGTAATTGCTTCAGGCTTACACCATAGCGACGAGCAACGGCGTACAGGGTTTCGTCTGCCTTCAGTTTGTGGGGGCGGCCTGTTTGGGTAGCCTGGGCCGCCTTGGTGCGTGTGTTTTTTTCTTTCTGCCCGGGCTTTGCCTCGGCCCTGGCCTTGCGCGGCGCAGCCCCGTGACTGTTCACTGCCTGTTTGGACATATTGACCGAGCGCGGCACCAGCACCATATGCCCGGCCTTGAGCTTTTCCTTGCCGGGGTTCATGGCCTTTAGCCGTTCCACAGGAACCTGAGAACGCCGGCTGATCTTTTGCCAGGAATCTGCTGACGTTGTAACCTTGGCGACATGCCAGCCCGCATATTGCCCGGCATGGGATGAATGTAAATACTCCTTGCCCGACTTGGCGGCATGTTCTGGCAAATTGATGTGTGTTATTCGGTTGGTACAGGTGATGGGCCGTTTATGGTGCGAATTATATCGGTCAAATTCTTCACTGCTCAGCCCAACGGCACGCGCCACGGCCTGGAGTTCTGTACCCGGTTTGACGGGCATACGCACCACCTCCGGAGCATCTTCCGGCTCAATGGGTTCAAAGCCGAGCTGCGGGAGATTACGCATGATCTTGGTGACAGCCAGAAAGCGCGGCACATATTGCAAAGTTTCATTACGCAGTTGTGTCTTTTCGTCCAGCAGATGATTACGCGCACTTACTTCAAAAAAATTCTTGCCGCCAACGCCTTGCATGGCCCGGCGCATCTTGCCCTCGCCAGCATTATAGGCTGCAATGGCTGTAGGCCAGTCATTAAAATCATCATACAGCTTTTGCAGATAACTGGCCGCCGCCTCGGTAGCTGCATAGGCGTCAAGCCGTTCGTCCAGCCACCAGTCCTGTTCCAGACCATATTTCTTGCCGGTATAGGGCATGAACTGCCAGGCCCCTGCTGCCCCGGCATGGGAGAGGGCATCGGTTCTGTAGCCGCTTTCCACAATGGCCAGACAGGCCAGCTCTTCCGGCATGCCACGAGAGCGGAAGACCTTGCGGGCATAGGCAAGGTACTGTTCTGACCGCTGGGAAAAAGAGCTCATGGTACGGCGACCCTTGCGGAGAAAGTGCCTGTACTCGCGTGCCACGGCCTCCATCGCCTGTGGGGGCAGGTCTTTGTCCAGCTCTCCGATGGATTCCAGAGCGGCCAGCTCCGTAGGGGTCAGGGGGGAAGTCCCGTCATCATGGGGCAGTCGCCACGATGCGCCGGGGCTTTCCTGCACAGGCTGCTTGCTACCACAGCCGCCCAGCAAAACAAGGCAACAGAGCAGGGAGAAAAGCCAGAAAAGACCTGGATGCCGCACAGCCAAACATCGGGAAAGGAGAACGATCTGCACCATTGATGCTCCTATGGATACTTGCCCCGGCTTGCCTTCAGCCGGGAAGATGCGTACACAGGGCCGGGATGTCCGACACTCACCGCCATCCCATCCGGGTCCCGCCCTGGGGCGACCCGCAAAATTTTTCTGCCGGAGGCAGCCATGTCCCATCATTCCGAGGAAGTCCCACTCCTGCCGGGGCTGAAACCCGTTCTGGAGCTGCTTGCCTCCGAGCCGCAGCGCATTGACCTCATCTACTGTAAAAAAGGCCTGCGCTCCCCCGAACTGCGTCAGGTACAGGAACGCTGCCGCCAGCACGGCATCCGCTACACACTGCTGGACGGCCCGGCCCTTGACCGCCTTTGCCGTGGCAACCAGCAGGGCAGGAACGGCGTAGGGCATCAGGGCGTTGTGGCCCGGCTGGCAGTCACCAGCTTTTGCAGCCTGGACGAACTACTGCGCGGGGTGGCAGACGCCCCGCTGCCGCTGCTGCTGGCCCTTGACCAGGTGCAGGATCCCGGCAATGTGGGCACACTCTGCCGTACCCTTTACGCCCTAGGCGGGGCCGGGCTTATCCTGCCCCGGCACAACAGTGCCTACCTTGGCCCTGCCGCCCGCCGTGCTGCCGCAGGCACGCTGGAGCAACTGCCCGTGGCACAGGTAAGCAATCTGGGACACGCCTTGGACGATGCCGAAGAGGCCGGTCTGACCATTTACGGCACAGGGGGGGCTGAGGGTTCTGCCCCTGACCGACTTGACCCCTTCAGCGAACCGCTGCAACTGCCCGCCGTGCTGGTGCTGGGCAATGAGGAGCGAGGACTCAGACCGGGTGTGGTCAAACGCTGCTCCCGCCTGGTGCGCATCCCCCTGGCCCGCAACTTTGATTCGCTCAACGTGGCCCAGGCCGGTGCTGTACTGCTGGGGCTGACCGCCGCACGGCACAGGGGCCACACAAAATAATTACGGAGCACGGCACAAAAAACATAGATACCATTCTGCCCCAAAACGTCATTTCAACTGTATTTCCACTCCTGCCGCCAACAAAAAAATGCCACAAAGGGATATATACCCTTTTGTGGCATTTTTACAAGCCCTGTTGTATATTTTCTCTAGAGTTTTACAAGAGATTTATATGAGCTTACAGAGTCCTATCGGCCTTCACCCGCGTATATAATTGGGGATATTGATAAATATCTCCCGTGTATAGCTGATCATACGTTCCATCAGCCAGGGCAGGGCCAACAGGAGGGCAATGAACATACAGACGATTTTGGGGATAAAGGTCAGGGTCATTTCCTGAATCTGGGTAGCCGCCTGGATGACGCTGACCAGCACACCCACGCCAAGGCCCACGGCCAGCATGGGCAGGGCCATCATCAGACACAGCTCAATGGCCTGACGTCCAAAACCGATCACAAAATCAGGGGACATACGGGGTCTCCTTGCCGTTCAGAGCAAATAGCTGTTGACCAGTGAACCCACCAGCAGATTCCAGCCATCCACCATCACAAAAAGCAGGAGCTTGAACGGCATGGAGACCATCATGGGGGGGAGCATCATCATGCCCATTGCCAGAAGCACGCTGGAAATAACCATATCCAGCACCAGAAAGGGGATGTAGATGAGAAAGCCGATGGTGAAGGCGGTTTTCAGCTCACTGATGACGTAGGCTGCCGCCAGCAGCATGGTGGGGACTTCTTCCCTGTTTTGGGGCAGTTCCATCTGGGTGATGGCGTAAAAAACCGAAAGGTCTTTCTCCCGCGTATGTTTGAACATAAAGGTGCGCAGGGGTTTTTGGGCTTCGTCCAGCGCAACCTTGTAGTCCATCTGTTCTGCCAGATAGGGCTGAAGAGCCTTGTCGTTGATCTCCTTGCCCACGGGATACATGATGACTACCGTCATAAAAATGGCAAGGCTGGCAAGCACCTGGGTGGGCGGCAACTGCTGTACGCCCATAGCCTGACGCAAAAAGCTGAAAACAATGATGATGCGGGTAAAGCTGGTTACCGTGAGCATGATGGACGGGGCCACCGAAAGCACGGTCAGCAGAAAGAGGATCTCCAGCAGGACAGAGACCTTGCTTGGCTCAGGTGCTCCACCGGAAAGCGTCAGCTGCATGGAGGGCAAGCTGATGTCCTGCGCGGCCTGGGCCACGGAAGCAAGCTCAGGCCAAAGGCATACCAGCCCCCCGGCCAGCCCTGTCAGTACCAGCGGCGTCAGCCTCCGGTGCAGGGCCGCTGCGGGCTTCCTCCATGAGTTTCTCAAATTCTGCGGGCGGCTCATGCCGGGCTTTCTCCTCGCTCAGAAGGGTGATCTGCTGGTCGGTAACCCCCAGCAACAGCCTTCTCTCCAAAAAGCGTACAACCATCAGCCCCTTGCGGGGGCCAAGCGGCATTTGCGCCTCCATAACCAGCGCACCGCGTGGTAATGCTCCGGGCCGGGGCAGAAAATTGAAACGCCCGAAACGCCGTACCAGCCAGACCAGCAGCCAGAGCAGGGCCAGCATAAAGAACAGGATGCCCACGGCCTCCAGATACCCGCTCCAGCTGAACTGCCCCAGTTCGCTGGCGGTTTGTGTGGCCCCTTGCAAGGCTGGTGCGGTCGTGCTGCTGCCTACAGTCCCTGTCACGGGGGCAGCAGAAGAAGCCGCAGCCAAGCCTGTTGCTGCATCAGCCAAGCTGCTTCACCCTTTCAATGGGGCTGATGATGTCTGTAAGACGCACACCGAATTTTTCATTGATGACAACGGCTTCGCCACGGGCCACCAGCTTGCCGTTGACATAAACCTCAAGCGGTTCACCGGCCAGCTTGTTCAGCTCTACCACCGAACCCTGCCCCAGTTGCAGCAACTCGTTGATAAGCAGACGGGTACGGCCCAGCTCTGCGGAGACATCCAGCGGAATGTCCAGGATAAAGTCCAACTCACGCTTGAGCTTGCTGTCCTTGGGCTGGCGGGACATTTCCGTCATATCGGCAAAATGGGCGTCCGTGCTTTGGGCGGCAAAGCTGGCAGTGCCGGAGCCGGGGCCGCCATAGGTCACGGGGCCGTCCTGCTTCTCCTCGTCAGCGGCCAGGGCCGCTGCCCACTGGGCGGCCAGCGTATCGTCATCCGTGGCAGTGCTGCCGGATTCCCCCTCTGCCTCTTGCAGGGGGTCATCATCTCCTGCAAGCTGTGCGGCCCATTGAGCGGCCAATGCTTCCTGATCTTCCTGCGACATGGGATACCTCGTTGACTTACGTTGCCGGGCCGTCAGTGCGACCGATCATTCCACCACAAAATCCGTAAAATAAATGCGGATGACGCGCTGCGCCCCCAAAATCTGGTTCAGGCGGGCTGCCACTTCGGCCTTGAGCATCACCTTGCCGTCAGGACTGGACACATCGCCATAGCTTTTGCCCGCCAGCAGCATGATGATGGCATCGCGGATGCGCGCCTCCTGCACCTTGATTTCGGTAGAAATGTCGGCATTGGCCTCCACTTCCATACCCAGCTTGAGATAACGCCGCCCACCGGGGTCAGAAAGGTTGACGGTGATCATGGGCAGCGGCAGCACAAAGCCCGTGCTGCGCGGCAAATCGCTTTGCCGTTCTATGCGCGTATTGGGAGCAGGCGCAGAAGCGGGAGCAGCCACTGGCGCGGCAGGGCTGGGCTCTGCACTGGTGGTGGGGCTTTGCCCCACTGCGGGGGCGGGTTCTTCCACCGGGGAGAGGATGAAAAACCACCACGCACCAAAGCCCAATGCTCCCAGCATGAGCAGAAGAGCCAAAAATATGACGATACGCTTAGCTTTGGACTTTTTCTTGGGGCGTTCGGCCTGCCCTTCGGGCAGGGCCGCGCTTTCCTTGGTATCCTTGGCTGCCATAGGATTCTACTCCACCAGAGTATGTTGCAGGCAAAAGGTGTCGCCGGGGCAGACGATATGCCCAGGCGTTACAGGATATGCAGGGAATATGCCAAAAGCTCCGCAGACGTCAACCGCTCCCCGTCAACCACGCACAGGACGCGGCCCAAAAATATCTGTGCCGATGCGCACCATGCTGGCCCCTTCCGCCACGGCGGCCTCAAAGTCCCCGCTCATGCCCATGGACAGTTCCGGCAGGGGCAAGCCCAGCCTCCCCTGCAGGGCATCGCGCAGCTGACGCAGCAGGGCAAAATAAGGCCGGGCGGCCTCTCCAGCGTCAAAAACAGGTGGCAGACACATCAAACCACGCAGTTCCAGATGCGGGCAATGTTCCTGTATGTATTCGGCCAAAGAGGGAAGATCATTGACCATCACGCCGGATTTTTGCGCCTCTGCCCCCACGTTGACCTCCAGCAGGACAGGCTGTCGGGTCTCCAAGGCAACCAGGCGACGCTCCAGTGCATCTGCCAGCTTGCGTGAATCCAGACTGTGGATAAGGCTGAAGGCCCCTGCCACCTGCGGGGCCTTGCGGCTTTGGATGTGGCCTGTCATGTGCCAGCGGATGGCAGTGGGGGGGAGGTCTGCCAGTTGCTCGCGCTTTTGCATGGCTTCCTGCAGGTAGTTTTCGCCAAAATCCACCTGGCCGCCCCCAGCAAGAGCGCGTATCGCCTTGGCCGGATGCAGCTTTGAAATGGCAATGAGCCGCACTTCGTCCGGCATACGCCCCGCAGCCCGACAGGCAGCGGCAAGGCGTTCCAGCACGCGGGCATGGCGTTCCAGCAGTTCGGTGTCCATCCGTGCTTCCCTTCTCCCCAACCGGTGTTGCCCCTGTACGGCCTTACTCTGCCATCAGGCCAAGGTCGCGCAAGAAGGCCGCATCCTCGGTCCAGTGTTCGCGCACCTTGACCCACAGCTCCAGATGCACCTTGCCTTCCAGCAATTCCACGATCTCCTTGCGGGCTTCAGTGCCGATCTGCTTGATGCCAGCCCCGGCCCGGCCAATGACCATAGCCTTGTGCATGGGCCGCGCCACATAGATGACGGCGTGGATAACGGTTTGCCCGGTGGCGGCGTCCTCCTCCCACTGTTCCACGTCCACAGCCACACTGTAGGGGACTTCCTGCCGCAGGTGGAGGAAGAGTTTTTCGCGCACAATCTCTGCCACCATAAAGCGCAGGGAGGCGGTGGAAATCTGGTCTTCGGGGAACTGGGCCGGCCCTTCGGGCAGACGGCTGCGCAGCAGATCCTTAAGCTCAGACAGACCATCCTTGAGCAGGGCCGATGCCGGGAATATCTCGGCTTTGGGCCACATTTCGTGCAGACGGGTGAGCAGGGGGAGCATCCGGCTTTTATCGGCAAAAAGATCCACCTTGTTGACCACTACCAGCATGGGACGATCATCACTGGCAAGGGCTTCGGCCACCGGGGCCATATCCCTCTCCAGGTATTCGGGATGCCGGATGTAAAGGTGCGAATCCAGCACAGGCATGATGACATCTGCCTGTCCCAGGCTTTGCCAGACAGCCTGGATCATGGTTTTGCTCAGGCGACCACGCACCTGCGTCAGGCCGGGGGTATCCATAAAAATCATCTGGGCCGTGTCGTCACTGAGGATACCCACGATCTGGTTGCGTGTGGTCTGCGGCTTGGGGGTGACAATGGTCACCTTTTGCCCCAGCAGGGCATTGAGCAGGGTGGACTTGCCCGCATTGGGCGGCCCCATCAGGGCTACCCAGCCGCAACGAAAGGTCGATGTACTCATGGTTGCTCACTCCTCCCCGTGCTTTCCCACATCCTGTGGCCGTGGTCAAGCACCCTTGACGTGGGCAGGGGCAAGGCATAGTCTGCCGGACATGTTCTCTCTGCTGACCTATATCGCCCTCATTGTGGGCATCAACTGTGCCTTTGCCTGTACCCCGCTGATAACGCTGCCCACGGGCGATCTGTGGTCGCCGGTCTCCCTGGTGGTGGGCTTTGTTTTTGTGGTACGCGATTTTGCCCAACGACGTCTTGGGCATCATGTCCTCTGGGGGATGCTGGCGGGCTGTATCATCAGTTGGCTGCTGGCCTCGCCAGAGCTGGCCCTGGCCAGTGCTCTGGCCTTTGCCGTGGGAGAACTGGCCGACTGGGCCTTCTACACCTTCACCAAACGCCCCTTTTCCCAGCGGATCCTGATTTCCAGTATGGTAGGCGCACCGCTGGACAGCCTGGTCTTTCTGGCCTGTGTGGGCCTGGCCTCACCGCTGTCTGTGGCCATTATGAGCCTTTCCAAACTGGCCGGGGCATTTTTGGTCTTTGTGCTGGTGCGGCGGCGGGAGCAACGCACAAGCTGCCAGTACGCCTGAACAAGCCGGGATAAACGTCAAAGCCCCCCTTTCCAGACTGGGATATACCCCTCACACTGCCAGCGTCAGTAAGTGACGACTTCCTGGAAGACTCGGCAGGTTGACAATTATATCAATATAGATATATTTTCTCATATGAGGCAACTATGGCAGAAAGACCGGTACACTGGCTTGGGTCTTCCTATGATGACCTGAAAATGATGCCTGAACGTGTGCAGGATACATTCGGCTATGCCCTGCACCTTGCCCAGCAAGGGAAACGCCATTACAGGGCAAAGCCGTTCAAGGTGCGTGGAGAATCTGGGATAGTTGAGCTGGTGGAAGACTACGACGGCGATACATACCGAGCAATTTATACTATCAAATATGAAGAAGCTGTTTATGTTCTCCATTGTTTCCAGAAAAAATCAACTATCGGCATCAAAACGCCTGTGCAGGATGTCAACATCGTTATTTCTCGCTTAAAAAGATTGAAGGAAATTTTATCAAAGAGGTAACACATGGGAGATTTTATCAAGCATGGCTCTGGTGATGTCTATCAAGACATCGGCCTTCCAGATCATGCGTCCATGAAAATCAAGGCTGATATTGTGTCTCGTATTTCTGACATTATGGATGAACGAAATCTGACACAAAGGCATGTTGCTGAGATTACAGGCATCCCGCAAGGACGCATATCAAAAATTCTTAATGGACAGTTCCGAGGTATCAGTGAATATAAACTGTTGTCATGTCTCTCTCTGCTTGGCAACAATATAGAAATCAGGGTGACACCAACCAATGGCGAGCAGGGGAGTATTGTATTTGCATGAAATTTGTCTCAGATTACCATACGATGTTTACAGCATTGTATGGTAATCTGAGACCCGCCTTGGCCGTAACAAAGGTACTTGTCCCCCTATCGCACTGCCCAATCCGGTGCCCGTGATGCCTCCTCTGGATACAGGGCCTCCATCCCGGCCAAAAAGGCCTCAAAGCGGCCTTCCAGAATGGCCTGGCGTGCCTCCCGCGCCAGTCGCACAAAATACGTCAGATTGTGCAGGGAGTTGAGACGGAAGGAAAGCAGTTCCTTGCTGACGTACAAATGCCGCAAATAGGCACGGGAGAAGTTGCGGCAGGTGTAGCAGTCACAGGCCGGATCCAGCGGGCTGTCATCCTCGGCAAATTCCTTACGCTTGATGTTGACCTTGCCCAGCGAGGTATAGAGTGTGCCGTTACGGGCATTGCGGGTGGGCAGGACACAGTCGAACATATCTACCCCGGCGTGGATACCGTGAACAATGTCCAGCGGTGTTCCCACGCCCATCAGATAGCGGGGCTTGTCCACAGGCAGCAGGGGGGCAGTATGGTACAGCAGGTCATACATTTCAGCCTTGCTTTCCCCCACGGACAGCCCGCCAATGGCAAAGCCGTCAAAATCCATGCAGCACAGTTCCTCCACCGAGCGGCGACGCAGATCCTTAAAGAAACCGCCCTGGGTAATGCCAAACAGTAAATTGTGTGCCGTACCCGCCGGATAGCAGGCCCGCGCCCGTGCCGCCCAGCGCGTGGTCAGGGCAAGGGAACGCTCGGTATAGGCATGATCCGCACCGTAGGGCACGCACTCGTCCAGTACCATCATAACATCAGAATCCAGGTTGCGCTGGATGGAGATAACTTTCTCCGGCGTGAAGAGATGGCGAGACCCATCCAGATGGGAGCGAAACTCCACGCCTTCTTCGCGTATCTTGCGCAGGGAGCTGAGACTGAAAACCTGAAAACCGCCGCTGTCGGTCAGGATGGCACCGGGCCACGAGGCAAACTTGTGCAAACCACCGCGCCGGGCCACAAGCTCATCACCGGGTCGCAGGTAAAGATGGTAGGTATTGCCAAGGATGATGGGCGCACCGATGGCAGCCAGGTCGTCCGGGGCTACGGCCTTGACCGTACCCACCGTGCCCACGGGCATGAAGATGGGGGTGGGGATAACACCGTGCGCCGTGCGCAGCAGCCCGGCACGGGCCGCACCGTCCGTATGCGTGCAGGTAAAGACTGGATTTGACATGCCCGGCAGCCTACCCGCAAGCCCGCCATACTGCAAGCCCACTCTGCCGCTTGTCCTTGGGGCGTATTACTGCTAGGGTGACGGCAGAAAATTTGTCCGGGATAACCCGGCACAGCCCCACTGCGACACAGCCAAAGGCCCGTGGCTTTTGGCGTTTGCCCAATCCCCAAGAGGCCAGAACACAAGCATGGACTGCACCTTCACGCCCTCTCGCTGCCATGTAGACCTTGCCGCTCTCCGGCGCAATTTTGCACGCCTTGGGGAGGCAGCCAGCCTGATGCCGGTCATCAAGTCCGATGCCTACGGTCATGGTCTGCTGCCTGTGGCCTCTACCCTTGCGGCTGCCGGGGCCAGACGCTTTGCCGTAGGTACAGTGAGCGAGGGGGTGGCCCTGCGTCAGATCGGCCTGAACCAGCAAATACTGCCGCTGCTGGGGGCACTCAGCCCGGAGGACTGGCACCATGCCGCCCGTTGCCATCTGACCCTGCCGCTGGAAAATGAAGACGACCTGCGCATGGCAGCCCAACTGACCGACGGGGGAAGCCGTCTGCAAGTGGCCATCAAGTGCGATACAGGTATGGGCCGCCTGGGTTTTGCCCGTCAGGATCTGCCCGCAGTGCTGGAAACCCTGCGCGCCCGGCCGGGGCTGGAACCAGTGCTTGCCCTCTCGCATCTTGCCTGTGCCGACAGCCCGGAAGAACAAGCCTACACCCAGGCTCAGGCTGAGTGCTTTGCCGCCATGAGTGCCAGTTTACGGGCGGCCTTTCCCGCTATGGAACGCTCTCTCTGCAATTCTGCCGGTACGCTGGGCCTGTCTGCATACCACTATGAAGCCTGTCGGGTAGGGCTGGCCCTTTATGGTGGCGACCCCTTTGGTGCCCAATGCCCGGCGGCAGCCATGCCGGAGCTGGAATGGGTCATGAGCGTCAGCGCGCCAGTCATACGGGTACGCCGGCTCAAAACCGGGCAAAGCCTGTCATACGGGCGCATTTTTACGGCCCCACGCGACATGAGCGTGGCTGTGCTGGCCGCCGGATATGCCACGGGCGTACCCCGCGCCCTGTCCAATAATATGGACGTGCTGCTGGATGGACGGCGCGTCCCGCAGGTGGGGCGTATCTGCATGAGTATGCTGATGGTGGATGTCAGCTCTCTGCCCGCAGTACAGGCAGGGGATGTGGCCTGGATACTGGGCGGGCCCACAGCCACCGGGCAGCGGGCCGTCACGGCGCAGGAGCTGGCCGACGATTTGGACACCATCCCCTACGAGATACTCTGCCGTCTGGGGTCGGAAAATCCCCGCATTTACTACTGAGGCCGCCTTATGTCCCTGCGAACAGCCCTGCAACGCCTCCTTCCCTTCCGCCAGCGCAAGGCTTCCTTGCCCCTGCGGCTGCTGCGGACAGCAGCGCGACACCGCTCTACTGTGCAGCTATTCCTGCTGGGGCAGCAACGTCAGATGGAAAATATCCCCTGCAAGATCGAACGTGTGGACAAGCAGAGCCTTGTTCTGCGCCATGCCGGGCCGTGGCCCACAGACTGCCCCGGACGGGGCCAGTGCAGCCTGTACTTCAAACTGCCGCTGGCCGCCCATCTTTATCTGCCGGGCCTGACCAGCAGCCGCGCCCACGAGGGTTTTTTGTGCCAGACCCGCATTATGGAGGGCCGCCCCCAGCCAGACGGGGGGATGCGCCTGCATTTGCGACTGCCCTCCACTGCCCTGCAGCGGGAACTCCGCCGCCATGATCGCCATTTTATCAGCCCCGGCTGTGTGGAAATGCTGGAACTCTGGCTGCCGTGGGATCCCCCGTCTGCCGGTCTGCCTGCCGACCTGCCTACTGACAGCTCGGCCAGCTTCAATGCCAGCCGCAGACAAGCCCGACTGCGCCTGGTCAATCTTTCAGCGGGTGGGGCCAAACTGCAAATCGACAATGTGGACTTTACCGAAGACCTTGCCAATATGGATCTCAAACAGGCCCTTATCCGTTTGCAACTGCGCGGCCTGCATCAGCCGCAGCCAGAGTCCTGGCTGCTGTGCCGCTGCGTGGAAAGCCGCTACAACATTCACCTGAGCCGACTGGTACTGCGCCTGAGCTTCTGCCAGTATCGGGATGCCAGGGCCGACAACTGGGACAGCGTCGGGGAGCAGGGGGTGGCTGTTTTGCAGCACTGGCTTGCACAGGATCATGCCGCTCTGCTGAAAGCCCCCGCCAGCCTGGCCAACAGCCAAAGCTGTATCGACAAGGACTGACAGACTCTGACCGTCACCCCTACCATGACAGGAGAACAACCATGAAACGCCCCCTTGCTTCTCTGGCTCTGCTGTGCCTCTGCCTTGTGTTTGCCGCCCCGGCACTTGCGGCACAGGCCGGCAAACCCCTGGAAGACAAACCCGCCCCCACGCTTGACCGCGTTACGGTCATCAGCGTGCAGGCCGAAGGAAATGACAGCATCGGTGCGCGGCTGGCTACCCGCCTTAAAGAACGCTTTAATGAAAGCAATCTCTTTGCCCTCAATGACGATGAACAGAAGGACGTGCCCAAGTTCAAGCTGCTGCTGACCACTGCGCCGGAATTCCCCGGGCGTCCGGCAGTGGGTTCTGTCTATGGGGTGTGCTGGGTGTTCAGCCAGGGCAAGGACTATCTTGGTTTTCTGCTGGCCCGCGAGGTGGGCACGGTCAACAGCGAAGACCTGGAGGCCCTTGTCAACAAACTGGTGGAACGCACCGACGGCATCACGGCCAAGTATTCCAGTCTGCTGAAGTAAGCTGACCGCCGCCGGGGGCTTGTCTGTCTCCGGCGGCAAGACTGCCATGCCATCCCGTCGCATCTTTGCCTGGGGCAATCACCGCCTTGTGGCCTTTCTGGCCTTTCTCAGTGCCTTTGCGCCCCTCTCTACGGATATGTATCTGCCCGCCCTGCCCCATATGGCGGTCATGCTGGATGCCAGTTACGAGCTGGTCAGCCTGAGCGTGAGCAGTTTTATCCTGCTCTTCGCCCTGTCCATGCTCTTTTGGGGCCCGCTCAGCGACAGGGTGGGGCGCAGGCCCGTCCTGCTGACTGGTGCAAGCCTGTATCTTGTCACCAGTATCTGTATTGCCCTGTGTGATACCATCGGCTTTCTGCTGTTGTGGCGGGGGCTGCAAGCCATTGGCAGCGGCGCGGTGAGCTCCATGTCACTGGCTGTGGTCAAGGATCTGCTGCGTGGCCAGCGCATGGAAAAGGTGGTCACCTGGATCCAGACCGTGACCATCCTCGCCCCCATGCTGGCCCCGGTGGCCGGTGGAGGGCTGCTTTTGCTCACGGACTGGCGGGGTATCTTCTGGATGCTGGCCCTGTGCGGCCTTGTGGCCCTGCTGGGCGGGCTGGCCCTGCGCGAAACACGGCAGCACCCCACGCAAGGGCCGCTCTGGCTGGCAATGGGACGGCTGGGCACGGTGCTGCGTACACCGGGTTTTGCCAGACCGTTGCTGATCTTTTCTGCCATGAGTATGCCACTGATGGCCTTTCTGGCCACGTCTGCCCATATCTATCAGACAGGTTTTGGCCTTTCTGCCCAGGGCTACAGTGCCTTTTTTGCCTGTAATGCCTGTGCCAGCCTGTGCGGGCCACTTTTGCACATGGCCGTGTTCCGGCATTGGCCACGCTTTATGGTCATTGCCGGGCATCTTGCCACCATCGGTCTGCTGGGCTGTCTGCTGCTTCTGCAGGGGCATACAGCCCCCTGGGCCTTTGCTGCCATCTTTGCCGGTATCACCTTTTGCGGCAGTGCCATCAGGCCGCCTTCTACTGTGCTGCTGATGCAGTGCGTCAAGGGGGATAATGGCTCAGCCACCTCACTGATCAACAGCGGGGCATTGCTGTGCGGCAGTCTCTCCATGCTGCTGGCCAACCTGCCCTGCTGGCCTGACCGCATCACTGCCGTGGGCGGCCTGACTGCCCTAGTGGCCGGGGGGGCCTTTCTGGCCTGGTTGTGCATGGGCCGCCGTTACTGCCGGGCATAGCCAGCAATGACATCAGGGGCGGAGCATCACTGCCCCGCCCCATCTCAGTCGTCACTGGTCAGCCACTATTTCGCTTTCTCCAGGCTCATGCCGGATGTGCCCATTGCGGAGAAGATTTCTACCTTGACCCCGTCAGCGTTTGACGCAGAGAAGGTAAAAAGTTTCATCCCCATGGCCACTTGTTCTTCACTTTTTACGTTATTCGAGAAGCCGGCGGCCTTGACCTTTTCGGCATAGGCCCGGAGCTGTTCTATGGAAGGATTGGCAAACAGTGCCGCAAAGATCCTGTCCCCTTCCGTATTGGTTGTAGCCACGGTCAAATCCGGCTTGGGTACAAGGCGTGTCAGTTCATTGTCCGGCCATTGCGCGCCAGCTATCCTGCCTTCGTTGCCTTCGGCATCCCTGTAGGTCATTGTCCCGTCAGGATGCTGCACGGCAACGGAACCATCCTTGCTGGTGATGGTGGTGCTGCCGTCACTGTTGAACTCAATGGTCGAACCGTCCTTGGCCGCCTCCGCCTGCAGGGCTTCCTTCTGCTCCTGGGGAAGTGCGCTGAAAATGACAGGCAGCTTGCCGCCCATGAGCATGGCCCCAAGGTCAAAGCCCTGAGCGGGGGCAGTATTTGCAGCCTGGACTGCAAACGGCAGGGCAAGTAAAAGAGCGCATAAAAAAGCAGCAGTTCTTTGCATCATGACCATCTCCTCAGAAACAACAAGAATACGTCAAGAGGTGTCTGTAACGAATGACGCTATGCGCCCGATGCAGGGTCGGAGGGAGAAGTTTGCTCCCCACCGGCACCTGCCGCCCCAGGTTGTGGAGTCGGGTTCATTTCCTGTATGCCACGCTGGTACAGCTCGCGAAACTTATTGGAATAATTGGAAAGTTCCCCGTACAAATCAAAGGGGATCGTGGTCTGGGGCACAGTCTGCATATATGTGGTCATCATCTTGACCAGGATCCACGAGTCGATAAAGGCGAACTTGACGGCCAGGGCCACAAACAGGGCAAGGAAAAAGGCGATATAATGGCTCCAGCCAAAAACCTTGAACAGCCCTCCAAAAACCACAAAAACCACCAGGGTCACGCCCAGAGTCAGGCCGATGACCGTGAGTGCCGTCCATGCAGCATCCTTGAGCAGGACTTTCCAGTTCTTGTAATAGATCACAACGCCGTCAGCCGCGCTCTTGAAGGCATTCTGCTCCTTGCGGATAAAGGTGTACCCCAGGCAACATTCGTCAATATAGCCCAGGGCTATGCTGAGGAAGAAATTGACCCCCTTTACCAGCCACTCCACGCCAGGCACGGCGTTCAGGAAGTTTCCTGCTTTCTCCACATAGCGTTGTAATTCACGCACCGCGCCATCCACCAGTTTGTCCACGGCAAAATATACATTGGCGTTGAGAAAGCGTTCCGTAACCATCTGCCGTGCCTCCTGTACCTGATTGGCGGGCACGGCACCTTCGTTGACGGCTCTGGCCAGAATGGCCACATGACCAGCCTTGATCATGTAGCCACAGTAGTGCATGAGGGCGAGACGGATGGCACCGGTTCCCCCCAGCCAGACCAGAAACATGACGCCCATGCCTTCCGATCCGAACAGCCAGCCCAGCCCCAGGCACAGAGCCAGCAGAATGAGGGAAATCAGGATGGTGACCATCCCCAGTCCCAGACGCAGCCAGTTGAAGCACATGGTTTTGAAAAACAATTCCTTTGCAGTCATATTGCCTCCATCACCATTCTGTTTCAGATCGGACTTACAGCTCAGGCAGATAGCGAATGGTAAGATTCAGCTTGCCGCGTGTGCTTTTATCAGCTTCAATGTGCATGAGGTCGCCTTTGTGCATATAGTAGGCACGGTAAAAAACGCGATCCACGTCTTCTGTCAGAACCGCAGATTTGTCTTCTGCGTTGACCAATCTTCCGTTTTCGACAGCGACGCCGCGATAACCGCTTTCCCACAAAGTATCGCATATCTGGTCAAATGCCTTGTCATCCACGTTACCGCTGAACATAATGCCATTTTGGGCTTTCAAGGGGAAAATGGAATGTTTGAAGCTGGTCTTGACATTGGAAACAGCGGCAGCCCCCAAGGCGTGGGGCAAACTGATCTGTTTCCAGAAATCTTCCCTGGGCCATTCGTTGCGAACCTCCAGTGCAGGGAAGGAAAAGCCCGCCGCATGTACCGGGGCGGACTGCCCAAAAGCCCCTGCAGCAAGGAGTATAAGGCACAGGGCCACCAGCAGACGGGGTTGGCCGTACTTCATAAGGATCTCCTACCTTCAAAAATTTGTATTCTGGCAAGATGCGGCCTTCCCCAATTCATGCCATAGCAGTAAGAACACACGAGGGGGAAGGCCGGGCAATGGTTAGAAAATGCCACCCAGGATATTTGACAGTAACCCCTTGCCAGCCTCCTTACCAGCTTCCTTGACGACATCTTCAGCCGAGGGCAGCGGGATGGCTTGCGCAGCACCGGGCATCCCCAGCATGATCATGCCGCTGGACATGAAGCGGCCCTGCACAGTCCAATCCGGCTTCCATCCCTTGGGAGCATTTTTGGGCTTTTCGGGATAACTGGCCCAATAGTCGCTTCCCCAGGCGGTTACAGTAGCCATAACCACATCAGAACCGGCAAAGATCCCGGCAGGGATGACGCACTGGAGCTGATCAGCGGGAAGGATGTTCTTCTTCCGTATCTGTCGGCGTACTTCTGCCGAACTCAGGAACTGCCCGGAAACATTGGTGTTGGGATCCTGCCCGGAAATCCAGAGGATCATTTCCCGTTTGGCCTGATTGAAGGCAAAGGCGCACGCCTGATAGCCCAGGGCCGTGGGCAGCCTGTTCCAGGACAGGGTGATGGCCTGCTGCACATCGGAGGTAGAGGTGGAAATATCCAGCGCGGGCATGATGTCGTGGGCAGTGGTCATGGTAAAGCGCATATGGGGCACAAAATTGCCGTGCAACATATGTTCGCCCACCAGAGAAGAATTGGTGGATACCGTGGGGCTGTGCTGCGTATTGGGCCACAAGGCCTGTGCCCAGCCCGGCTTGAGCTGACCAGTCACGCCGGAAGGCAGTTGTGTTCCCGTGGCGCGGGCCATGGCCATCAGCTTTTCTATGTCATGCCCCTTGCCCAGTTTGGCCAGATCCAGCACACGGGGCTGATTACGCCCTACCGTGGGACCGCATCCCCAATAGATTTTGATGGTAAAGGATTCCAGTTCAGCTTTCTGCGCTTCTGCTGGCTCGGAAGACGAAGGAGATGCAGCGGCCACCGGTGCCGGAGGCAAGAGCGGCAGATATTCGCCCAGCTTCATCCCTGCCGGAACCATGTGGTAGGCTTTGGCCGCCTCCCCGCCTGGGGGAGCAGGATGAGAACGAAGGCTCGTCTTTGCATCCACAAAAGCCCTGCCCCCCAGCAGTCCGGGCATACTTGTGGTATGGAAGGTCATTTCATAAAAAGGTGTCCCCTTGGTATAGGGGGCTTCCGCACTCAATTCCACAGCGGGAAGCCGGGACATACCGGAAACACAGCCCATGATGCCCATAGCCCACACGCCCATGACCAGCATCAGGGGCAGCCCCCGTACAAGGGGACTCCATTTTACGGCAGCAGTTTTTTTCACGCTTTCCTCCTTAACGGCAATGGTAAAAGTTGTGCAGTACAACAGCCCAGACCTTATTTGCGAATATCCACTACAATAGTGCGAACTATCCCAGGCTTGTTGGTGATGCAGATCCGTACCTTGTCCTTGTTAAGAGCTTCATATCTGTAACCCTTTTCATCCTCTGTGACGAAGGCTGCGCCTTCATATATGGGATAGATAAAACCCATTGCCTTCACTTTTTCAGCGTAGGTTTTGCTTTGCTCAATAGTCCAGTCCTTTGCCATATAGATGGTAAAGCTGCGGTTTTGCTCATTTTCTCTCTCGTGTGTCGTGGATACACCTGCCACTTCCGGCTGTGGGATCAGCTTTGTGTACTCGTTGTCAGGCCATGCTTCCAAAGCAGACGAGATCGTTGGGATGGCTGCGAACATGGCCACGGCCAGCAAAAAGGTGAAGACGGTTTTCATGGCTTCCTCCAATCTTGGGTTGATATTTTGGAGCAGAACAGGCTGCCTTGAACCAGAAAAAAAGACCCTGCCTCCAAAGGGGCAGGGCCGTATTTTTCGGATACGCGAGAAATGCCAAAAGCCGCGCAGCACTTGGATTTGAGCGCGGTCAGGGGGCGATGCATCGATGGATGGATGGATGGATGGATGG
>JAFQED010000061.1 GCA_017415765.1 Desulfovibrio sp. | reverse complement strand
GTCTGCTTTTCAAGCAATGTCAAAATGACAGAATCATTACTTTTTTTACCGAGAACAGTATCAGCCTCCCAATGTCCAAATTCTGTACGGTCGTTTATAGCAGGGGGGCGTGTCTCAATACTCCTTCCAAAACATTTCGACTTTTGTGTCTTACGATATTTACGCTTCCTCCTGCGTATCATTTCTGGTAAATCTAATGGCTTTATACAAATATGATTTTTCTTTATCGCATTGTACCATGTGCTTGTGCAACCTGTCTCTGCGACAGAAAACAATCCGGTTCTTCTGGCATATCCAACACAGGTATCTATAGACCACTTATCAACTTTTACTTTGACCTCCATCCATTTTATGAAATCCTGGCACTCCTCAACGCGCATCTTTTTATGGCATCTCCTACGATTTGATTCGTAGACGATTTGACCTGTCCGGGCTTTATACGTTGGTTTTCTGCCTCTGCCGGGCTTTCGTTCTGCTGTCCCTCTCCGCAGCTCATTCAATACCGTACTTGGCGAGCAGTTGATCTCTCCGGCGATTTTGCGAAGTGAGAAGCCCATGCGATGCAAGCTCTGGATTGCTCCTCTGTCTTCCAGTCTCAGGTGCTGACCACGCTTGCGTTCCTGAACGTTTTCGGTATCCTGCGTCCTGTCCACAGAGTTTTCTCCTTGGGGTAGGCGTTTTGTCGTGAAAATATCCTACCATCTGAGGGGAAAATCTCTGTGGATTTTTTTTGCCCTGGCTGTTCAACTTGGTTTTACAATCTGCCGCTCTTTTCCAGTATCCCAACTGGAGCGCAGCCTGTCAACGATGCGGCTGAAAAATCCTGAACTGGGAAAGTGCTTCTGCCCCTGATTGCTGATCAATACAGAGAAGGGTTGCCATAGTGAGCCACTCGTCTGAAAAGACTTTCAGGAGCGGCCTTCGGAGCCACTGAGAGGCTGGATAACCCAGAGCCTACACCCAGCAGAACGACGTGTCCTTGTAGCTCGATCCGAGCATATCCAGGATACGGTATTCCGTCTTTTTGTACCTGCCCCGGAACAGCCTGTGGAAGTGCGAGGCGATCCAGAGCTTGGGGCGGCAGACATCAAGGACCTCATCCAGGATGGCCCACTGGGGTCTGGGATGATATCCTTGGAGCCAGGTGTGAAGGCTGACAGCGCAACGGGAGCACTGATATCAGCCTCTTCCCAGCGGACATGTGTGCAAACCCTGCACACATTTTTGCACACATGGCACGGGGTAGAATATGGACTTTTTGCACACAATTAGGACACATTGCATACACAAAAAGCTAATGATTCCAGATTGTTAATTAGACGGAAAATGCCCTGAAGGAGCATGACAAATCTTTCTATATGTGCATTTCTTGCAGCATATCCTGCATACCATAGAGCTTTCCGGCTTTCTGGCCAGCCAGCCATACGGCAACACGCAAGGCTCCCTGTGCAAAGTTCTCTCGCGAATGTGCCTGATGGCTGACTTCTATCCGTTCGCCCGGCCCCATAAAGTACACCGTATGCACCCCAACGACATCCCCACCCCGGATAGCCTGAATACCTATCTGGGCCTTGGGGCGTTCGCCAATAATGCCATCGCGGGCAGAGCAGCGCACGTCCGGCAAGTGCCAGCCACGTGCTGCAGCAAGACATTCGCCCAAGGTCAGGGCAGTACCGCTGGGGGAATCCTTTTTGCGGTTATGATGCAATTCGACCATTTCCATGTCGTAATCTTCGCCAAGGGCTCGAGCCAGAAGCGGCAAAACCCTGGCAAGCACATTGACGCCAATACTCATGTTGGAAGCCCAGAATATGGGGGTTTGCCGGGCAAGGTCTTGCAGTTCGTCCCGCTGTGCCTCACTGAGCCCTGTTGTTCCTATAACGAGCGGATGACCAAGGCGAGCGGCGAGGCGTGCAGAGGCCAGGCTCACTTCAGGGGCGGTGAAGTCAATGACGACGGCCTTGCCTGTCTGGGATAGAGCAGTCTGTTCCAAAACAGTGGCAAGATCATCCCCCACTGTGCAGCCAGATACCGCAAGGTTGGGCAGGCACTCGGCCCTGTCTACCAGCCCGGCCAGGGTAAACGTGGGATCCGCCTGCACGAGGGAGGTTATGGTTTTGCCCATGCGCCCGTTGGCACCCACTATCACGATATTGGTACTCATTCTTCACCTGCTTTCGGCTGAATATCATCACTCTGCAACAACGCCATGAAGGCAGCTTCATCCAGGACAGCCACACCGAGGTTGTGGGCCTTTTCCAGCTTGCTGCCGGGCTTCTCACCTGCCACAAGATAGTCCAGTTTTTTGCTGACACTTCCCATCACCGTGGCTCCAGCGGCTTCAGCCAGGGATTGAACCTGACTGCGGGAGATGGAGAGCGTGCCCGTAAAGAGGACAGTTTTACCGCTCAGCGGGCTGCTTCTCTGCCCTGCCCAAGCCGATGCTGTTTCTCCACCCATGGGCCAGAGACCAAGCCGACGAAAGTTTTCCAAAAGCTCCCGATTAGCCGGTGCAGCAAAAAAAGCGCGAATAGTGGCCGCAACCTCCGGCCCTACATCTGGCAAAGATTGCAGCGTCTCGGTGTCAGCCGCAGCAAGGGTATCCATACTTTGAAAATGGCTTGCCAGCAAACGCGCTGTCTGCTCACCAACGTGGCGGATGCCCAGCCCGCACAAAAAGCGGGCAAGAGTGGCATTTTGCCGTGCATCTGCAAGGGCGTCCACAAACTTTTGGGCCAGGGTTTCCCCCATCCGCTCAAAACCAAGCAATTCCTGCACCGTGAGCGTGAAGAGGTCTGCCGGAGAAGTGACCCTGCCGGACTGCACGAGCTGCTCAACCCATTTTTGCCCGACACCAGGAATATCCAGTCCGGCCTTGGATACAAAATGGCTGATGCTACGCAGACGAATGGCCGGGCAGGTCAGGTTGATACAACGCCAGGCAGCCTCTCCCTCCTCTCGCTGTGCGGGCTCCCCACAAACCGGACAACGGTGGGGAAAACGGAAAGGCTCTGCCGTTGGCGGACGTTTTGCCAGTACCGGCCCCAACACTTCAGGGATAACATCACCCGCCCGCTGGATAGTCACAGTATCCCCTACGCGCAGATCCAAAGCACGGATCTCATCTTCATTGTGCAGGGTCGCGCGGGACACCATCACCCCTCCCACCGGCGCGGGGTGCAGGACGGCCACAGGGGTAAGGACACCAGTACGCCCCACCTGGACCTCAATCCCCAGCAGCTCTGTTTCTGCCTGCATGGCTGGAAACTTGAAGGCAACAGCAAAGCGGGGGGCGCGTGCTGTATGCCCCAGAAGCCGCTGGGCTTCAAGGTTATCCAGTTTGACGACCATGCCGTCTATTTCCATGGGATAGGTGTCCCGCTGTTCGCGTACACGGCGGGCGCAGGTGACGACCTCCTCCGCCGTGTAACATATCTGTCCCCCTGGGGGCGTCAAAAAACCCCACTGGGTAAGCCGGGCCATCATTTCACCATGACCGTGCCACTGTGTGCTGGTATCCCAGACAACGTCCCCTGCCGCGTATGCCAAAAAACGCAAAGGTCGCGACTGGGCCACCTGGATGTCCAGCTGGCGCAAGGTACCAGCCGCTGCATTACGCGGGTTGGCAAAAAGCTTTTGCCCTCTGGCCTGCTGCCGGGCATTGAGCTCTGCAAAGTCCTTCCTGTACAGCACGACCTCGCCACGTACCTCAAGACGGGCTGGCCACGGCCCGTTACCCTGCAGACGCAGGGGGACGGTGCGGATGGTACGCACAGCAGCAGTAACCACCTCTCCCTCATGACCATCACCACGGGTCAGAGCTTCTGTCAGGACGCCATCCTCATAGACAATTTCAAGGGCCACACCATCCAGCTTGGGATCACACCAAAACTTCAGGGGCAGTGGCCCATTGACAGAACTGTCCCAGGCACGTTGCATCTTCCCTACAAATTCGGCCCATTCCCCATCAGAAAAAACATTATCCAATCCGTACATGGGCAGACGGTGTGCTTTTTTGACAAGCCCCTCCAGCAGTCCCCCCCCTATCCGCCTGGTAGGAGAATCTGGACGGCACAGAACTGGCCAGCGTTCCTCTAATTCCACAAGTTCACGAAACAGAGCATCGTATGCCGTATCACTTATCTCTGGAGCGTCCAGGGTGTGGTAAAGATAATTGTGATGTTCCAGCTCTTGCACCAGTTGCGCAACACGTTGACGCGCTGCGGCTGTGGGCTGTGCATCCAGCAGGGAATGTTGATCTTTATGTTGGGACATCTCTGTAACTCTCGGCACACCTTGTGTCGCACCGGACTGACAGACGGTACTGCAAGTCTTTTATTCCGGCAGGGCTATCAACCTGGCACGCAAATCTCGGATACGATCCCGCAGGACGGCAGCCTGCTCAAACTCAAGGTCACGGGCGGCCTGACGCATCTCCTTTTCCAGACGGGCCACCAGTTTGGCCACATCCTCTGCCGTAAGAGGGACAGCTTCCTCCTTACCTTTTCCGCTGCGCCCACGTCCCCGGCTCTTCTCCTGACCCTCATACAGTGTATCAAGCGGTGATTCAAGGCTCTTGGTGGTACTTTTGGGCACAATGCCATGCTCTGCGTTGTAGGCAAGCTGCCGGGTACGCCGCCGGGTAGTCTCTGTCATGGCGGCTTTCATGGACGCTGTCACTGTGTCGGCATAGAGGATCACCTGTCCGTTCACATTGCGGGCTGCCCGGCCAAAGGTCTGGATGAGTGAGCCTGTGGAACGCAAAAAACCTTCCTTATCGGCATCGAGGATGCACACGAGAGAGACTTCCGGTATGTCCAAGCCTTCACGCAGCAGGTTAATGCCCACCAGAACATCAAATTCTCCCAGGCGCAGGGCACGGATCACTTGCAGACGTTCCAGCGTCTCAATGTCAGAGTGCAGGTAACGGGCTCGTACTCCCATATTGCAGCAGTACTCTGTCAAATCCTCCGCCATACGCTTGGTGAGGGTGGTCACGAGTACACGTTCCCCCCGGTCGATACGTGCCCGACACTCGGCAAGCAAATCCTCCATCTGACCTTTGACCGGTCGCACGTCCACCAATGGATCCACCAGCCCCGTGGGTCTGATGATCTGTTCGGCCACGATACCCTGAGCCGCATCCAGTTCATAGCGGCCCGGTGTGGCAGACACATAAACGACCTGATGCAGCATGGCCTGAAATTCCTCAAATCGCAGAGGACGGTTGTCCAAAGCCGATGGGAGGCGAAAACCATAGTTTACAAGGGTTTCCTTGCGGGATCTGTCTCCGCGGAACATACCGCCTATCTGCGGCACGGTGATGTGCGATTCATCCACAAAAAGCAAAAAATCCTGCGGAAAGTAATTGAGCAGACATGATGGCGGTTCGCCCGGTTTGCGCCCGTCCAGATGGCGGGTGTAGTTTTCGATGCCATTGCAGTAGCCCAGCTCCTCCATCATCTCAAGGTCAAGCTGGGTGCGCTGTTCAAGCCGCTGGGCCTCCACCAGACGACCATTTTCCCGAAACCAGCAAAGGCGTTCTGTCAGTTCCTGTCGGATGTCGCTTGCTGCGCGTTTCAGATTGTCCTGTGCCGACACAAAATGGCTTGCGGGGTAGAGAACGGTTTTGCGTACCTCGGCAAGCAGATCACCCGTAAGGGGGTCTATCTCACGCATACTTTCCAGCTCATCACCAAAAAATTCCAGACGCAAGGCCCGCTCGTGATGGTAGGCAGGGATAATTTCCAGCGCGTCTCCCCGCACCCGGAACGTCCCCCGATGAAAGTCATGATCATTGCGCTCATACTGCACCTCAATCAGTCGGCTGATGAGGCTGTCCATGGAAAGATGCTGTCCTGTCTCCACCGGGATAACCATCCTGGCATAAAATTCTGGTGAACCCAGACCATAGATACAGGACACCGAAGCTACGATCAAAACATCACGCCGAGTAAGCAAAGCGTGTGTTGCAGCGTGGCGTAGTTTATCTATATTGTCATTGATTGAAGAATCTTTTTCAATGTATGTATCAGAAGCTGGCACATAGGCTTCAGGCTGGTAATAGTCATAGTAGCTGACAAAATACTCAACAGCATTCTGCGGGAATAGCTCGCGGAATTCGTTATACAGTTGTGCCGCAAGTGTCTTGTTGGGGGCCAGCACCAGGGATGGACGATTACAGCGAGCAATAACATTGGCCATGCTGAAGGTTTTGCCAGAACCTGTCACCCCCAGCAGCACCTGTGCTGGTACACCAGCCTGGATATTGGCATAAAGGGTACTGATGGCTTCGGGCTGGTCACCTGTGGGCACATAGTCTGTTTGCAGCCTGAAGGGTATCTGCTTCGTGTCTTCCATAGTCGGTCGATTTGGGTTATACTGCTGCAAGAAATCCACAAGTCAGTGTGAGGAATGTCTGCATTATGGAAATACAGTTCGCTCCTGTACCGTCCAAGGCCCCAATTGAAAGGATCTATATCGTGGCAGCCACCCTCAATGCTTTCAAGGGACGTCGCCATGTAGAAGCCCATCTGTTCCGCCACGGGGCTGACGCTGCCGAGTTGGCCGCCCTGCTGGACAGCGACCTCGTTGGGCCACCGGATCCGGCAGTTCCCCCACAAGTTTTGCAAGGGGCCACCAGGGAGGCGGCCTTACGTTGTATCCTTGAAGCCTTCACCCGTGAAGAAAGCGAAGCCCTTGTGGCCTACCTTGAAGAACGCTATGCCGAACACCTGGAAAAAATTACTGTCTGCCCGCTGGAAATTCCTGTGCCATTGGGAGTTGCCCCGCTGAGCCACATACCTGAAGGCAAGACCACAGGCTTTATCCGTTTTGACAAGGCTCCGGGGTATCCTCTGCCTTTTGCCGTCTGGGCCTTCTATGATCTGGATGCCCACGAACCGCTGCTTGCCGAGTAATCGTAGCAGCCCCACGACTGCTGCCCGTCGCGCAGCCCTCCCCCATGAGGGCTGTGCGCAACTGTCGCAAAAAATCCTCGCGTTGCACAAGACGTGCCCCCATCCGTAACATATGTGGTGTCTCCTGCTGGCAATCCAGCAAACAGGCCCCACGTTGGCGCAGCAGGGTTACCAGACCAGCCAAAGCTGCCCGTGATGCCTCAGCCACGCGGCAAAACATGGATTCGCCAAAAAAGGCCCGTCCAAGTGCGACACCATACAGGCCACCGACAAGCTCCCCGTCCCGCCACGCTTCCACTGAATGAACAAAGCCCAATTCATAGAGGTGCTCATATGCAGCCAGTATGGCCGGGCTTATCCATGTCCCACCGCCCGGCTCGCGAGGTTCGGCACAAGCCCGGATCACCCGTCCGAAAGCCGCATCCAGCGTCAAATGAAAGGGTTTATTGCGTAAGGCCCGTGCGCTGCGTGCGGGCAGACGAAACGCATCCAGGGGCATGATGCAGCGCGGGTTTGGCGACCACCAGAGAATAGGCATCCCCGAACTGTACCAGGGGAAAATACCCAGGCTGTAAGCCGCCAGCAAACGCGCCGGATGCAAGTCCCCTCCCGCGCACAACAGACCATCGGCACGGCTGACCTCCAACGGAGGAAAGAGAGCCGCATAACGGCTGACCAGCTCCTGCATGGCGGTTCAGGCCCGCGCCTTTCCTGCAGAAGCCTTTCTTTGCCGGACTGCAAGGTGCAGCCCATCCCCATTATGTTGCAAACGGGCTGTACCCCCTTTTTGCAGACTACCGAAAAGCAGTTCCTGTGCCAACGCGTCTTCCACTTCACTCCGCACAAGGCGGCGCAGGGGCCTTGCCCCCATCTTGGGGTCATAGCCCTTTTCTGCCAGCCATTGCCGCGCAGCCGGATCCACTGTCAGACGCACCTCTTGCTGTTGCAGGTTTTTCTCCAGCGCAGCAAGAAATTTATCAACGATTTGCAGCATCATCTCCTGGTTCAAGGCGTTGAAGGGCACCATACCATCAAGTCTGTTGCGAAATTCTGGAGAAAACAGCTGCTCCACAGCCTTCAAGGCCTTGTGGGAGGCATCTTCCAGCCCTGCCTTGCCAAAGCCCAAACTGGAGCGTGACATCTCGAAGGCTCCGGCATTGGAGGTCATGATCAGAACAACATGAGAAAAATCCGTTTTACGACCCGTATTGTCTGTCAATGTCCCATAGTCCATGACCTGCAGGAGGATATTGAAAACATCGGGATGTGCTTTTTCCAATTCGTCCAGCAGCAGCACCGAATGAGGGGCCTTGCGTACTGCTTCGGTCAACAGACCACCCTGGTCAAAACCTACATAACCGGGTGGGGTACCGATGAGCCGAGCCACGGAATGTTTTTCCATATACTCGCTCATGTCAAAACGCAGAAAGTCCACCCCCATCAGGCTGGCAAGGCTCCGGGCCACCTCTGTCTTGCCGACACCGGTAGGCCCATAGAACAAGAAAGCCCCGGCCGGACGCTGCTCCTGCCCCAGTCCGGCTCTGGCCCGCAAAATGGCACGGACGGTTTGCTCTATAGCCACATCCTGTCCAAAGACCTGCCGCTTGAGATCCTGTTCAAGATGGGCCAGACGTGTCCGTTCACGGCCTGAAACTGTACGTACAGGCACATTGGCCATGCGGGCAACAACATTCTCCACATCGGCCACAGTTACTGCAGGACGCCTCCTGGCCTCCTCTCCCCGGCTCAGGCGCACAGCAGCTCCGGCTTCATCCAGTACGTCTATGGCCTTGTCCGGCAAAAGACGGTCACGTAAATGACGGGCAGAAAGTTCCACAATGGCCTTGAGCACAGGCTTGGTATAACGCACCTGATGGTGTTCCGCATAGCGGCCCTGCAAGCCCTGCAGGATGGCAAGGCAATCCTCCTCGCACGGTTCACGTACCTCGATACGCTGAAAGCGGCGGGCAAGGGCACGATCCTTTTCAAGATGGTTGCGAAACTCCTCGTGTGTGGTGGAACCGATACAGCGAATATCACCATTGGCCAAGGCTGGCTTGAGCAGATTGGAAGCATCCATACTCCCGCCGGAGGTAGCACCAGCCCCAACAATAGTATGGATTTCATCCAAGAAGAGGATCGCGTCTGGCTCTGCCGTGAGGGCCTCCACAATGGATTTGATACGCGCCTCAAAGTCCCCCCGGTAACGTGTCCCCGCCAGAACAAGCCCCATGTCCAAAGCCAACAAGCGTTTGGCCGGGAAAGAGCGTGGCATAGCCCCTTCGGCCATACGCAGGGCCAGCCCCTCGGCCAGCGCGGTTTTGCCCACGCCGGGGTCTCCCACAAATAAGGGATTATTTTTGCGACGCCGGCACAAAACCTCAATGGCGCGGCCTAACTCCTGCTCCCGCCCCACCAAGGGGTCAATTTTGCCCTCACGGGCACGCGCTGTCAGATCCACGGTATAGCGGGCCAGAGGATCCTGTTGGCCTTCACTCCGCTTGTCTTCATCACTCTCTGCACCTTGTGGCTGTTCCGGATCAACACCGCGTGAGCCAGCACTCTCGTCCATGCCGTGTGAAATGAATGTCAGGATGTCGAGCCTTTCCAGCCCCTGCTTGAGCAGATAATAGCGGGCATAGCTTTCCGGCTCGTCCAATATGGCAACCAGCAGGTCGCCCACCTCCACCGCTGCCCGTCCGGCAGCACGGATATGCAGGATGGCCCGTTCGATAACGCGCTGTACGCTTTCTGTCTGGATGACCTCATAATTACCGGGCATGGAGACGCTTTCCAGCTCCTTGCTGAAAAAAGTTTCCAGCTGGTCATGCAGCACTTCCACACTGGCCCCACTGCCTTCAAGAACAAGACGACCATCGGCATGGTTGCTCAGTGCGTACAGCACGTGTTCAACCGTAAGCAGCTCATGTCTGCGCCGCTGCACCTCCAAGAAGGCATCGCGCAGGATTTGCTGTACATTGTTACTCAACATGGCGTATCCAGATCAGTCCTTTTCCATGGTGCATTTGAGCGGATAGCCCGCTGCGCGGGCCGCCTGACGTACCCGCCCCACCTTGGCCTCGGCGATTTCCCGTGTATAGATGCCGCATTGGCCCACACCCTGCTTGTGTACGGCCAGCATGATGGAAGTGGCCTCCTCCATGTTCTTGCGAAAAATGCTGCAAAGGATGGCCACCACAAAGTCCATACTGGTATAGTCGTCATTGTGCAGAAGGACGCGGTAACGATCTGGTTCCTTGAGTTTTTTGGCAACCAGAACACGACCTTCACCATCAAGGGCAGCATCGTGCCCATTGCTTCCATGCGGCATGGTATCTCTCCCAAAAGGCATCAGGCGGGCTTGGCAGCGACAAGCCCCAAAGATTTTCGTAATTCTGTGCGCTGTTCTGCCGTGAACACAAAAGAAAGATCGGGCGGTAGATCATGCCGTTTGCGCCACTCCTGATGCAGCTCATGATAACTCTTGGTACTGATGGTTACCTTGTCAAGCCCCAGCAGATTACCTGCAAGATCCAGCATATCCGCTGCCCCCTCAAGCTCCAGCGCTGCACCAAAGGGCAGGATGTCCAGCGCAGCTTCCACGCCTGACAGCAGCCACACTTCCCGCACCTTCTCATACCGGGCCTGCTCCGTGTAACCCAGGCCTTCCAGAATTGCAGACAGACCTGCCGCATCATCCAGACTCAGTTCGCGCTCTTCTCGAATCTTGCAGCGGCTGTCAGTTGGGCTCAAAGCGATCGGCAGCTTAAGGGTCAGCACATAGCGTGTTTTGCCGGGCCATTCCTGACAGCGCAGACGCAACAGACGCCCAGAGTGGAAAAGTTCCTGCCCTGCCGTATCAAAAACCCGGTTGCTTTCAAAATGCGCTCCTGTGGTCTGCCCCCCCACAACAGTCAGGCGGTGACGCAAGGCAGGAATATCTATATCCAGATATTTGCGCTCTATCTCCAGAGCCATGTTTGCCTCCGCAGCTCAAACAGGATTTAGAGCGAAATGCCATTGAAAATGGCAGTAGCTCTGGCGGACGCGCTTGTCCAGCTTCGCTGGGAAAGCGGACGCCCGCGCCGTCAGCAAGCGGGAAAACCGCGCTTTTCCCGCGCTTGTCCCGCCATGCGGGGAAGCGTAGGCAGCGTTACGATTGAAACACAGAGTGTTTCAATCAAAAAATGCTCTAACGCCTGAACAGACATTGCTGCACTTCGGTGATACCCGCAATACCGCCTCCGCGCTGACTGCCCTGCCCAGCCACCGGATGGACAATCGGGTTAAAGCCCAGCCGTCTGGCCTGTGCCAGCCTGAGTTCATGGGCCGCCACCGGACGGATTTGCCCGTTAAGATCCACCTCTCCCCAGAGGACACATTTTTCCGGCAACGGAACATCATAATAGGAAGAAAGCACAGCCGCGACCAGAGCCAAATCCAGTCCTGGCTCATTCAACCGCATACCACCACCGACCTTGGCATAAATGTCCACCTGCCCAAAATTGAGCTTGAGACGCTTTTCCAAGACTGCAAGCAGCAGGTTGAGTCTGTTGGCATCAAAACCAAGGGCAGTACGCCGCGGGATACTCAGGAAGGTCCGGGTCACAAGGGCCTGTACCTCCACGGCAAGGGGTCGTTGCCCATCCACAGCCATGACTACAGCCGTCCCGGAAAGACTTGCATCACGTGCGCCCAGAAAGAATGTTGAAGGGTCATCAACCACCTGCATACCATTCTGAGCCATGCGAAAGACAAGCAATTCCTCATTTGGGCCAAAACGGTTCTTGAAAACCCGGAGCAGACGGAACATCTGGCGGCGGTCACCCTCAAGCGAGATAACCGTGTCCACCATGTGTTCCAACATGCGCGGCCCGGCCAGAAGTCCGTCCTTGGTGACATGCCCCACTAGGATAAGTGTGCTCCCTGACCGACGACAGGCCTCCAGTAAAGAGCTTGCCACGGCCCGAACCTGGCTTACATTGCCGGGCAATCCTTCGGCTTCTGTACTGGTCAGGGTTTGAACAGAATCCACAATCAGCAGGGCTGGGGGAGAATCACCTTCCAACGCGGCTAAAACCTCTTCCATGCGGGAGGTTGAAAGTGCCAGCAAGCCCTCTGCCAGCATCCCGATACGGGCAGCACGTGCCTTGATTTGGGGCAGGGCTTCCTCTCCACTGGCATAGAGGACAGTACGACCGCTGGACGCAACCAGTCCGGCCACCTGCAGGAGCAGTGTGGACTTGCCAATACCCGGCTCGCCCCCCAGCAGGATGGCAGCACCTGGTACCAAACCCTTGCCGAGTACCCTGTCGAGCGCATCTAGGCCGCTGGGATAGGGCTTGTGCCCGGTCTCGACCACCCTATGCAGGGGGATGGGCCGTTCCATGCTGGAGGCCACACTGGCTGAAGCAGAACGTAGCGTCTGGCTGCGCGGGCGGGTCTGGGCCTCAAGGCTGTTCCATTCCTGGCAACTGGGGCACTGCCCGCGCCATTGCAGGGTCTGCGCACCACATATCGAACAAACAAAAACTTCCCTTGTCTTGACCATACGCCAAAGTACGGAAAAAGCCGGGCTGGTGCAAGCCTGTTGACTTGGAGCAACCTGCGGCATAGGTGAAGGGGATGCAAAAAAGTCCCCTTTCCCTTGTCCTGACATCCGGGCGTTTACGTCTGGAACTGGTGCTGCACTTGCTGGGGCAGGATATACAGATCTGCCTGACTGGAGGGGTAGCCCATCTGGGGGCCGTGGCTCTGGCCTTACCAGACAGGGCCGCTGCTGTTCTTGTCAATCCCGGCCATCGGGAAGACGCCCTGGCCGCCAGGATGGCTGAAACTATCAGCCGTACCTTGGGCTGCGCTGTGTGCGTCAGTGCCGGCATCCACTACGAAGCCATCAGCAAACAGGAAATCACCCAGGTGGAAAGCATGACAGAAGAACTGACCCGACAGTGCCTTGCCCTGCTGGAAGCCCAGAGGAGTACCGCCATATGCTGAACATACATGACCTGGAAGAGCTGCAGACCTACATCACCTCAGGCCAACTGGAAGCAGACTTCAAAGACGGCTGTGAGCATGATCGCTTTTACCTGCTGGAATTGCTGGAAAAGCTCATGGATGTGGCCGAATTAGCAGATGATGTGGCCACACGCCTCATTTTTCGGGGGCTGCCTGTTCCCCCTCCTCCCAGCCAGAGCAAGGATAGCGAGTAAGGACATGACAGCTCACATGACGATGGAAAAATGTGGTTAGCCCTGTGCGTCTCCCTGCTCTTCCTGTCCCCGTTGCAGTACCCAGGTTTCCAGTACCTGACGCAACTGGGCAAGATCCAATGGCTTGGCCAGATGGGCATTCATGCCACAGGCAAGGGCGGCTTCCACATCTTCACTGAAGGCATTGGCGGTCATGGCCACAATGGGAATTTCTGTGGCATAACGGTCGGGCATGGCACGGATAAGCCGACTGGTTTCATGGCCATCCATGCGCGGCATCTGCACGTCCATGAAGATGATGGAGAAGAACCAACTGCCTGAACTGTGGAAAATTTCCAGGGCCTCCGCGCCATCCCCGGCTTCTACAACATTGGCTCCAGTGACAGAAAGGGCTTCCTTAACGATTTCACGGTTGATGAAAACATCTTCCACCAACAGGATATTTTTGCCACTAAGATCCAGCCCTTCCAGGCTCTGGCAGCAGGTATCTTCCTGCTTACCTTCTGCCCTGGGGAAGGTTAGTTCAAAGGCAAACACGCTCCCCTTACCCTGTGTGCTGGTGAGACGTATCCTTCCGCCCATCATCTGTACCAGGCTCTGACTGATGGTAAGGCCAAGTCCAGTACCGCCAAAACAGCGGTTGGTGCTGCCATCTGCCTGTTCGAAAGGATTGAAGACCCTCTCTACCTGTTCCTCTGTCATGCCAATGCCAGTATCGGCAATGCGGAAAGCCAGCGTGACAGAGGCAGGATTTTCTTCCACCAACTTCAATCCAAGGCTAATATTACCACCGGATGGCGTAAATTTGACAGCATTATCCAGCAGATTGATGATGACCTGGTTGAGGCGTAGCTTGTCAAACAATAAATGGGTATCCGGCAGATCTTCCACATGCTTTTCAAACCGGATCTGCTTCTCTCTGCAGCGGCCTTCAATAATGTAACAGGCACTGTTGTATAGTTCTGAGATCTTTTCCGGCGTTGGATCCAGCTCCATCTTGCCATGTTCGATTTTTGAAATATCAAGAATACTATTGAGAAGGGACAGCAGGTGGCGGGAAGAAGCCTGCACCTCTCCAAGGGCTTTTTGAGCCTTGTCTGGATCATCCAGGCTGTTGCTCGCTATCTGGCTCATGCCGATGATGGCATTGAGCGGCGTGCGTATCTCATGGCTCATATGGGCAAGGAAGCTGCTCTTGCTGCGGGCTGATGCCTCGGCTGCCAGGCGCAGGGCCATAATTTCAGTCACATCCTGCAACCAGAACAGTATGGCATTGCGATTGCGGTAGGAAATAAAGCTGGCAGTACACAGCATATGATAACTGTGCGAGGTATCCCCAAAGGGATGCAAGCGCATGGGCACCTTGAAAAAACGTTGCCCCTGCAGTACCTGTACACACATGGATCCAATAGCCTCTGGCTCTTGCCAGAGACCAAGGCAATAGTCACCCTCGCCTATCGCCAGTTTCCTCTGCGCCCCATTGTTGCAGGCAAGGACGCGATACTGCTCATCGCAAACCAGCATGGCAGAGGGGGCACCCTCCAGTGTTTCCTGCAGCAGGGTACGCTCACTCTCAAGCTGGTTCTCATAGTTACGCAAGGCCTCCAAGTCGTGCAGGGCGACAAAGTAACTCCGCCCAAACTGCGTATCCTGCCGTACCATAGATCCTTCACACGGCAGGATACGCCCGCTGACATGCCTGAACAGCCACGAAAAACGTATCACCTTCATGGCATCGCAGCGGGCAAAAAGATCATGCAGGGCTATAGAGGTACGTATACCGTCTTCCTGATACTGGGGATATATATTCGTTTTGCCGTGAAGCAGGTCATCCTTGGAGGAGAGGCCCAGCCATTCCACGGCGGCCATGTTACAGTCCACGAACTTGTGATCTGGCCCAACGATAAAGAAAATTTCACGGGCCTGGTTAAAAAATACTTTTTGCCACAATTCTGCCATGCGGGCACTGCTGATGTCCCGAAAGGCCACGATGCCGCCCTTGTCGATGCCATCTTCCACAATGCTGCTGACCCTGCCGCTGACCAGCACCATTTTCCCATCCTTGCCTCGAAAACGGTTGGAATCAAACGTCAAAGTGCGCGACTGGTGCAGAGCATGGCACAAACGACACTTGTCCGAACTGATGGGCTGCCCCTCGCTATCTACCGGACACAGGACATCATGCAGGGGCTTGCCCAGCAGATCACTTTCTTTATAGCCCAATAGCCTGGTACAAACCCTGTTGGCAAAAATGATCCTGCTTTCCTCATCAACACCAATGATACCATCATCGGTTGCGTTGAGCAGACGCAAACTGATACTGTTGGAGGAGCGCAATTGCCTGGTACGCTCCTCAACCCGCTTGTCCATATAGACTACAAGTTCTTCCAGTTGGCGAGATGAAGCCTCCCGCCGTCGGATACCTTCCAGGAGCTTGAGACTGAAGAAAATAATGAGTGCTATGCAAAGGGCTGCCACCAGTACGCACAGCAGCATGATCTTGTAACTAAAATCACGATAGCCCGCACCCACTTCGTCCACCGGAGGGATAACACTCAGGCCGCCAAGGATGTCTCCTTCCTTGAAACCGTATTCAGCATGGCAGACCAGACAGTTTTCTTGAGCCCGCAGGATACGCAGCAGACGTATGCGAGGCACACCATCTACCATCTGTTCAGCCACTTTTTCCGCTTCACCGCTGGCGGTCAGATCACGCAGAGCCTGTGCCTCCCACGCATCAGCCATATTTTGTGGACGGATAGGCTTGAGACTTACCAACCTGCCACGGCCGGAACTATCCTGCTGCCAGTACTCCTGCACCAGCCGGTAGGCATAGGCGGGGTTGATTCTGGTTATCTCCTGCCCGTTAGGCAGGGTAAAGTCACGCCCTTCCTTGCGAAGCCAGCGATTAGGGGGGGTAGCCGGCGTTACCGGGGCGTAGATCCCCCCCATATCAGCCACCCACTTTCGCAGGTTCAGATCTTTTGACATGGTAATATGAGCCATCTGGATAGCCTGTTCCTGGGCCTGTTGCAGCACCAGACG
This sequence comes from Desulfovibrio sp., assembly GCA_017415765.1. Classification (GTDB taxonomy): domain Bacteria; phylum Desulfobacterota; class Desulfovibrionia; order Desulfovibrionales; family Desulfovibrionaceae; genus Desulfovibrio. Next base: position 7,031 of record JAFQED010000061.1, on the reverse strand, counting down.
AGAAAAACTCCAGACACACAGAGCTGTTACCACAACAATGATACAGCACAGCATGACAGCACACAGCACCACATTACGACGCTCCCGAACTGCATCCACCCTGTACTCGGCCGTACCTGCCATGACTCTGCCCCCAACTCCCCGTGCAATACTGACTTCAAAAGACAAACAATTCTAACACTACCCAATTACTGGTGCAAGACTTTCTTGACGGCGATGACGTCAGTTGCAAAAATACCACGAGCCCATGTCAGCATGACGGCTGAAGGAGCACCACAGGACGGAGGACACCATGCACGATACCAATCATAATTTCAGAGGACAGCAGACTCTGTCGGGGCGATCCCCCTCTGCCGATAACAGGACAGACAACAGCCGCCGCGTGCTTGACGCTGAGGTACTTGGCCCGGACGAGGACGCACATGACAGGCATTACGACCGCTTTCAACAGAGGACAGGAAGCAACCAGGGATTTGGACAGACCTTTGCCCCTCATTTTGGGCAGGTCTGGAGCATCAACGGTCAGAAGGGCTGTATCAGCCCGGCGGTGAGCTTTTTTCTTTTCTTACTCTGCCTGGTGAGATTTGGCCTTCTGGCGGCCATCGGCTTTGCCGTTTTTTTGGGCATTGGCAGCCTTGTCACCGGCATGATCCAACTGCGTCTCATGATGCAGGGGCATGACCCGCAACCCTGGCTCTGGCGAGTGGCTAACTGGCTGGCCTGTTATGGTCTTACTGCCTGGCTGGCTGGCGCAAGAGGCTGACATGGCCAGACCCAAGACAGCAGCCCCATTACCAGCCTCCCCACTGCCATACGCGCCAGCAGGAAGGCCCGCAAGGGCAGCTCGCAAGGATAGCTGGCAGGTGTATCTGCTGGAATGTGCCGATGGCACCCTGTACTGTGGTATCACCACCAACATGGCCCGCCGTCTGGCCCAGCACAATGGACTTGCAGCGGGAGGAGCGCGCTACACAAGGGGCCGTCGCCCGGTGCGTCTGCTGGCTTTGCGTCTCTGTGCGGACAAGGGTGAGGCACTGAGACTGGAACAGCGCATCAAGGCCAGCCCGCGTGGGCAAAAATATACCATCTTACAAGAAGGAGCCTGATGGCCATGCCCGCCCTGGAAAGTCTGCTGGCATTTTTTGCAGCATCCCTGCTGCTGGGTATTGCCCCAGGGCCGGACATCATTTTTGTATTGACACAATCAGCCGTCCATGGGGCACGGGCCGGTCTTGCCACAACTCTGGGCCTTGTGACCGGACTGTGTGTCCATACTACTGCGGTGGCCCTGGGCGTGGCCGCCATCTTTCAAAGTTCGCCCCTGGCCTTTACCTTGCTCAAGTATGTTGGAGCAGCCTATCTGCTCTGGCTGGCCTGGCTTTCCTTTCGGGCAGGAGCCAGCATTGCCCACACGCTCGCCAGGGACGCCGCCCCCTGTCCCGGCCTGTGGACACTCTACCGCCGTGGCATTGTGATGAATGTGACCAACCCCAAGGTCAGCCTGTTCTTTCTTGCCTTTTTGCCGCAATTTTGCAGTCCGGCCCGTGGCCCGCTGGCTGTACAGGTGCTGATGCTGGGCCTTGTTTTTATGATGGCTACCCTACTTGTCTTTTCGGGCACAGCCTTGCTGGGGGGCAAACTTGCGCCGGTCTTTAACCGCTCACGCCGGGGGCAGGTACTGACCCACCGAGCGGCAGGGCTGGTCTTTGCAGGGCTGGCTGTGGCCCTGCTGTTGGGGTAGAATTGCACCCCACAACCCTTTACATCATATATGTAAAAGGCCCTCGAATGTCGAGAGCCTTGTTTGTTCCTACTTGTAACTACTTAATGTAGCCCATGCGGTATCCGATATACACCAAAACCGCGATCACTGTCATACTGATACCTATCATGGAAACAGTACTCATTCTTTACTCCTATAAGCTGATGAAAAATGAAACCCAAGAGAAGGAGCCAAATTCCCCAGCATACACCCATTGGATAGGATGGGCTGGCTACAATTGAGCCTGCAAACAGTGCAATGCCCGTAGCCTGAAATGTCGTTATCCAATATCTCATGAATACTGTTTATCAGCAAGAAAGCTCAGGTTCAAGCCCAAGGCAAGGCTGGCTCTCAATAAAAAAGGTCGCCAAGGATGCCCACGTCATCAAACATCAGGCATACATTGGCGGCCTCCTTATCAACCAAGACCAAAGGAAAATCAGTTCTGTCCCAGCTCCTGTCTGAGCCAGTCCTTAAGTTTGGGGGTGGGCTCACTGATGCCGCGCCAGAAGCCGTGGGCCTGCCGGTAGTCGGGCAGCAGTGCATCAGGCACGGGTACGGTCACAAGATCCTCGGCCTGCTCGGAATTACGTCGAACCAAACGAATGACAGGCGGCTCCTGCCAGCTATCCACCACAAAATAGTGGGAGACGTCTTCCTTGGATCGCACTGGCGGATATTCTGCATGCCAGTCGTTGTTGCCCCACTCCAGATACATGGTGACGGCGTGTTCAGGGGTAAGGTTCCAGTCTATATGGTAGAGGGAAAAATCTTTCAGGGAACTCATATCTTTCTCCGGGTAAAGGATGCCTGATACTATGGCTGGAGTCATATTGCTAAAAAATCTCATTACTGTAAAGAGTTTTTTATCAATAGTCGCCAAGCTACCCCGAAAAGACAGCACCAACTGGTCAGCCCCGCATCTTTTCCTTGAGGATACGGCGTTGTTCCCTCTCCTGCTCGGCCTGCTGTACGCGCCGGGCATGTTCCTGCTCGGCCTGTCGTTGCCGTCGGATGCGTTCCAGCCGTGCCTGCTGGGCTTTTTCCCGCTGCTCACGGGCTTCTTCCAGTAGCTGCTCCCGCCGTCGGTCAAAGATAAGGGTGGTACGCAAGGCCCCCACGCCCACAGCAATGACCGTGACAATAATGGCCAGCACTTTCTGGACAGACCATTGATTTTCGCCAAGAAGATTTTTGAGCCAGCCTAAATGGAGAAACTCCCCCCAAAATACGATGATGGGGACACCAATAAAACAAAGCAGCAAGCCCACTATCTCCACCCACATGAAGGTCTTGCCCATGAGCAGGGCAAACAGCGTACCATCGCGCACGGTACGCAGAAAGCGCAGACGTTTTTTCAGTTGCCGCAGTAATTCATTGATACGGGAGATGGTTCCCTGCGCCCGCTTGAAAGTTTCGGCATCATTAAAATTGCAGGCAAAGGCCCAGTTGATGAGGCCAGCGCACTCGTTAAAATCTGCACTGAATTCCCGCAATACCGAGGGGAAGGGAAACCACGAAGCTTCGTCCCGAATTTCCTGTAAAACATCCAGATAGTGCTTGTAACGGTTGCGCAGTTCCTCTATTTCTCGCTGGATGCAGTCTTCCAGCTCCTTCTCCAGGGCGGGGCGGCTTTCCAGCACTTTCAGGAAGGCAATGTAGTTTTGGATGCCGCTCAGGCCTTCCAGCTTCTTGATTTTGAGCCCAAGCTGCATTTGCACGGCATGATCGTCGGGAAACCAGTCCGCAAGGCGTCGCTGCATGGCAAGTATACGGTCGCGCTCGGCCTCGGCCCGCTCTTTAGCCTTGGCCCAAACATCATGCAGGGCAGAAAGGATAAGCAGCCGCCCCCTTTCCAGTGCGGGGTCGATCAGAATGCGGTTGAAAAAGTGCGGTTCTTCCTGCACCAGTTTGGCAAGCTGATCCAGCACCTGTTCCGCAAAGCCCATCTTTACCCGACAGACAAGACTGCGGTACTGCACATCACGCCACTGCGGCATGACCCGCGAGACCTGATGGTACTGCTCTATGGCCTGGCTGTACTGGCCCTGCTCTTCGGCCAGCCGCGCCAAGAGATACTCATTCCAAGCCTGAAGGCTCGCTGCGGGGGTCAGACTGGCTGCCTCGCGAAAGGCCGTGGCCGCATGGGAAAAATCATTCCTTTGCACACAAAGGAAGGCCCGTACCATCCGAAGCCGTGGGTCACGCTGGTGTCGGGCAATGGCATTGGTAATGTCCTTTTCCAGCGCGGGCAGTTCATCGGCCCCAGCGCGGGCAAGGCGTTCCAGCAGATCCCATGCAGGGCTGTCATCGCGGGTAGGCTTGTCTTCCTCGTCCGGGTCTGGCTCGCGCAAACGGTAAAGCCAGTGGCGCGGCACATTCCGCAACTGGGCCGGGCTGTTGATGTCCAAAATAGCCTGTAACAACAGAGCCGTATCGTCATCACCTTCCAGCAATTCCTCAAAACCCGCAAGGCCCTGCTGGGAGAGCACCCCTTCTATCTGACGGAAAGCCTCGTTGATGGCATCAAGGCCAAGCCCCCCCACATCATCCCAAAGATCGGGCCGACTGGGGAAAAATCCGCGCGTGGGGCATTGCGCAGCCGTATGACCGGCCAGCCCGCAATAAAAGCAGCCACCGCTGTTATTTGCCGAAAGCTGGCTGGCCATCATCAGGGGGATGGAGCGTGTGGAAATGGCGGTATCGTCCAGCAGGACGTTGCACCAACTGTCCATGCTGGCCTGCTCCCCGGTAAAGCGCAGATCGCGCACGGTAAAGCCCTCGCCCAGCAGGAAGGCATTGCGATAGCGCATATAGGGGAAATCCGGCATGAGATTGTCCCACTGCAAGCCTATCTTTCTGGGCAGATCTATATTGAAATTCAGGTTGTTGCGGTCTGCCACCACGCAAACGCAGGGCCAGCAGGGGGTCTCGGCTGTGGCTGTTTCCTTGTTGAAGGTCTGCAAATAGTCGCGCATGAAGGTGCGCAGCATCAACAGATTGTCCACCGCCAGCATGACAAAGGTTTCGTGAACAATGAACTTTATCTTGTGTTTTTCCAGCAGGGCTTCCAGCTGTTTGAACATGGCCCCCCAGCCCGCCTGAAAAGCCTTGTCCAGCGGCGACCCCAACGGGTGTATCAGGGCATACCATGCCTGAGTAGAGGCATAGGGCATCCGCACATCCACCTGCGGGCTGGCCCAATGTACCGAGGCCATGCCCTGTCGCCCCGGACGCGGCTCAAACGTGATGCCGGGCAGTACGTTACGGCCCTCACGACTTTTGGGATGCACCCAGATTTCCAGATTATCCCGGACCAGCATCTCCTGTACGCGGAGCTGCCCGTCCAGCGAAAGGCTGGCCTCGCGTTTGCTGCTCAACTGAAGACGACCAGGGAAAAGCTCTATACTGACGGCCAGCTCATTGAAATTGCCCCATACACAAAGCCGGGCCAGGGCAAGAAAAACATCATCAGTAAAAAAGAACCAGAGAGCCTGCTCGTGCTCCTCACCCACGTGCATACCACCATAATTGAGGAGCGTCTGATTGACGGCGGGCGGCAGACTGTTGTGCCAGCACACCCAGAGCACATGGCCCATAGTGCTCATGTGCACGTCCTTGCCTTCCGGCAGACGGGATAACAACTGCGATAACTGCGCCATGAACAAAATCCTTTATGACAGGGAGGCCCTGGCGTATGATGTCCTCATCCCGGAAACAGCAACCCGGAGTCACTATATGGACATTAACAAAACTCTTCAGGAACTCAAGGCGCGCCCCGGCTTTGCCGACCATGTAGGCATGATGCTCGTCCACAACGGCGTTGTACGGGGCTGGTCGCGCCAGGATGGCAGCCCGGTCAGTGCCGTGGACATCCGTCCCGATCGCGCCCGTATGGAAACCATCCGACAGGAGCTGGAACAGCGTCCCGGCATTTTCGCCATTGTGGCCGAGGCCAGGGAAGGCTTGCTCAAGCCCGGCGATGATGTGCTCTTTCTTGTGGTGGCGGGGGACATCCGCGAACACGTCAAGGCCACTTTTGCCGAATTGCTTGACCGCATCAAGGCCGAGGCCGTTATCAAGCAGGAATACCTCCAGCAGGAATAACCTGCTGGCTGTCACCTGCCAGCAGCATGGGCGTACCTCCATATCCCTTATCGGCCAGGACAGGCCAACAATTAGGGCTGTGGCAAAAGCGGGCGTGTCCGCATTGCCAAGCCATCGCTTATGCCTTATCCTGAAGGGATACCACGGCAGCCCCGTTGCGGGAGCCAGCACCCTTTTTTTCCGGAGCATCCATGTTTGGTTTTCTCTTCAGAAAAATTTTCGGCAGCAAGAACGAACGTTATTTGCGCCGTTTGCGCCCTCTGGTGGCGCGTATCAATGCCCTTGAACCTGAAATGCAGGAACTGGCTGATGCGGATTTTCCCTTGCGCATCAACGCCTGCAAGGTCGCCGTACAGGAAGAAGGCAAGAGCCTTGATGACATCCTGCCCGAAGTTTTTGCCCTGGTGCGTGAGGCCTCGCGCCGGGTACTGGGCATGCGTCACTATGACGTACAGCTTCTGGGCGGCATGGTGCTGCACAAGGGCAAAATAGCCGAAATGAAAACCGGTGAGGGCAAGACCCTTGTAGCTACTCTGGCGGTGGTACTCAACGCCCTGTCTGGCAAGGGTGTCCATGTGGTTACGGTCAACGACTATCTTGCCGGTCGCGATGCCCAGTGGATGGGCAAGCTCTATGGTTTTCTTGGTCTCAGTACCGGGGTCATCGTCCACGGGCTGGACGATGAGGCACGCAAGGCCGCCTATGCTGCGGACATTACATACGGAACCAACAATGAATTCGGTTTCGACTATCTGCGCGACAACATGAAGTTCTATGCCGAGCAGCTTGTGCAGCGCGGGCATAACTTTGCCATTGTGGACGAGGTGGACTCCATCCTCATTGACGAGGCCCGTACTCCCCTCATCATCTCTGGCGCGTCAGAGGAATCTGTTGGTATGTATCGCAATATAGACCAACTGGTTCGTAAACTCACACCAGAACACTACAGTATTGACGAAAAAGCCCGTTCTGCCTCCCTGACGGATGCCGGTGTGGCCCGCTGTGAGGAGCTGCTTGGCCTGGATAACCTCTTTGACCCGGCTCACATCACGGCCCAGCACCACATTTTGCAATCGCTCAAGGCGCACTGCATCTTCCGGCGGGACGTGGATTATATCGTGCAGAATGACCAGGTGGTCATCGTGGACGAGTTCACCGGCCG
>JAFQED010000008.1 GCA_017415765.1 Desulfovibrio sp. | reverse complement strand
CCGAGCCTCCTGCAGGATGGTGCCGCTGCTGTCACGCACCACGATGCGGATGCCTGTGGCGGACGAACCATCGGAATAGCCACCCTGGCAGGTAAAGGTACCATCTGCATTGTCATAGCAGTTGAGCAGGGCACTGTGTGCCCATGCAGACGTGCAGGATGCTGCCAGCAGGACGATTGCCGTACCCATTGAAAAGATCGACTGAAAACGCATACGCCCTCACTTGTTGAAAATGGATGCTGTTTTCATATATCCTGTTTTCATGTAACTGACAACCTGGAGGATGCAATGACACCCCAGCCCATTTCCATCGAACATCTCGGCCACTCCTATGGCGGGCATACCGTGTACAGGGATCTTTCCCTGAGCTTTGAGGCTGGCAAGATCTATGGGCTGCTGGGCAAGAACGGAGTAGGCAAGACAACGCTCATCAAGATACTGATGGGCTTCCTCAAACCCAAGCGCGGGATATGCCGTATTTTTGGTGATCCTGCCCATGCCATCCGTCCGCAGACGCGGGAGCGGGTGGGGCTGCTTTTTGAACGGCACCTGGCCTATGACTTTTTTACCATCAGTCAAATCGAACGTTTTATGGCGCGTTTTTACCCCCGCTGGAAAGCAGAACGTTTTTATGGCCTGGTGGAAGTGCTGGGGCTTCCGTACAACCACAAGATAGCCCACATGAGTGAAGGCCAGCGTTCGCAGGTGGTTTTGGGGCTGATGCTGGCGCAGGATCCGGAACTGCTTATTCTGGATGACTATTCCATGGGGCTGGATGCAGGCTATCGTCGCCTCTTTGTTGACTATCTGCGGGAGAATCTGCACGACGGCAAACATACGGTGGTGCTGACCTCACACGTCATCCAGGACATGGATCGCTTTGTGGATGAAGTTGTTTTTCTGCGCCGGGGGGGGGCTGCCTACATGACCGGCCTTGCGGATTTCATGGAGCGTTTTTCCTGCTACCGGCTGGATGTCCCGCTTGCAGGTGCGGCAGACATGGCTCTGCGGGAGATGGGCATGGGCAGACAGCCCCTGCCGGGTAAGCACCTGGTCAATGTGGAAGCGCACGCTGATTTTTATGAATTCTTCACCTTCCACACGGCCCGTGAGATTTTGGCAGACCTGGCCGGGGAGGGGATCCATCTGCCACCACAGGCCCTGCAAAAAAGCCCCATGGACATGGAAGACGCCTTTGTAGGCTATACGGGGAGATGCTGATATGTACCGTATTTTTGCCGGAGTCTTTTTCAAGGAATGTATCAAGACGCGCCTGTGCATGCTTGCCCTGAGCGTGTTCAGTCTGGCCTATATGGCCTGGATATGGCTTGGCGTGCATCGGCTTTTCCTTCTGGATCATCCTGAAATCGTTTGGTATCGCGTCATGGATCTGGGGCAGATACCCTACGCGGCTCTTGCTGCCCTGCCTGTGACCTGCGCCTGCGTCTTCTGCTGCTGCCAGTTTTTGCCGGAAATACGCGACGAACGTTTGCGCATATCCCTGCATTTGCCGTGCGGCATGGCATTGCTCATGCTGGCGCATTTCCTTTTTGGCCTTCTGTTTCTGGCCCTCCTCTATCTGCTGGACGGGCTGCTGCTGACGCTGATCTTGCAGCGTCACTTCCCGCAGGAGGCAGTACACATGGCCCAACTCACCAGTCTGCCCTGGTTTCTGGCGGGTTTCTTTGCCTATCTCTGTACTGCCCATACCCTCCTTGAGCCACAGCATCGCTCCAGACTTATGGGACTTTTGCTTGGTTTGGGCCTCTGCACACCGCTGCTGGTCAAAACAACACCCGGCGCACTTGCCCCTGCACTGCCCTGGTTTGCCCTGTTGCTGCCACTGCTGCTGGCAGGGCTGCTGTTGCCGTGCATGAACTTCCGCCACAGGAGGGCACAGTAATGCGCGCGTTCGCCAGTATCTGCCTGAGTGTCCTCTCTGTGCTGGTTCTCAGTTGGGCATTACCCATGCTGTACGACACGGCCCTGCTCAGTCCTTTGGCCAAAACACATATATTTTACAGCCCTGTACTTGAGCAGTGCATCTACACAGAACAGATCCGGGGCTATGACCAACAGGCAGCAGCCAAGTCCGAAGGGCATCATGCCGATATCGTCTATAAGGATGAAGCAGGGCAGTATTACGACCGCCTTGCCTTTGAGGCCGCGCTGCCCTTCATCTATTACCGCAATATGGAGATGCGCGGGCTTTTACCTGTAACACTTCGGGGCAAGACCCTTGACCGGGCAGCCATTGAACAGGCCCGTCGCGTGCTGGAACTCCCGGCCCGGCATCTGGACGGACATCACCCGCCACAGCCGTGTCTGCCGCTGCTGGAATCAGACCCCGGTCAGGTGGCTCTGCTCTATCCTGCTGACCGCTTCAGATTGACAGAACAGGGAATGCTCTTCACCCATGCTGACACCAATGAGGAGGAAACAGCACTCAGCCATTTGTTCAGCACAGCACTGGCGGCCCAGGGTTTTGCATTCCCGGCCCGGCATGTGGGGGGCAACTTCAGCACGTTCAAGCCATATGAGGGCGGCATTTTTATGGTTGACGCACAGGGAAGCCTGTTTCATCTGTTGCGCCGTAACGGGGAGCCTGTCATCAATAAGATTGTACTGCCGCAGGGGCTTGTACCGCGCCATGTCCTTGTTTCAGAAAGCAAGGAACGCCTCTGGCTGGGCCTTGTGCTGGACAGCCAGAACCGTCTCTGGCTCATCCGCCAGAGAGACATGGCCCTTATTGGTCTGGATGTACCGGACTACCTGCCGGATGCCATGGATTGCAAGCTCATCTTTGACCCGCTCTATCTGACAGTGGTCACGTCTGACAAGGCCCTTGTGCAGACCACTGTTTTTGACCTGCCTGCCGCAGAGCGTAAAAGCGGCGACATATGCAGGCCGTTCCATACCTTCAGGCATGAGATGTCGCGAGCCAGAGAGTCATGGCAGAGCCGTCTGGCAGATACGCTCTTCCCATTCCGGCTTGGCTTTGTGCAGGAAGAAACTGCCCTGCTGTATCCCCATCTCAGCCTGAGCCGCCACTGGCTGCTTAATGCCCTGCCGTTCTGTCTGTTACTGGCAGGGCTTTGGTCTCTTCTGCAATACCGCCAGTCTGGCAACGGGTTGGCCTCCTGGCAGGGCAGGGCCGAGGCCGCCCTGATACTACTGACTGGCTTGTATGGGCTGGTCACTCTGCTGCTCCTGAAACAGAAAGAGTAGGCAACAGCGTCTGCGGTGTCAGGGGCAGGGCACTGCCTCTGACAGGTAATACTTGTGGGGCCCGGTATCCTTGGATACCTGGCCCCTGTCTGTTTACTGTTGCTTCAGGATCTCCAACTCGCCGTAGTAGGCTTTGCGATAGACTTCCTTCAGTTCGCTGATAAGCGGATAACGCGGATTGGACACGGTGCACTGGTCGTCAAAGGCCTGTTCTGCCAGGGCATCCAGCCTGTCGAGGAAGGCCGCTTCCGGCACACCGGCCTCCTGCAGGGAAGCCGGGATACCCACATCCTTCTTGAGGGATTCAATGGCGGCCACAAGGCGTGCTGTCTTTTGCGTCCGCTCGGCAGGGCCATCCCCGCGAATGTCATCAGCCAGGTGCAACATATCGGCCAGACGGGCATAGCGTCCCTTGACCCACGGATATTTGTACTGCGGCAGCATACCCTGCTTGGTGGGCGTGTCCGTGGCATTGTATTCAATGACGTAGGGCAGCATCAGCGCATTGGCAAGGCCGTGCGGCAGATGGAAGCTGGAACCCAGGGTGTGGGCCAGCGAGTGGCAAATGCCCAAAAAGGCATTGGCAAAGGCCATGCCCGCAATGGTGGCCGCATAATGCACCTTTTCGCGCGGGATGAGCCTGTCTTCCCCACCGGCATAGGAGGCCCGCAGGTATTTGAAGATAAGGCGCGTGGCCTCCACGGCATGTCCGTCAGCAAAATTGGTGGCAAGGGTGGAGGTATAGGCCTCGATGGCGTGGGTCAAAACGTCCAGTCCGGCATTGGCAATGAGCGAACGCGGCAGATCCATGACAAAGGCGGGGTCCACGATGGCCATATCCGGGGTAAGGGCATAGTCGGCCACCGGGTACTTTACCCCTGTGGCATCATCGGTAATAACGGCAAAGGGCGTCACCTCCGAGCCTGTGCCTGACGTGGTGGGGATGGCCACCATCACGGCCTTGCGCCCCAGTTCGGGGAAGGAGACCACCCGTTTGCGGATGTCCATAAAGCGCAGGGCAATGTCCTCAAAGCGGATGTCGGGCTTTTCGTACAGCAGCCAGACGATCTTGGCCGCATCCATGGGGGAACCACCGCCCAGGGCCACAAAAAGGTCTGGCTGGAAGGTATTGACCATCTCCAGGGCCTTGCGGGCAGTGCTGATGTCCGGGTCAGGCAGCACGCTGTCAAAAACGCGTACCTGCATCCCCAGATTTTCAAGGATATCGCTGACCGTGGCTGTGTGCCCCAGTTCCGTCATGGTCTTGTCGGTGATGATGCAGGCGCGGCGGCGGTCGCCGTATTCCTCCAGGGCAGGGCGCAAAGCCCCCAACTTGAAATAGATTTTGGGCGGCACACGGTACCAGAGCATGTTTTCCCGGCGGCAGGCCACGGTCTTGACGTTCATGAGGTGCTTCACTCCGATATTTTCACTGACGGAATTGCCGCCCCAGCTGCCGCACCCCAGGGTCAGCGAAGGGGCGACACGGAAGTTGTACACATCGCCAATGGCTCCCTGAGAGGCGGGCATATTGATAAGCACACGCCCGGTGGTCATGGCTTCCTCAAAGGCGCGGATGCGTTCCACGTTACTTTCACGGGTGTACAGGGCGGAGGTATGCCCGGCCCCACCCAGCCGCACCAGCTCGCCCGCCATGCTCACGGCAGAGGCGAAGTCCGGCGCACGGTAGAAGCCCAGAACCGGCGAAAGTTTTTCGTGGGCAAAGGGGTCATCGGCCTGGATGCTGTCGCGTTCTGCCAGCAGCACCTTGGTATTCTCCGGCAGGGTTATGCCCGCCAGCGCGGCAATATGTGCGGCCGACTGCCCCACAATGGCACTGTTCAAAGAGCCATTCTTGAAAATAACGGCCTTGAGAGCCTCTGCCTCTTCCGGCGAGGCGAACCAGGCCCCGCGTGCCAGAAACTCCTCTCGCACGGCATCGGCCACGGCGGCTTCTGCCACCACAGTCTGCTCCGAAGCGCAGATCATGCCATTGTCAAAGGTCTTGCTGAGCATGATGGAGTTGACGGCCATCTTGATGTCCGCCGTTGCGTCGATGACCACCGGCGTATTGCCCGCGCCCACGCCAATGGCGGGCGTGCCGGAGCTGTAGGCCGCATGTACCATGCCTGGGCCGCCCGTGGCCAGAATGAGGCTGATGCCTTTGTGGCTCATGAGGTGCTGGCTCAACTCGGCGGAAGGGCTTTCGATACAGTCGATGATATGTTCGGGCGCGCCTGCTGCCACAGCAGCCCTGCAAATGAGCATGGCTGCGGCCCGTGTGCTTTTGGCCGCCCTTGGATGTGGTGAAAAAATGATGCCATTGCGCGTCTTGAGGCAGAGCAGGGCCTTGAAAATAGCCGTGGAGGTGGGATTCGTGGTGGGAACGATACCCGCTACAACACCAAGGGGGGCTGCGATCTCCCGATATCCGGAGACAGGGTCGTCCTCAATGACGCCACAGGTTTTGTTATCCTTGTATTTATTGTAGATGTATTCAGAAGCAAAGTGGTTTTTTATGACCTTGTCTTCCAGCACGCCCATGCCGGTTTCTTCCACAGCCATACGCGCCAGCGTAATGCGCTGGGCCGTGGCTGCTGCTGCGGCATGCTGAAAGATGGCGTCCACCTCTTCCTGTCCAAAGTTGGCAAAGGCTGCCTGGGCAGCCCGCACACGTTCTATCATGGCATCCAACTGTGCGATGGGTGTCGTCATACAGTTCTCATCCTGTTGTTGCAATGTACAGTACACAAATCTGTAAAAAAGGGGAGGCTATCCTCCCCTTGTGGGACAATGCCCCAAAATCATGCCAGCCGCAAGAGGGCATCCGCCAAGAGAGTTTCACTTTTCATTCAAAAAGTGAAACTCTCCATATCTCGTGCCTATTGACAATATATCCAAAATGGGTATTTTTTTAAATAAAACCAAGGAGCATACCTTGTGTGACACTAAAGACTGGCAGGTAAGCACAACAGGCAAGGCTCGCAAGCAAAAAGAGAGGCTACCGTCCCCCATCAAGGATGCCTTGTATCTGCTTGAAATAGAACTGCGTACATTGGGGCCAGAACGAACCAACTGGCACCATTACGGGAAAATTGTTGGAAAAACTGATATGCACCATTGTCACCTGAACAAAGGTAAGCCCAGATATGTTGCTGTATGGAAAGTAACTGACAGAACTGTTAAATTGATGGAGATTCGATATGTTGGCACACATGAAAATGCAAACTACCGGCACATTGACTGAGATTTCTCTTACCATACCAAGTGACCATGCTGAAAGTATTTGCAAAGCTATACATAGCTTACTTGAACTTGCAAAACTTTCTCCTCGCCCAATAAACAAAGATGGAGAAGAGTTATATTCTATTGAGGAAGTTTTCCCTGAAGGAAGTCCGGCAATGGCCTTGCGAGGGCTGCGGACAAAGGAAGGTATTACACAAAAACAGCTTGCTGAACGCCTTGGCATAACACAGACGCGCGTTTCCGAAATGGAAAATGGAGTGCGCCCAATATCTGTTGCTATGGCCAAACGAATAGCCAAGGCATACGGCACATCGTACAAAGTATTTTTGTAGAATACAGAATGTGGAAAAAACCCTCCAAGATTATTCAGGTGTGCTGGTGTGAATATCTTCGGTGAAGGAGAACAAAATAGCAAAATTTGAGAGTGTAGAGTAATTTGTGTAAACCAGTTATCCTATCGGTAGTAGTTTTCCAGTTTTGGCCCTGTGCAGTCTCTGTCTTGCCTCAGTCTGCGCGGTAAAGCACCAGTGCCACCATCGGCGGCAGGTACAGGCGCACGTCCTGTTCGTACATATCGGGCCGGGGGATTGTAAAATACTCGGCGGGCGGCTGGCTGATTT
>JAFQED010000060.1 GCA_017415765.1 Desulfovibrio sp. | reverse complement strand
TGATTGAAACACTCTGTGTTTCAATCGTCACGCTGCCTACGCTTCGCGGGAAAAGCGCGGTTTTCCCGCTTGCTTACGGCGCGGGCGTCCGCTCTCGCGTCCGCCAGAGCGACTGCCATTTTCAATGGCATTTCGCTCTAGGATGTTTCGGTATTGCTGTCCAGTCTGACAGCGTCCATACCGTCCAGCTCCTCTAACAGCACATCTATATGTTCATGATGCCGGGTCTGGATCGTGCGGCCCACATAGTCAGGCTGGATAGGCAGTTCCCGATGCCCGCGGTCAATAAGCACCATCAGTTCAACTGCACTGGGACGGCCATAGTCCAGCAGGGCTTCCAGGGCGGCGCGTACAGTCCGACCGCTGAAAAGCACATCGTCTATAAGGATGACCACACGCTTGTCCACAGCGCAAGGGATAGAGGACTGGCCGATATGCGGTTTTCCCGCAAGGCTCGTCCAGTCATCACGGTACAGATTGATGTCCAGCGTGCCCAGGGCTATTTGTTTGCCGCAGCGTTCCTTGAGCTGTGCGGCGAGCCTCTGGGCAAGGTATGCACCACGCCGCTGGATGCCCACGAGAACCAGATTGCCGCACAGGCCATAACGCTCCACAACCTGTGAGGCAAGACGCTCAAGGATGCGGGCTATTTCATCTTTTTCAAGCAGAATCATGGGAAGCCTCCTGTGCGTATCTTGCGCTTTGTTTTTTATACATGGGAATGGCCCGCATGGAAAGCCTTGTGGTATGGGCAGCCTTGACAAGCCCACAGAGCGTCTTATCCAAGGCGTAAACATAATGGAGGATCACCATGATTGAACTCTCTGCTGACGCCCAAAAGGAACTGGAAAACTTTTTCAGCGACAAGCAAAAGGAACCCATCCGCATTTATGCCGCCAACGGCTGCGGTGGCCCCCGCCTGGCCCTTGCTCTGGATAAGCCCGGTGCGGACGACCAATCCCTTGATGTGAACGGTTTTTCCTTCTGCATCAGCAATGAACTGTTGGATCAGGTCAAGAGTGTCAAAATTGACCTGAGCTATATGGGCTTTGTGCTGGAACCCGGTGTTCCCCTGCCCGACAATGGTGGCAGTGCCTGCGGTTCCTGCTGCGGCGGTTGCGGCTCGCATTAACGTGCTTTGACAAAGGCTGTTCCCTCCGCGCCCTCTGTGCCCTTAGCTGTGCGGAATTGACAAGCTGAGAGCGGGCATTTAGATTCAGGCCGGGTCAGCGTTCTGGAGGAATGATGTTTGCATTGACAGAGGATGCGCGCAAGGAGCTTGAAGCCTTCTTTACGGGCAAGGAAAAGCAGACCATCCGCGTTCATGCGGTCAGCAGCTGCGCCGGGCCGCGCTTGGCTTTGGCTCTGGATGAGCCGAATGACCAGGATGTGACGGGAGAGGCAGACGGCTTCAGCTTTTGCATGGATAAAGAACTTCAGGCTGAGGCCGGGAGTATCTCCATAGATCTGAGCTATATGGGTTTTGTCGTCACGCCGGAGAAGCCCTTATCCGGTGGGGGCGGATGCAGCTCCTGCGGCGGGGGATGCAGCTCCTGCCAGAGCTGACAGCTTGTTAAAAGGCAAAGTAGGCTTGGGCTGAACAGTCTGAGCCGGATTGGGGCAAAACATCACGACAAAAATATGGGGGCGGCTGGAAGGCCGCCCCATTTTCTGGTTGGTTGATGCAGGAATTTTTTGCAAAACTGAAGGCCGGCGAAGGGCCTTTGTATCTTCGGCGCAGTGGCATGGCCACACGTTGCCGCCTTGCGGCATCGGCATGGGAGCAGGGGCGTACTGCCGTTCTGCTGGTGCGCGACCGTGAAGAGCTTCAGGCGGCCACCGGCCTGTTGCAACTCCACCTGCCGGAAATGTCTGTGGGGGAATGGCCCCTGGCCCGTCCAGTCTGGCAGGCTCCCTGCCTGAGCCTGCCTCCTGCCCTGCAGTGGAATGACCGTGCCTTCTGGGCCTCTCGCATGGCTGCCCTGTACAGTCTGGCACACAGGCAGGCTCGTTGTCTTGTGGTCAGTCTGCAAAGCCTTCTGCTACGGTATATGCCGTTGGATTTCTTTGAGCATCGCAGCCTTGTTTGTGCCCGTGGCAGCGACTTTTCACCGGAGCTTGTGCTTGAACAGGCTGTGGAGTGGGGATACGAGCGCGTTTCCATGGTGGCTCGTCCCGGGCATCTGGCCCGGCGTGGCGATATTCTGGATATTTTCCCACCGGGGTACGCAAAACCTGTGCGCATGGAATTTTTTGGCGATACGATCGAGGAAATGCGTATCTTTGATGCGGACAGCCAGCGTTCCCTGCAAAGTCTTGATGAATTGACCCTGTTGCCTGTCAGCCCTCTTGCCCTTGACAGACAGGGGATTGCCGCAGGACGCGCCCGCAGTGAGCGGCTGGAAGCAGAGGGACGGCTTGGCGAAAATGAGGCCTACAGCTTCAGGAAATCCCTGGAAAGCGGTGGCGAGGGCCTGTTGCCCGGCCTGTTCTGGGACAGTGCCAGTCTGCTGGAAGACTGGCTGCCCTCCAATGCGCTGTGGCTTCTGCCCGGCGAAGCTGACAGCGCAGAGGCCCTGCGCGATGCCCGACTGGCCCTGAAAGAAAAGCTGGAGGCTGATGACGCTCCCTTGCAGCAGCCAGCAGCCCTTGCATTGCGCAAACATTCGCAGCCGGCACCGTGGAACGGCTTTCAGACAGTCTTTGCAGAACCGCTGCTCATGGGGGTGGAGGAGCGTGGTGCCTGTCTGCAAGAAAGCCCATTACACGATTTTGCCAGCCTGTTCCCCATGCCGGGAGCGCAGGATCGCCCTTGGCAGCACTTGTCTGCCGCCCTCAAGGATTGGCAGGGCAGTCGCCGACAGGTATTGCTGAGTTTTGCTTCCGAGCGCGGTCGCAAAAAATTTCTCAAGCTGGCAGAGCAGGACGGCATATGCCCAGCTCTGCGCTATGCCCCTGAGGGGCGGGGCCTGTTTGCGCTGGTTGCCCCCTTTCGATCCGGGGCGGATCTGGTCTGGGATGACAGCCTTGTGCTTGGGGAGGATATCCTCTATCCCCGTGCAGAAAAGCGGGTGCAAAGTCCTTCCCGTGCTTTCAAGGGACTGGACAGTTTTGACGACCTCAAAAACGGTGATCTGCTCGTACACCGGGACTATGGCATCGGCCGTTTTGCCGGTCTGCATCACCTTGACCTCAATCAGGCCGCCAATGACTTTTTGCTGATAGAGTATTCCGGCCGCGACAAGCTCTATGTGCCAGCCGACAGGATAGGTCTTATCCAACGTTTCAAGGGCGGTGAGGGGGTAGAGCCTGCTTTGGACAGGCTGGGCAGTACCTCCTGGGCCAGTGGTAAGGAAAAAGCCCGTAAGGCCATTGAAAAAATCGCCGCAGACCTTGTGGAGATGTACGCCTGGCGCAAGGTTGCCAAGGGTTTCCGTTATGCCCCGGCAGGGGAGCTGTACCACGAATTTGAGGCAACCTTCGGCTTTGAGGAAACGCCGGATCAGGCCAGGGCCATTCAGGAAGTCCTTGCCGATATGGAAAAGGACGAGCCTATGGATCGCCTTGTCTGTGGTGATGTGGGCTTTGGCAAGACAGAAGTGGCCCTGCGTGCCGCATTCCGCGCCGTGAGTGAGGGACGTCAGGCCGCCTTGCTCTGTCCAACCACCGTGCTGGCAGAGCAGCACTACCAGACCTTCAGGAGTCGTCTGGCTGGCTTCCCTGTCAATGTAGGACTGTTGAGCCGCTTTGTGCCCCGTGCCCGGCAAAAGGAAGTCCTCAAGGCGGCAGAGGCAGGGCAGGTAGATATCCTCATTGGCACGCATCGTCTGCTTTCCAATGATGTCAAATTGCCCAATCTGGCCCTGCTCGTGCTTGATGAAGAACAGCGTTTTGGCGTCCGTCACAAGGAAAAACTCAAGGCTCTCAAAAAGAATGTGGATGTGCTGACCCTGACGGCCACACCGATCCCGCGTACCCTGCAACTTTCCATGTCCGGCATCAGGGAGCTTTCCATCATTGAAACAGCACCGCTGGAGCGCAAACCTGTTGCCACTGCCGTTGTGCAGCGCAAGGAGGAAACCCTGAGGAAAGTCCTGTTGCGTGAGTTGGAACGCGAGGGACAGGTTTTCTGGGTGTATAATCGTGTGCAGGGGCTGGAACGAGTGGCCGAATATGTCCGTAAACTGGTTCCTGAGGCGCGGGTGGGAATGGCGCATGGGCAGATGACCGAGACAGTCCTTGAAACTACCATGCACCAGTTTTGGCATGGGGAGCTGGATGTCCTTGTGTGTACGTCCATTGTCGAATCCGGGCTGGATTTCCCCCGTGCCAATACCCTTGTGGTGGATCAGGCCCAGATGTTCGGCCTGGGGCAGCTGTACCAGTTGCGTGGGCGTGTGGGGCGCAGCGACCGGCAGGCCTATGCCTTTTTTGTGGTGCCGGATGCCGAACGCCTGACCCCGGTAGCTGAAGAACGCTTGCGGATCATTCTGGACATGGACTATCTGGGCGCGGGCTTTCAGGTAGCCATGGAGGATCTGCGTCTGCGCGGCGCGGGCAACATCTTGGGCGAAGTGCAGTCCGGTCATATGGGCAGGGTGGGGCTGGATCTCTATCTGGAAATGCTGGAAGAAGCCGTAGCCCGCCTGAAGGGGATGCCCTCGGCCCTGGTGAGCGAGACAGAACTGACTTTGGGCTTGCCTGCCCATATCCCGGCATCGTACATTGATGACGGTCGGGAACGTCTGCGCTGCTACAAGGCCCTGAGCGCAGCAACCAATGGGGCGGCGCGTGAGGAGGTGGCTCTTTCCATGCGCGACAGGTTTGGCCCTTTCCCGGCAGAGTTGCACAACTTTCTGGCTGTTTTGGATCTCAAGCAGTTTCTGACCGGCTTGCAGGTACAGCGGGCAGACCTGCACCCTGACAGCGTCAGGCTGTTTTGGGCTGAGGGACAGGATGTGGTGCAGCCCGAACGGCTAGTGGCCTTGGTCAGTGCCACGCAGGGTGCGCGTCTGCATCCGCCCGCTGGCTTGAGTCTGCCCTTGCCGGGAGACAAAACATTCAGTGAAGGGCTGGAGACCGTCAGAAATATGCTAGCCTCCATTTGTCAGCCTTCTGTGGCTACTCCCCTGCAAGGGCTGTCTGCAACATCGGGTACAGGCAATCTGTCGTGATGCGCACAGTCCCTTACCGTTTGCCCGTCTGCGTGCCTGTCCGCAGCTCCATGCCCGGACTTCTGCTGGGGCTTGTCTGCTGCTTCCTGTTATCCGCCTGTTTTTCGGTTCGCCTGCCAGAAGGTGTCATTGCCACGGTCAATGGTGAGCCCATCCATCTGCGTACCGTGCAGGCCTTGCTGGACAGTCGTTCCGGCGCGTTGGGCATGCAGCGCAGACCAACCCTTGCCAACCTCAAGAACCTGTACGGCGAGGGGTTGGGAACGCTGGTGGTGCAGGCCCTGATCCGACAGGAATTGGCGAGGCGAGAACTAGGCGTCACCGATGCGGAGCTGGAGACCGCAGTTGATACCATCCGTGCGGAATACGGGCAGGAGGAGTTTTCGGCCCACCTTACCGAGCTTTCGCTGGATGAGGGATTGTGGCGGCAACTGATGCGTGATTTGCTGGCCGTGCAAAAATTTGAGCGCGATCTGCTTGCCCCCCGTGTCGATGTCAGTCTGGAAGAGATACGGACATTCTATCTTGAGCGACAGAAGGATTTTCTTGTCCCGGCAAGCAGTCATGTCTGCTTTGTCACTGCTGACACAGCGGAGAGCCTTACTGCCTATACCGAAGCCTTTGCCCAAGGGGCTGCCGGGCAGTTTCCCGGCGTAGATGTGCAGTGCAGCAAAATCACACGTGGAGAAATCCCTTCGGCATGGGAGAAGGAGCTTGCCCGCCTCAAGCCGTTTCAGTGCGGGCGCAGTCGCAGGGATAGGGAGAAGTGGCAGAACGCCTGTCTGAAAGGGCGACAGGCTGAACATGTTTTACTGCTGGTGGATGCTTTCTCGCTTATCGAGCGCAATCTGCGGGAAGAGAAAATGGCCGGAGCCTTTGGCGACTGGTTGGAGCAGGCCTTGGCCTCTGCCGAGATCAAGGTATCCCCACAACTTATGGAAAGCATGTTGACCGGGGACGCGAGTGACGGGCAGTCTGCAAGCAATGCCCCAAAGGGGAGTGTCCCCGCTTCGTCATCTGGCATGCCCCATTCAGGGATCGAAAGTGTGAAATAGGCGCGAACCGTGCGGCATTGCATTTGAAGCTGTTTTACGATAGGCAAAGTGCGGCATGGCGGGCATTGTCCGCCAAGGAGAACCCCTGTGAAAAAAATACTTGTCATGGTGCTTGCCCTTTGGCTGTGCACCCCTCTGGCGTCCTGGGCAGCACAGCTCAATAAAGTTGCGGCCGTGGTCAACGGGCAGGTCATCACCATGTTTGACCTGCAAAAAATGGCCCTGCCCGAAATGGCGCGCGCCGGTATCAGACCGGACAATAAAGCCACGTCCAAACAGCAGGACGCCATCTTCCGTTCTGTGCTGGACATGATGATCATGGACATCCTGATCGCACAGGAGGCCAAACGGCTCAAAGTCAGTGTCAGCCCGGCCGAAATCGATAATGAGCTGTCCATGATGATGAAAGCTGGCAACCTGACCAAACAGCAGTTTGAGGCCCAGCTCAAACAGCAAAAGCTGTCCCTTGCCGAGCTGCGGGCCAATATTGAGCGTAACCTTCTGCGTCAGAAAATTATGGGCATGGAGGTAGCGCGCAAGGTGGTGGTGACTGCCTCAGAAATAGAAGAGTATTACAACACGCATCGTGAGAGTATGATAGACCGCCGCGGGCTGCACATGGGCTTGCTGGTCTATCGGCCCAATGTCAACGCCAAGGCCCTGGCTGCCCAGATACGTTCTGGCAAGTTGAGCTTTGCAGAAGCCACTGCTAAGTATTCCATTGCCCCCAACAAGGACAAGGGGGGTGACATGGGGCCTGTGGAGTGGGATCGGCTTAACCCTGAATGGAGCGAGCGGCTCAACACCATGAAGCCCGGCGATGTGACAGAGATTTTTGAAATACAGGGGCGCAAGGCTCAGGTGCATCTTTTCCGGCCCGGCGGCGGGGAGAACAGGCTGCTGACCCTTGAAGAGGCCACGCCTGTCATCGATGGTATCCTGCGCCAGCCCAAGGCCAGGGAACGCTTTGAAGACTATACCGGCCAGCTTCGCAAAAAGGCCGTTATTGATATTCGCCTGTAGATGTCACCACGGCAGAGAGGCATGGCATGACTCTGGAGGAACTCGGCGCAGCCTTGCGTCAGGAGCGTGAAAAGCGCGGCTTGCTCGTTGACGATGTGGCCGATCATCTCAAGATCAGCACACGTCTTGTGCGTGCGCTGGAGGAAGGGGACAGGTCTTCTCTGCCGCATCTGGCCTACACCAGGGGCTTTGTACGCTCCTATGCCGTCTACCTTGGTATGGCAGCTGATGAAGTGAGTTCTGCCCTGCTTGCCATGAGCGAAGAGCGGGAGGATGAAGCCGCACCTATGTACGTCAGGCCGCGTCGCCAGAAGGGCAGTAGCGGTAAATGGCTTTTTGTCCTTCTGCTGTTGATTGGGCTTGCCGGGCTTGGCTATGCTGCACAGACCCAGGGATGGCTTGACAGGATCCTGCCCCGTTTGCCACGTCTTGCTCAGCCGGCTCCCCCCTTGCCAGGTGCGGAAGAGGCTGCCCAAACACAGGCAGGGGAACGCGCTGCGCCCCCATCTGTACCGGACAGAGGAGAGAGGGGAGTGCCCGCCGGGGTTGGTACGGACGCGGCTGCCGGAGAACAGCCACAAACCCAGGCCCGCAAGGCGGAGCAAAAGTCTGCGCGTGATGTTGCCCCTGCACAGGGGGATACTGTGCCTTCGCGGGCAGCCGTGCAGTCTTCCACCATCCAGACGGGCATGCCCCCCGCAGGTGGTACAGGCGAGGCCGCACACACTGATGTGGCAGCAAGCCAGCCCCTTGGAGCAGCGGGGCAGGTCGTACCGGGCCAGACCGTCCCGCAAGCTCCGGCTGATGGCACAGTGCCCGCCAGTCAGCACCGGGTTGTCATCACAGCCGTGGAGGAATGCTGGATACACTCCAATGCCGATAATACCGATACTCGTCAGTTTTCTTTGAAAAAGGGGGATACCTTCGCCCTGACCTTTACCAACAATTTGCGGATCAAACTGGGCAATGCCGGGGGAGTGCGTATCCGCTACAACGGGCAGGAGATGCCTGCGCCGGGAAGCACCGGGCAGGTTCGCACACTGACCTTCCCGCCTGTGGCCCGTTAGGATGGAATGGGCCGATCAGGCCATCGTGCTGCGTGTCGGGCATTTCAGAGAGTCCGATTTGTGGCTTCGGCTGTTGTGCCGCAAGCACGGCCTGCTGACGCTTTTTGCCTTTGGTGGCAGCCGTAGTCGTCGGCGTTTTTGTGGCTGCCTGGACGTGTTCAACACCTTGCAGTGCAGGGTTCGGGTATCGGGCAGGGGAGGCTTTCTCAATCTTGAGGAGGCTGTGCTGCTTGCCGGGCCGCAAGGCTTGCGGCAGCAGTGGGGACGTATGGGCGTGGCTGCCAACTGTCTGCGTTTTATTGAGGCCCTTGGCATCAGTGAGGACGGCGCGGCAGAGGCTTTTGCGCTGACAGAGAATCTGCGCACAGTGCTGGAGAATGCCGGGCAGCTGCCAGCCCTGCTTCCGCTGTTCTTTCGTTTACGCCTTGCCGGTTCTCAGGGTTTTGCCCCCCTGCTGGGGCAATGCGGCTTGTGCGGGGGCAGCCTGGGCAGCCGGGCACTGTTTGTTGTGGACGAAGGTCAGATGCGCTGTGCCACCTGCCGTGCGGCCCAACCAGTGCAGAGTGGCCGTTACGGTATAGAAATTTCACCTGCCGCCCTTGACCTTTTACGGCATGTGCAGCAAGAATCCCCCAGCGGCTGGCCTGGCACAGAGCCTGAACCGGCTGACCGTCGCGCCTGTGCACGCCTGATTGACGGCTTTGTGCAGTATCACTTGGGCCTGAGCTGGGAAAACGGCTTTTTCCGTCGGGTTTGACATTGTAGCAGAAGAAGGGAAGTCACATGTATTTTCAGGATGTCATCCTTACCCTGCAAAAGTTTTGGGCCAGCCAGGGGTGTGTCATCGAGCAACCTTCAGGCGTGGAATGTGGAGCGGGTACCTTCAATCCCAGCACCTTTTTACGCGTTATTGGGCCAGAGCCGTGGCGTGTAGCCTATGTGGAGCCTTCGCGTCGGCCTACTGACGGGCGTTATGGTGAAAATCCCAACCGTCTCCAGCGGTACTTTCAGTTTCAGGTCATCCTCAAGCCTTCACCGGAAAATTCGCAGGAGCTGTATCTCCAGAGTCTTCAGGCCCTTGGGCTGGATCCTGCGTTGCATGACATCCGTTTTGTGGAAGATGACTGGGAATCTCCTACGCTTGGCGCGTGGGGGCTGGGCTGGGAAGTCTGGCTCAATGGGATGGAAGTGAGCCAGTTTACCTACTTTCAGCAGGTAGGGGGCATTGATCTTTCCCCTGTCAGCGTGGAGCTGACCTACGGGCTGGAACGCCTTGCCATGTATCTGCAGGGCGTTGAATCTGTGTATGACCTGCGCTGGAATGAGCATGTCACCTACGGGCATATCTATCACCAGAATGAGGTAGAGCAGTCCCGCCACAATTTTGAGGCCAGTAATGCCGAAATGCTCCTGCGGCAGTTCAGCGATTATGAGCAGGAGTGCAAGGCCATGCTTGCGCAGGATCTGCCCTGGCCCGCCTATGATTATTGCCTGAAATGTTCGCACACCTTCAATTTGCTCGATGCGCGTGGAGCCATCTCCATTACCGAACGTAACGGGTATATTGGCCGTGTTCGTGCCCTGGCTTCGGGCGTGGCGCGGCAGTATGCCGCCCAGCGTGAGTCTTTGGGCTATCCCATGCTGCAAAAAAAGGACTAGTCATGGCGACCTTTGTGCTTGAGATCGGTAGCGAAGAGCTGCCTTCCCGTTTCCTTCCCATACAGGAGGCGGAACTCCGCAGCCGTTTTGAAACCGCTTTGGCTGAGGCCGGGCTTGAATATGGCAGTATGCGCGTCATGAGCACGCCACGCAGGGCTGTACTTATGTTGGAAGGGCTTGATCCTGTCCAGCGGCAGCGGGAAGAGGTCATCTCCGGCCCACCCGTGCGCGCCGCCTATGGCCCGGATGGCAAGCCTGGCAAGGCCCTGGAAGGTTTCGCCCGTACGCATGGTGTCAGCATTGACGAGGTTTTCCGTCTTCAGACAGAGAAGGGCGAATATGTGGCGGTGCGCAAGCAGACCGGCGGTACACCAGCTGCAGAGCTGCTGGCGGATATTTGTCCGGCTGTCATCACGGCAATACCCTTTGCCAAGCGGATGCGCTGGGGAAGCCACAAGCTGGCCTATGCCCGTCCCCTGCAATGGATCCTCGCGCTTCTGGATGAGAACGTGGTGTGCTTTGACCTGGGGCATTTGCAGGCCGGGCGTGAAACGCGGGGGCATCGGGTTCACGGGCCGGGGCCGTTTGTTGTGGACAGCGCAGAAAGCTATCTGAAAGTGCTTGCCGGGTCATGTGGTGTCATGCTTGACCCGGCGGAGCGTCGCCAGCACATCCGTCAGGGTGGGGATGAGGCCGCCGCTGCCGTGGGTGGGCGTGTACTCTGGCAGGAGCCTCTGTTGGATGAAGTCCAGGGGCTGGCAGAACACCCGGTACCGCTTTTGGGCAGCTTTGATGCCATCTATCTTGAAGTACCGCGAGAAGTCCTGCTGACCAGTATGGAAAGCCATCAGAAGAGCTTTGGGGTGGAAGACGCCCAGGGCCAGCTCCTGCCCAACTTCCTCACAGTGGCCAACGTGGACTCTCAGGATGTGGAAGTAGTGCGGCACGGCTGGGAGCGCGTGTTGCGGGCGCGTCTGGAAGACGCCCGTTTTTTCTGGAATACCGACCTCAAGGATAACGTTGAGGACTGGCTGACCCGGCTGGATTCTATCATTTTTATCGGCAGTCTTGGCAGCGTTGGTGACAAAACTCGGCGGCTGGCAGCACTGTGTCGCTGGCTTGCAGAGTGTTGCAAGGTTGATGATCCCAGCCTTGCAGAAGCGGCAGAGCGGGCCGGACGCTTGTCCAAGGCAGATCTGGTCAGCGGTATGGTTGGGGAGTTTGATACCCTGCAAGGTATCATGGGAGGTATTTATGCCGCACGGCGTGGCGAAAGCCCGGCAGTGGCACAGGCCCTGAAAGAGCAATATCTGCCCGCCGGGCCGGATTCTCCTGTTCCTACCAGTTTACTGGGGGCTTTGCTGTCCCTGGCGGACAAGGCCGATACGCTCGTGGGCTGCTTCGGTCTGGGGATGATCCCTACTGGGGCAGCCGACCCCAACGGTCTGCGGCGGTGCGCACTGGGCATCATCAGGATCTTACTGGAATTTGGCCTCAGGCTGGATGTGTCCGCCATCTTTGACAAGGCCCGGCAGCTCTATGGCACGCAGGAATGGAAGCTACCGCCAGAACAGGCCCAGGAAAAATTGCAGGAATTTTTTGTCGCACGTTTGCGTAACTATTATCTGACGCAAGGACAGGACACACTCTTGGTGGATGCCGTACTCAATGCCAGTGCCGCAGACCTGCCGGATACCCTGGCCCGCCTTGCTGCCCTGACGTCTTTCAGCCAGGCCCCAGGCTATGCCGAAGCTGTCCAGACCTTCAAGCGTGTGGCCAATATCGTACGCAAACAGGCCGCAGCAGAAGACCTGCCAGAAACATGGGATGCCGCCCTCTTGCAGGAAGAGGCAGAAAAGGCCCTGGCCCGGACACTGGCCGATCTTTTGCCCCGGCTGGACAGCCTGTGTAGAGAAGGGCAGTACAGCCTTGTCCTGGAATCGTTGAAGGAAGTCCGCCCTGTGGTGGATGCCTTCTTTGATGGCACAATGGTCATGTGCGAGGACAGTGCCTTGCGCCATAACCGTTTGACCATGCTCAAAGCCCTGGGTAGTCGCTTTGCCCGCCTTGCGGATTTTGCGGCATTGCAGATATGACAGAATGAGGCTTGACAGCGTGTTGGCACGGTGCTAAAAGCTGTCGGTTCACTTTCATGGGATTATGTGAAGGGCGTTTTTACGCCAGCCAAACATAGTATCGGAGGATTATCGTGGCGAACCACAAATCTGCCATCAAGCGTCACAAGCAGAGCCTGCAGCGTGCTACCCGCAACCGTGCTGCCCGTACCCGCGTCAAGACTGCCATCAAGGCTGTCCGTGCTGCCATCCAGAACAATGATAAGGGGCAGGCTGACAGTGCTCTGCAGGTCGCTGCCTCCGTGCTTGCCAAGGCCGCCGGCAAGGGTGCATTGCACTGGAAGAAGGCTGCCCGCAAGGTTTCGCGCCTGGCCAAGGCTGTGAACGGTATCGAAGCAGCCTAGGCTAATATAAATTTGTCAATCTTGGAAAAAGTATTGACAAAAAAGGCACTTTAACATACATATACCTCTCACGCGCTCGTAGCTCAGCTGGATAGAGCAACAGGCTACGAACCTGTAGGTCAGGAGTTCGAATCTCTTCGAGCGCGCCAATGAAATCAAGGCGTTACCTCAATTCTGGGGTAACGCCTTTTCCTGTGTTGCTACCCTATAGATACGACTGTTATCCTTGAACCCCAGCTCAAAGACTGTACTTCCCCTCGATTTGTGCTGCGAAAATTTATGCCCGTATGGGTGGGTAGGAGGAGTGCAAAAAGTTCGGTCGCTATTGCGCTTTATCAACCTGTTTTGTAGTCTATGCCATAAAATATCAGAGGTTGCTATGGACGACAGCACTGCGTGTATTTTCAAAAAATTCTCTTGGGATGTTTCTGGGCTTATTGCTGACATCAAACAGGGACAAATAGGTCTGCCGGATATTCAGCGTCCGTTTGTCTGGACGGATGCACAGGTTCGGGATTTGTTTGATTCGATGTTTCAGGGCTATCCGGTTGGTATGTTGTTGTTCTGGGAGGCATCAACAGCGGCAAAGGTAATAGGTACAACACAAAAGCAAATGTCTCCGGCGCACCTGATTATAGATGGACAACAGCGTCTGACATCACTGTATGCCGTCATCACTGGGGAGCAGGTACTGGATAAAAATAAGCGGCCGCGTAGTATTGAAATAGCTTTTCAGCCGCACACGGGAAAGTTTGAGGTGCGCGGAGCTATCCAAGACCGCGATCCAACTTGGATTCCAAGCATCTCACAAATTTTCAAAAAACAGGCAAATAGCTGGCTTCTTATAGAGGGCTTCCTCAATACACAGCGTGAGGTTCAAGGAAAACTGGATGAAGAAAAAATAGGCTCCATATCAAATAATATGATGAGGCTGCTGCATCTCCTACACTATGACTTTTCTGTGCTTGAAATAAACTCGGCCACAGACGAAGAAGTGGTCGCAAAAATTTTCGTGCGTGTGAATAGTCAAGGACAAAAGCTCAAGCAGTCTGACTTCATATTTACACTGATGTCCGTCTATTGGAATGAAGGCAGAGAAGCCATCGAAAAATTCTGCGAAGATGCAAGAACACCATCCAAACACGGAAACTCGCCATATAACTATTTTATATCCCCTGAACCAGATGATTTGTTGCGGGTGTCAATTTGTCTGGCTTTCCGTAGAGGACGACTAAAGTATGCCTACCAGATTTTGACAGGCAAAGATTTGAAGACAAAGAAAGTTTCCCCAGAAATGAAGGATGAACAGTTTGCAAAGTTGGAGCGTGCACAGGCAGTGGTGCTAGATCTGCACCACTGGAAAAATTTTCTTGCGTGTGTCCACGCAGCAGGCTTCCGCAGCCGAGATATGATTTCTTCCAAGGCATCTCTCATATACACCTATGTTTTTTATCTCATCGGCAGACAGGATTATGGGCTGTCACATGATGATTTGCAGGCGCACATGGCTCGATGGTTTTTTATGGTATCCCTGTCGGGGCGATATACATCCAATGCCGAAGGCCAGATAGAAGCAGATATGGCAGATTTGGAAGAGTTAAAGACAGGCAAGGATTTTTTGTCCTATATGGACAAGGCCATTCGGGATACCCTCACTGACGACTTTTGGGATATCACGCTCATCAACAACCTGGCCTCATCTACAGCCAGCAGCCCGGCGCAGTTTGCCTATTGGGCAGCTTTGGTTCTGCTGGACGCATGGGCACTGTTCTCCACCAATAAGCTGGGGGAACAGTTCGATGCTGTAATGAATGGCAAGCACAATGCGCTGGAAAAGCACCATCTCTTTCCCAAAGCCTATTTGCAGAAACTGGGGATTACTGGCGTCAGAAAGACCAACCAGCTTGCAAACCTTGCCATGATACCTTGGGCAAAGAACCTCAAAATATCGAGTAAACCCCCATCAATGTATTTTCCGCTACTGGTAAAAGCCTTTCCACAGCAGGATAAGTTGGAAGAACACCTTCGGCAGCATGCACTGCCCAAGGGCTGGGAGCAGATGGAATATGATGAGTTTTTACAGAAGCGCAGGGGGATGATGGCAAAGATAATTAAAGAAGGCTTCGATTTGCTGAACCAAGGCGTAAAGATTTGATAAGGCATGGTAAGGGCAGTTTTGCGAAAATTCGACAAGACTGGAGAAAGTGGTTATTCTCAAGGCACAGGAGTCCATCATGACTACCATGCCGTTTGACACGCTGGGCTACGCCAAAAAGCTGGAGGAAGCGGGCTTTACTCGTCAGCAGGCAGAAACGCAGGCCGCTGCCTTTCGGGAGTTCACTGCACTCTATGAGGAAAATGCTCGCAAGGAGCTTTCCACCAAAATGGACGTTATACAGACAGAAATGCGCCTCACTGAAAAAATGGAGAACAGCAAGCACGAAATCCTTAAGTGGATGATGGGGCTAATTTTAGCTCAGACAGCAGTGCTCGCGGCAGTAGTGGCACTCATCAAATAATATAAATCACGGAGCACACTATGACCTTCAAAGACGCTATTTCCAGCCTATCCGAAACCGAACGGATTGACCTTGCGGTCAAGCTGACAGCAGCCACCATGTCTGCAATGGAGTATGAGGTGGAAGGGCACATTTCCAGGCAGAAGCTCACCCAGAATGTTGCGGACAGAACGTACATGGTCTTTGGCCGGATGTACGACCTGTTATCCAGGAATCAGGAACCGGAAAAATTCGCGGACAGCGAATAGACTATAGAACGAGCGTGTCAAATGCGCTGAATTTTCAGCATGTTACCAAGCCCATTTTTGCAATCGATTGCAAACGCTGTTGGATGCAGCGTTATGCGCCTCGCTTACTCGCGAGGATACGCTCATAGGCAGCGAGGGAGGCTTTGGTACGGGCGTCCAGCCGTTTCACAGCCTCCTCTCGAATCCACGCAGGCACGGGGTAGCGGGCTTCCGCAAAATGCTGGCAGCGATAGCTGTGAGGGTGTCGGAGTCCCCGTCGAGTGAAACAGCCTTGCGGAGCACATCCTCAAAACACTCGCCTTCCAGATAGGCCGTGATGGCCTCCGGCACGATTCCACATGGCGGTAGTTGGGCCGGATGTCCGCCAAGGTGCGGCTCAAATCGTAGCCAAAGTGCTTGGTGATGAATTTTTTGAGCTGCTCCTTGCTCATGCCGCCACGGGTGAGGAAGATGGCAGACGCGATGGCCTGTGCGCCCTTGATACCCTCTGGATGGTCGTGGGAGACAGCGGAAGTCAGCTCCGCATACTTCAGCACGTTGTCAATGGAATCAAACAGCCAGCCGACAGCAGAAACGCGCATGGCCGAACCGTTGCCGAAGCTGCCATAGGGTTGCGGGTCGTCCATCCAGCGCAAAAAACGTGTCCCATACCCAGCATCAGGATAACGCAGACACCACTCCTGCATGGAATCAATCACGCCTTGCCGCACTGTTTCCAGCTCTTGGCCGCGTGATTGCAGCAAGCCCTCTGCGACTGCCAGCGTCAGCACGGTGTCATCGGTAAAGTACGACCGGGCTGAAAATAGCGGGAAGTCCTCGGTCTTGATATTGTTGTGGTCGAACTCATACGGGCTGCCAACAATATCACCGATGATAGCACCGATGCCACCGATGCGGTAGGGGAAGGCTGTATGCGCGTATGGAAAAATTATAGGACATACAGAATCTCCTTATTTTACACGTGGCTGTTATTGCCCGTAGTCGTCAGGATAATCTGTGGAAGGGGGTAAACGTCAGACACAGAGAGCTGATTTGCAATCGATTGCAAGGAGTTGGAAGATACTTGAAGCCAACGGCAAGGACTGGCATCCTGAGCAGAGGAGGATTACATGACTCGCGACCTTTCTTGCTTCAAGGCGTATGACATCCGTGGGCAAGTGCCTCGTGATATTGATACCGACCTTGCCTGTGCCCTTGGCCGGGCTGTGGTAGAACTCCTGCCAGCCAGCTCTGTGGTGCTGGGGCGCGATGCCCGCCTCTCTGGCCCGGAACTGCATGATGCGCTGGCGCAAGGACTGCTGGAGGCCGGGGCTACGGTCAGCTCCCTCGGCGTCTGCGGCACGGAGGAAATTTACCATGCCGCCGCCCAGCATGGTTTTGACGCGGGCATTATGATAACGGGCAGCCATAATCCGGCAGATGAAAACGGCTTCAAGCTG
Source organism: Desulfovibrio sp. (assembly GCA_017415765.1). Lineage (GTDB taxonomy): Bacteria > Desulfobacterota > Desulfovibrionia > Desulfovibrionales > Desulfovibrionaceae > Desulfovibrio. Next base: position 42,616 of record JAFQED010000060.1, on the reverse strand, counting down.
GTACGGGGCGGGGCTATCCCCATCAGCGGAGACTCCGGCCTGCGGGAACTCCGACAGCGCGTGGGCATGCTGCTTGCTGGCGAAATGCCCGTAGCTGCGCCATCCGGGCGGGCCGTGGAGCAGGTCAGCTTCCGGCAGGAATATACCCGCTGGCTGCTGGATTACAGTGGTATCCGCAATCTGTCAGGCAAGGGGCAGCCCTTCAGGATCGTGGCCGATGCGGGCAATGGCTGTGCTGGGCTGGTCTTGCGGGAGCTGCTGCCGCACCTTCCATGCGAGGTGATTTGTTTGAACATGGAGCCTGACGGGCACTTCCCGCTGGGCGTACCCAATCCCCTCCTGCCGGAGCGGCGTGAGGCCACGGCACGGGCTGTGCGTGAGCACAAGGCAGATTTGGGGCTGGCTTGGGATGGTGACTTTGACCGCTGTTTCTTCTATGACCACGAGGGGAACTTCATCGAGGGATATTATCTGGTGGGACTGCTGGCCAGCGAGATTTTACGCGCCTGTCCGGGGGGTAGGGTAGTGCATGACACTCGCGTGTACTGGAACACGCGCCAGATGGTGGCCGAGGCCGGAGGCGTTGCGGTCATGGGCAAGACCGGTCATGCCTTTATGAAGGAGCGTATGCGCGCCGAGAATGCTGTCTATGGTGGTGAGATGAGTGCCCACCACTATTTCCGGGACTTTGCCTATTGCGATTCCGGTATGTTGCCGTGGCTGCTGATGCTTGCCTGTCTTGCCCGTAACGAAGCCACGCTGGCAGAGCTTGTGCATGACCGGATGGCGGCGTGGCCGTGCAGCGGGGAGCTGAACCGTCGGGTGGCGGATGCTCCGACCCTGATGCAGAAGATACGTGACCGCTATGCGCCAGACGCCCTGCACGAAGACAGGATAGACGGCATCAATCTGGAGTTTGCCAACTGGCGTTTCAACCTGCGGATGTCCAATACTGAACCCCTGCTACGTCTCAATGTGGAAAGCCGGGGCGACCGCGCACTGCTGGAAGACAAAACGGCAGAATTACTGGCCCTGCTGGATGCCGATGGAGCCGAACAGGCGTAATTGGCATGACAGACTTTGCAATCGATTGCAAAAAATGCAGAGAGAAAGAGGCAGCTTTAGTGGCTGCCTCTTTTAGAAGTCTCTTGATAAGCGTGCAGAAAACTATCTGCTGAAGGGCACTTTATTTAAGGCAAACCCTGACAGGATATTCTGCCGAGGTCTTATCAATGTGTGCAGCGACGCTTTCCCCACTATCAAACAATGTCTCAAATTCCTCTGCGGTCACAGAGGGTGCGGAGACCGCTTGCTGCATCATTTTTTCCATAAGGGCAATGTCATTGTTGTTCATAGTCGCTGACCTCTTCCTTATCGTCAAGAAATGGATTTTGCAGCAAGCTGCCGTAGCTTGGCACATGGCTTGGCACATGAAAAGGGGGAATTTGGCATATTTTTGTGTGCCTTTTGAAAAAATTATCATGTAAATTCAATATGTTATGAATAGATTATTGCCCTACGAACCTGTAGGTCAGGAGTTCGAATCTCTTCGAGCGCGCCAATGAAATCAAGGCACGGATATACATGCCCTGAACATCAGGTTGAGACCAGGGGAGGCATGGGCTACTGCCGGAGGTATCTGTGCTGTCTTTTTGCCCTTGGTCGATGCTTTGTCCATTTCAACGGTTGGGCGTCTGCTGTATTCCTGAGGGATCAGACTCCTCCTGCTTTTTGCTGGATTCAGCCTTGACCTGCCTTTTGGGCGCAGCTGTCTTTCGTGCTGCACGGATGGCGGCTTCCTGCCCCCTGGTGGCAAAGGCAAAAAAAATCTCCAGAGCTTTGGGCAGGGCTGCATCCAGCAGGGGGGCAGATTCCGTGTCCGGCCGTCCCAATACCCAGTTGGTAACGTCTCCCCTGTGGGGCGGTCGGCCAATGCCTATGCGCAATCGGTAAAAATCCGGGCTGCCTAGCATTTGGGTGATGGATTTCAAACCATTGTGACCGGCATTACCGCCACCAAACTTGAAGCGCAGTTCTCCCGGAGGGATGTCCAGCTCGTCATGGGCCACCAGCAGGCGGGTTGCTTCCATCTTGTGCCAGGCCAGCAGGGGCTGAACGCATTGCCCACTCAGGTTCATAAAGGTCGTGGGCTTGGCAGCAAGCCAGACACCGGGGAGTACCGGCAGGTGTACGCGCCACAGTTCACAGTTGAACTTGCTGCCGTTCATCTCGTCCACGCGGCCATGTCGGCTGGCGTGTTCCAGCAGGGCATCCACAAGGGCAAAGCCGCAGTTGTGGCGTGTCTGTGCATAGCGCGGGCCGGGATTGCCGAGACCCGTCAAAAGACCGGAGTATTCCATATGTTTGTCCTACCGTATTTGCAAGGGAATGCCCAGCCCTGCACAGGCTACCGCAACATGGCTGGCTGCCAAAAGGGAAAGATGCGGATCGAATACAGCCAGATGACCGCCGCCGGGTAACCAGATCAGGCGTTTGGCTGGAGCTTGCAAGAGGCTAAAGGTTGTACGGGCCAGGGCCGGGGTGAACAGGGCGTCATCCACCGCGTTGAACAGATACAGAGGGCAGCGCAGCAAGGGCGAAACCTGCGCGCTGAAAAGGCTGGCAAGAAAGGACAGGGGATAAAAAACGCGCCCCTTGCGCCTGTTGCAGCACAGCTGCCGGGCATTTTGGCAGATCCGCCGTACAGAAAGGTAGGCGGGCGCAGGTACGGGGAAATGTGGAAAAACGTGGGCAAGCCTATCCAGATAGCCTTGCAGACTTGCCCTGTCCCGGAAGTTTTTGAACCTTGTAAGCTGTATGGCCTCGACCTGTTGGGGCAGGATGCCCGTAAAGGCAAAGGCCGCCCGCAGCCGGGAGGACGCCCCTGCATGAGCCAGCGTCAGGATGCCCCCCTGACTGTGGCCGCAGACAGCAAGCTCCTTGTGTCCGTGTTGCCACAACCACTCTTCGGCCTCAAGACCGTCTGCCAGCAGGTCGGCAAAACAAAAGCTGGCCCGGTGGGGATTGCAGCCATGCCCTGTCAGGTGCAGGGCTGCCACGGCAAGCCCATTTTGGCGCAGGGCGGACAGAAGCAGACGATACTGGATGGGAGAGAACATGGTGCCGGGATAAAAAAGGACTGTCCCGGCCTTGTGGTTTGGCCACAATTCCAGTGTAAGGGCGCGGCGACCGTGGCGCAGCCGATGGTATTCCACAGGATAGCGCATGTACATTAGCTGCTTGGGATTGTGTTGCTTTCGCTCTACAACACAGATGGCACCCTTTCTGTCGATCAGTTACCACAAACCCCGCCGAAGCGGGGTTTGTGGAACAAGCCGGGCAAATTTCCCGGTATCTGGGCATGGGTCAGGGCTATTCTGCGGCGTCTTCGGCCCCGGCGTCATCCTTGTTCTTGGATATGACGCTGACAATAGCGTAGTTCTGATCGTACACGGCGGAGACATTTTCAGGCAGCTTGAGGTCGGCCACGCTGATGGTGTCGTTGATGCCCATATCAGTCACGTCCACCACAACCTTTTGGGGCATATCCAGAGGCTTGCTACTCAGGCGCACGCTTTCACGGTAGGTCTCAAGACGACCGCCCAGCTTCACGCCGCGCGAGACACCGGTAAATTCCAGCGGCACATCCACTTTGACGGGCTTTTCAAGGTTCACACCGTAAAAGTCGATGTGGGTAAAGCTCTTCTTGTAGGGGTGACGCTGCACCTGCCAGATAAGCACGGGATAGACGGTCTTTGCGCCTTCTTCTTCGATTTCGAGGTTGAAGACGGTGGTATGCCCCACATCAGCGTACATCTTTTCCAGCGGCAGGGCCGGGGACTGCACGGTGATGTTCTTGCCTTCGGCAGTGTAGAAAACGCCGGGAATCATATCCTGCGAACGCAGACGGCCGCTGGCCCCCTTGCCGCAGCCTTCACGCTTCAGCACGCTCAAGGTTTTATCGATATTCATGTTCCACTCCTTTGACCGCCGCCTAAACGTGCGGAAAATGTAGTACAGTCGCCAAACCCGAAAGGCTGGCTACACAAACAACACACTCACCGAGGAGCCGGTGTGGATGTTGTGAATGGTCTTACCCAGAAGGCCCGCCACGGTGACAACCTTCAGCTTGGGGCAGCGTTCCAGCTTGTCGCCCAGCGGGATGGTATCTGTCACGATGACTTCGGACAGGGCATCGGCACTGTTGATACGGTCGATGGCCGGGCCGGAAAGCACCGGATGGGTGGCACAGGCCACGATTTTTTTTGCACCACAGCTCAGCAGCACCTCGGCACCGGCACACAGTGTACCGGCGGTATCGATCATGTCGTCCACCATGATGGCAACACGATCCTTGACATCACCAATAACGTGCATGGCCTGTGCCTGATTGGGCTTGTCGCGGCGTTTGTCAACAATGGCCAGTGGTGCGCTGAGCCGCTTGGCATAGGCCCGGGCGCGCTCCACGCCGCCTGCATCGGGCGAAACAATGACGATGTCGTCTTTCTGCAGTTCACGCAGACGATCAAGCATGACAGGCACAGCAAAAAGATTATCCACCGGGCAGTCAAAGTAGCCCTGTATCTGACCGGCATGGAGGTCAATGGTGACCACGCGGTCTGCGCCTGCCACACTGATGAAGTCAGCCACCATCTTGGCACTGATGGGCGCACGGGGGCTGACCTTGCGATCCTGCCGGGCATAGCCGTAATAGGGTATCACCGCTGTGATGCGCCCGGCACTGGCCCGCTTGAGGGCATCCATCATCAGGCAGAGCTGAACGAGACTGCTGTTGACCGCAGGAGGACAGGTGGGCTGCACCACAAACACATCGTCACCGCGCACATTATCACCAATCTCGATGCGCAGTTCCCCGTCACTGAAAGTCGTGGCCATGGTGGGGGTCAACTGACAACCAAGATGGTCACAAATGGCCTTGGCCAGTTCCGGATTGGAAGAGCCGGTAACGATTTTCATGTCGCTGAACATCATGCGGTGCCTTGCCCTTGTGTTTGGAAAATGGCTGGGATGGAAGGGATCGAACCTTCGGATGACGGAGCCAAAACCCGTTGCCTTACCACTTGGCTACATCCCAGTACAGGCCAAAGGCAGACACCAGGCCCGGCCATGAGCCTTACCCAGTGTGCTGCATGCCTCTCCAGCTGCGGCTGCATTGGAGAACAGCCCCAACATGCTGGAACCGCTGCCGCTCATGACAGCGGCAATGGCCCCGTGGTGCAGCAGTTGACCTTTGATTTCAGCCAACCGGGGATAGCGGGGAAAAACCGCCTCTTCCAGGTCGTTGTGCATACCTTCCACGACCCCTGCCCCGGAGAGAGAGTTTCCATTAGCCCCAGAGGCCGGCTTTGTCAAGCTGTTTTCCGGGGGGGGCAGTGCAGCGTGTGGGGCCAGCCTGTCCAGCTCCTGAAAGGCCCACGGTGTACTTATATGGATGTCAGGGCAGACCAGGGTCAGCCAGAGGTCGGAAAACTGGGGCGAAACCGGTGTCAGCACTTCGCCAATACCCTGCACGATGCAGGGACTGTCCTGTAAAAAGAAGGGCGTATCTGCCCCAATGCGTACAGCCAGACGGGCCAGATCCTCCCCCGGCAGCGGATTGGGGAGTTGGGCATTGAGCCAGCGCAGCAATGCAGCGGCATCGCTGCTGCCACCGCCAAGGCCAGCCCCGTGGGGAATACCCTTGAGCAGATGCACCACAAGGCCGGGGGGCTGGCTGGAGACCTGGCCGGTAGCTTCCGCAAATGCTGTCCAGGTTCTAGTCAGGGTGTTGTGCGTCGGGTCTATGCCTTCGGTGGGGCAAACAACTTTCAGCCCCCCCTGCTGTCTGGGGTGCAGCTCAAGGATGTCGCACGGTTCGGGCAGTGGCCAGAAAAGCGAATCCAGCTCATGATAGCCATCGGGCCGTCTGCCTGTGACACACAGCCCCAGATTGACCTTGCAGCCGGCCACCAGCCTGACTACAGACATTCTACTGTCAGCCTGTCGTTGGTATAAACGCAAATATCGGCTGCGATCTGCATGGCCGCCCGCGCAATTTCCTCGGCCCCCAGCTGGCTGTGGGCCAGCAGGGCGCGGGCAGCGGACAGGGCATAGCTGCCGCCGCTGCCAATGGCTGCGGCATCGCCGTCCGGCTCGATAACATCCCCGTTGCCGGAAAGCAGCAAAAGGTGTTCGTTGTCTGCCAGCAGAAGCATGGCTTCGAGCTTGCGCAGATATTTGTCCTTACGCCAGTCCTTGGTCATTTCTACGGCTGCACGCAGGAGGTTACCGCGATTTTCCTTGAGCTTGGCCTCAAAGAGTTCAAACAGGGTAAAGGCATCAGCCGTGGCACCGGCAAAACCGGCAAGGATGCGCCCTTCGTGGAGGCGGCGAACCTTTTGGGCCGTATGCTTCATGATGGTGGTCTGTCCCAGTGTTACCTGACCGTCACCGGCCATGGCAACGTGTCCGTCCTTTCTGACCACGAGAATGGTAGTGGCGTGTGTTTCCATTATTCTTCCTCTGCATCCTTACCTAGTAAATCTCGCGCAGAATTACCAGCAAAATTTGCAGACAGTGCTGCCCTGTCTCGGCTTGAGGATGTTCTTGCCTTGCGGGACGCTTTTCAGTAAAATTTTTGCCTTGCGCGGGCGTGGCCCTCGCAGCCATTTTATCAAATCGTCCTTGCTGAGGTTCGCCATGCAGACCATGAAGTACATCTGGTTCGACGGGAAAATGTTGCCCTGGGATGACGCCAAAGTGCATGTTCTCACCCACGCCCTGCATTACGGCAGTGGCGTTTTTGAAGGTATCCGCTCCTATGCCTGCACTGGTGGTGGTTCGGCTGTGTTCCGGCTGGAAGACCACTGCAAGCGGCTTTGCAATTCGGCCAAGATCCTCCGTATGGAGTTGCCCTATAGCGCGGCCCAACTGGCAGAAGCCTGCCTTGAAACCCTGGCCGCCAACAAGCTGGAAGCTGGCTACATCCGTCCGCTCTCCTTTGTGGGCTATGGCGAAATGGGGGTTTACCCCGGCAACAATCCCGTACAGACCATTATTGCCGTCTGGCCGTGGGGGGCGTATCTGGGTGCCGAAGCACTGGAAAAGGGTATCCGCGTCAAAACCAGCTCCTTTGCCCGCGCGCATGTCAACACCAGCATGTCCAAGGCCAAGGCCGCTGGTAACTATGTCAACTCCATCCTTGCCAAGGTTGAAGCCAAGGAAGACGGCTACGATGAAGCTGTGATGCTGGACACCAACGGTTATGTTTCTGAAGCCACGGGAGAAAACATTTTCATCGTGCGCGATGGTGTCATCAAAACGACGCCGTGGACGTCCATCCTGGGCGGCATCACCCGCCAGTCCATCATGACCCTCGCAGAGGACTTGGGTTATACGGTGCTGGAACAGCAGTTCACCCGTGATGAGTTCTATATTGCTGATGAAGCCTTCTTTACGGGTACTGCTGCCGAACTGACGCCCATTCGCGAGCTGGATAACCGCGTTATTGGCGAAGGCAAGGCTGGCCCGGTGACCAAGCACTTGCAGCAGGAGTTCTTCAAGCTGGTCAAGGGCGAACACCCCAAATACGAAAGCTGGTTGCACCGCTATACCGTCTAGGTTCTGTGGCCGCGCCGGGGCAACCCGGCGCGGCATACCATCGGCCATGAAGCATCTTTCCCTTGCGGCGCGCTATCGCCCCCAGACATTTGCCCAGGTGACCGGCCAGGATATGGTCAAGGCCGTCCTGTCCCGTGCCGTGGCAGAGGATCGTCCGGCCCCGGCCTATCTGTTGAGCGGCACCCGTGGCGTGGGCAAAACGACCATTGCCCGCATCTTTGCCAAGGCCCTCAACTGCCAGTACGCACCTGCGCCTGAGCCGTGTAACGAATGTGAGCAGTGCCGCAAGATCACGCAGGGCCTGCATGTGGATGTGGCCGAGATAGACGGTGCATCCAACAATGGTGTAAACGATGTGCGCGCCCTGCGCGAGACCATTGGCTATGCCCCAATGGAGGGCCGCTACAAGGTCTTTATCATTGATGAAGCCCACATGCTTTCCACCAGTGCCTTCAATGCCCTGCTCAAGACGCTGGAAGAACCGCCCCGCAATGTGGTCTTTATCCTTGCCTCCACCGAGGCGCACAAATTCCCCGTCACCATTCTCAGCCGTTGCCAGCATTTTGTCTTCCGACATCTGGCAGAGGATGCCCTGAACGCACATCTTGTCAGTGTGCTGCAACGCGAGGGCGTAACCTTTGAGGAAAGTGCGGTACGCCTGTTGGCCCGCCGTGCCGCTGGCAGCGTGCGCGACAGTATGTCCCTGCTTGACCAGGCCCTGGCCCTTGGTGGGGAACAGCTTACGGCTGAGGTGATTCGGCAGGCCTTTGGGCTGGCCGGGCAGGAAATATATGAACGGCTTTTCGAGGCCCTGCACAGGCGCGACTGCGCTGCCGTGGTGGAGCTTTCCAGCCAGATATTGGCGGAGGGGATCGACATCGGCTTCTTTCTGCGGGAGCTGTCAGCAGCCTGGCGCAATCTTTTCCTGCTGCGACAGGGTGGGGCAGCCATCGTGTCCAGCCTCCGTCTGCCGGAGGACGAAAGCACTTTTTTGCAGTCAGCAGCCGCACGCTTCAGTGCCGGGCATCTCCATGCCGCATGGCAACTGACGTTGGACGCCCAACGGGGTATTGTCCAGAATCCAGAGCCTGCCGCCGCGCTGGAGCTGCTTTTGCTCAATCTTGCACTGCTGCCGCAACTCTTGCCGCTGGAACAGCTACCGCAGGACGGTTTTCCTGTGGACGGGACAGGATCAGGCGACAGGGGGCTGTCCACCCCGGCGCGTCCTGTGGCTGTTGCGGGGGCAGCGCAACCGTCCCCTCCCAGGAAACGGGGCAAAGCGGTCGATGTGGGAGGTGCAGACGCGCCAGAGGTCGCCATACCGCCCAAGCTCGATGATCCAAGTCGGAGCGGGCAGATGGAAAAGGCAGAGCAGTCGGTACAGGATGCACGGCAATCCCCCGCAGCAGGGCAGGGCGCGTCCAGCCCGCCAGCAGCTGTGCAGCCAGAAAGCGCACAACTTGCAGCACCAGCCCGTGCATCGGCTTCGCGTGACTGGCAGAGCTTTTGCGCCTTCTGTGCAGATGAGGAAGCTGCGGGTCGTCCCGTCTTGCCAGTGCATGTGCTGCGGGGGCTTGCTGCAGACTGGCAGGAAGATCGTCTGCGCTTGACGCCCCGTGCCGAAACCCTGCTCCATCAGGTGGAAAAACGCCGCACTGCACTGGAAGCGGCCTTGACAGCATACGGGGCCGGGCCTGTCCGGCTGGAACTTATCTCTCCATCTCCTACCCAGACCAAGGCAGAGCTGATGGAAGGATTTACCCGTGACCCCCGTTTGCAGGACTGCCTTGACATCCTCAAGGCCAAAGTCACTGATTGTGGTACTATACCCTGAATCTTTCAGTATACAGGAGAACATCATGCGTAATATGAACGACATCTTGCGTCAGGCCCAGGTCATGCAGGGCAAACTGGCAAAGCTCCAGCAGGAAATGGCCGAACGCACCTACGAGGCCGCCAGTGGTGGCGGTATGGTCAAGGCCGAGGTTTCCGGCAGGCAGGAACTGCGTAAGCTGACTATCGACCCCAAGGCACTGGAAGGCGGCGATGTTGAAATGCTGCAAGACCTTATCCTGGCTGCCGTCAACGAAGCCGGACGCATTGCGCGGGAAACCATGGAACGGGAAATGAGCAACATTTCCGGCGGCATCCGTTTGCCCGGCGTGTTTTGATCATGTCCAGCCGTATCCCTGAGCCGCTCAAGGCTCTGGTGGAGCAACTGGCGCGTTTGCCCGGCCTTGGCCCCAAGTCTGCCATGCGGGCTGCCATGACCTTGCTGAAATGGCCTGAAGCCGAGACCCGTCGGCTGGGTCGTGGTATCCATGACCTGCGCGACAAGCTCCACCTCTGTTCCCGCTGTGGAGGATTGTCCGCACAGGAGCCGTGCGCAGTCTGTGCCGATGACAGCCGCACGCGTGATACTCTCTGCCTTGTTACGGAATGGGACAGTATGCTGACGCTGGACGAGGGGGGCTTCTACCGAGGGCAGTATATGATCCTGGGGGGGCTTCTGGCCCCGCTGGAAAAAATGGGCACCGACAGTCTTGACCTTGACCGGCTTGTCCGCAGACTGGACGAAGGCGAGATACAGGAGCTTATCCTTGCCCTTGGGGCCACGATCGAAGCAGAAAATACCGCCTCCTACATCCATCAGATGGTGCGTGGACGCTTCCCGCATATTCGGGTTTCGCGTCTGGCACAGGGGATTCCGCTGGGAGCCGAAGTAAAGTACATGGACAAGGAAACCTTACGCCAATCCCTGCAATATCGACAAAATCTGGTCTGATCCTCCACCAGTTATGGAAATTATCGCACATCCTGCCATACAGGCTCTGATTGCCGGGCTGTGTTCCTGGTTTGCCGTGAGTGTGGGCGCGGCCCTTATTTTTTCGCGCCAGCAATTTTCACGCAAGGCTATGGATTGTTTTTTGGGCGGGGCGGGCGGCATGATGCTGGCGGCAGCCTTTTTTGGTCTGCTGCAACCCGCCTTTGAGCTGACCACCCACCTTGAAACATGGGCCTTTGTGCCGGTGACAGTGGGCCTTTTGCTGGGGGCGGCGTTTCTGTTGGGCCTCGACCGCATCATGCCGCATATCCACAATATGCAGGATCAGCCGGAAGGCTTGAATACCCGCTGGCGGCGCAGCATTTTGCTGGTCACGGCAATGGCCCTGCACCATATCCCCGAAGGCTTGGCCATGGGGGTGGGCTATGGCGCGGCAGCAGCACAAGGCCTTGCAGAGCAGGGGGTGGCCAGCCTGGGGGCAGCCCTGGTACTGACCCTTTCCCTGATGCTGCAAGGTGTGCCCGAAGGTCTGGTGGTGGCCACGGCTCTGCGCGGTGAGGGAGTTACAGCCCGCAATGCCTTTCTGTTCGGCTCTCTGTCCGGGCTGACAGCACCGTTGGGTGCCCTGCCCGGTGCGCTGGCCGCCGAGATGACGGCAGCCCTTTTACCTGTGGCACTTGCCTTTGCCGCTGGTGCCATGATTTATGTGGTGGTGGAGGAAGTCATCCCGGAAGCCAATGCCTCTGGCAATGGCAATGCCGCAACCCTTTCCTGTATCGCAGGGCTATGTCTGGTGATGATCATTTCCTCCCTGCTGGAATAGCACAGCCTGTATGGGAACAGCCTTTGAATACGGCAATCTTTCAGGGCTGCTGATGCACGTCGGCAGCCTTGATATTGAGCCGTTCCTTAGAGCATCTTCTGATTGAACACGGAGTGTTTCAATCAAAAAATGTTATAGGGCCGTATTGCCCTGGTACTGCTCAACCGGAGTATGGACAATCCGGCAGTGGCCTACTAAACTCCTTCCATGACCTCTGCAAATCAACTTCCTCCCCTGCGTCGTGGCGACTTGGTGGAAATGGAGGCCCAGCTCTGTGAACACCTGGCCGCCTTCCTTTCCTTTGGCGGACATGCCCTTTACTTCCCTACCGGTGGTGTACCGCAGGAGCCGGAGTTCCTGTCGGTTGAGCGGCGTTTGCTGCTCCCGCTGGACTGGCAGGGCAGCCCCCTGGGGATGCTCATGCTCCATGAGGTCAGGGGGCGCGAGGTGCGGCGACTTTTGCCGTCCCTGCCCGCCATCCTCAAGCTGTGTCTGGAAAACCTTACCCGGCGCAGAGCCGCAGAACTGGATACGTTGACGGGCCTTGCCACCGATGAAATGCTGTACAGACAGATGGAGGACGCTGCTGCACGGGTACGCGCCCATCTTGATGACCCTGCCCGTCCCGATGAACAGGCTGTGCCGTTGCACCGCTTTTGCATGGGCCTTGTGCTGTTTCGCCTGCGAAACATGGAAGAGATGGAGCAGGAGTACGGTTATGCCTTTGCCGAGGATATGTTGCGTCGCCTGGCAGACGCCTGTGGGCAGAGTCTGCCCACGGATGTGCTGGCTGCCAGAGTGGGGCGGCATGAGCTGGCCCTCCTGCTCCCGATCAGCGGCAGGGGACGCTGCCGCAAACTGGCGGGGGTCGTACTGGAGCGGATGCGGCAAGTCCGCATGGCTGCTCCCCTGACCTCGCAATCCGTGCAGGCCCAGCTTTGTGCCGGGTATGCGGTGTATCCGCAGGATATGCAGGGGGGGGAGCTTGGCTTGCCCATGTTTGAGCAGGCCCACCGCCTGATGGCACGGGCCAGGCTTGCAGCAGATATGGCTGGACAGGAGCGTGTGCCCGAAAGCCGTATCATGCCCTTTGCCCGTATCCTGCAGGATGGCGGTGTTGTACTGGAGGTTTTGCCCCTGGGCAGACTGCGGGTCAGTCTGGGCAGGCAGTGCAAGGCGCAGGAGAATTTGCGTTTTGCCGTCTGGAGCGGCCCGGACGGCAAGGACGCGCGCTACAGGGGCGAGTTGGCCCTGCTGCATGTGCGAGAGTCCGATTCCATCGGAGAACTGCTGCATCTGCACGATGCGGCCAGCCCCCCGGAAGTGGGTGATAGGCTGGCCCTGCTGGACAATCTTGCCGTGCCCGATCCGCTGGATGAGGACGCCGCACTGGACGGGATTGCCTTGCGGGCAGGGGCACAGGAACGGGTACGATATACCGCATCTGCCCTCCGGGCCAGCCCGGCACGAGGGACGCTATGCGCCCATGGGGAGTTTTTGGCACACTTTGGACGGGAGCGTGAGCAGTGCCCGCGTTTTGTGCTGGGGATCCTGCGACTGACCGGCAGTGCTGCCAGCCCGGATGACAGCTCACGGGACTGCCTGGCAACGCTCTGGCAAGCTGAAGGGCAGCGTCTGTTGCAACATGAAAGCCTTATCCTTTCCGGATACTATGGCAGCAACGGGCTGATGTTTTTTTACGTCGGGGCAAGTCTGGAGTCTGTTGTGCCAGTCTGCGAGGACTTTGCGCTTGCTGCGCGGCGCAGGGGGCAGGATGTGGCAGTGGGGCTGGCGGCCTATCCCTTTTTGCAATACCGCAAGGGAGAAATTCAGGATTGCGCCCTGAAAGCCCTGGAATATGCCCTTTTGCTGCCACAGCCACAGGTGGGGACTTGCAACTCTCTGGCCCTGAACATCAGTGCTGACCGTCGTTACAGCCTTGGGGATGTCTTTGGTGCCATAGAGGAATACAAGCAGGCCCTGCTTGCGGACAACGGCAATGTTATGGCGCGGAATTCTCTAGGGGTCTGCATGGCGGCACTGGGGCGGCAGCATGAGGCCCGACGACATTTTCTTGAAGCCCTCAAGTGCAAAGCCGATCCGCCCATGACAGCGCAAATCTGCTATAATCTGGGCACGGTGTGCCAGCATCTTGATGAACGTCGGGCCGCTGCCAGGTATTACCGCCGCTGTGCTGCCCTTGTGCCGGATCATATCTTTGCCCATATTCGCCTTGGGCAGCTCTGTGAACAACGGGGCCGCCGTAATGAGGCCCGTGTCTTTTATGAACGGGCTGCCGCCATAGAGGACAGCAGGGGGGACAGCTCCAGCCTGGCCCGGCGTCATCTGGCGCGGATCGCTGCCCGGCAACGGCGGGGGGCAGAAGCACGGGAGCTGCTGCACGATGCACTGACGCGTAATCCGGGCGATGCCGCAGCCATGTTGCTTCTGGCAAAACTCTACCTTGACGGTAGAGAAGACCCCGGCGTGGCAGAACTTTTGGCCCGCAAAAGTGCCAACCTGTGCGACAGGCCAGAGGCGTGGCAAACCCTGGCCCGTGCCTTGCGCGACCTTGGCCGGGAGGAGGAAGCCCGCCTGGCCGAGGCAAGGGCTATCCTGGGGTGAAGCAGATGCACAGGAAAAGTTGACCAAGGCTGCTGCCAGGCATAGTACAGTGCCTCAGCAGCCGCAATAGCCCCGCGTATGTAGCGGAGCAGCAAGGAGTGTGTATGCAGCGAGTCATGTCCCCCTTTGCCACTCAGCCCGTATCCCTTGAGATAAAGTATAATTTCTTTGATATGGAAGAGCTGGAGATGACCCCGGAAGAAATCGTGCTTGATCTTACCGAGTCTCTGGCCATCAATAACCTGCAAATGATCTCAGGTGTTGCCATCCAACAGCAGCCAGAGCTGTATGCCCGCTTGCCGGAATGTCTTGCGCGGACTTCCTACCTCCGTACATTCTTCTTTTCCACCGTTACAGTGCTTTCACGAGATGAGATCAAGAGCCGCAACCTGCGCCCTTCCATTGAACGCTATAATCGGATTTGTGTACAGCTCAAGGAAGGCGAGCAGATAAGTCTGGACTGAGGGGGAGTAGATACCTGTTCTGCGGCACTGGCTGTCAGCGGGGCGAGACGCTTGCGCTACGGAGTTTTTTAGTTCAGTCTATTGACTTTGAAATTCTTTTTCAATAAAAGACTAAAAAAAACACATACGGCTTTCTGTATGGGGGATGGAGGGCCAGAGGAGCAAGCCATGTGCGTTACCCTGATTGGAGGAATGGATCGGCTGAAGCCTGATTACATCGCTGCTGCCCGCCAGGGTGGGCATACCCTCAAATGTATCAGCCGCAATGAAAGGAATTTCGTGGACAGGATAGGTAATCCTGACAGGGTGATCATCTTTACCAACAAAATCTCGCACGAGGCAAAGCGCAAGGCCATGCAACACGCACGGTCGCGCAATATCCCCATCCATATGGTACATTCCTGCGGGGTATCCTCGCTGAAGGAATGTCTTGAAATCCCATGATGCGGCCCAACCCTGTACCCGCAGACTATACGCTCAGGTTCAGCCCGCTCATCATGGAAAGGCCGCCTGAACCGTAATTGCCAAAGCTGGATGTATTGTTGCCAGAACCGGCCCACCACGCAGCCAGTGATTCTATTTGCAGACGCTTGCGGATGGTGGAGGGGGAAAGCTGCATGGCCTCGCGGGCAGCGTCAATACCGGAAAGTGCCTCTATCTGTCTGAACTTCTTGACCAGGTCGGGGTTGGCGTCAAAAAATGCCTGAACCTTGGCGCGGTCAGCATGGTCGCTTTGTACCGTCACGCTGCCGTCGGCATTGACCTGAATGGCAAACTTGATGTCCGGGTCGATGCCAAGGCTCTTCAGACCAGTCACCAGTTGTGGCCCTATAAGGTTCTGCGCGTTGAAAACTGTCTGGACTGCCGCACGTTCGGTGTCGTCAAGAGAGCTTTCGCCATTGGCGTCTGTGGGGGTGAGGGCGGTCAGCGTTCCGTTGTCCGATACGGAAAAATAGACGGTTTCTCCACTGGCGGCCCCAGCATCGTCAAGAGCTGCACGCAACTGTGTGCCCAACTGGGGATTGGCCTTCAGCCAGTCCTGTGCGGCCTGCTGTTCCAGGGCTGATGTGCCCGCAACCCGCACACCCCCATCGGCATCCAGCGCAAAGGTAAGTTTGCTGACATCGGCAACACCGTACTCTGCCAGACCATCCTTGACGGCAGCGTTGAACTCTGTTTCCAACTGCTCGCGGTATTTGCTGATCTGACTGAAGGTCACACGGCTGTTACTGTCAAGGCCCATGGCATCCATGGCGTATTTGGTCAGCTCCACCATGCTGGCAATCTGGCTGGTCAGGGAGGTGGACGAGCCGAAAAGTTCGTTCAGGCTGTTGCTGGCAGAAGACTGGCTGCTGCTGGCTGTGCCGTTATTTTTTAACTGCTGCCCCTGCCACTGATACATGGCACTGGAATATGTGCTGATGCCCGAAACGCTCATACTGCCCTCGGCAATGTTTTCCGTGTAGAAGTGCTCTGCGCCCTGCTGACAGAATTCTGACAGCAGGGATACACAATTCTTGCAAAATACGCGCCATGCAGAAGTGCTCTTGTAATAGGGATGGACAGCACAGATGAAATGGGCTAGGGGTCTGGACATGGCAGAAAATTCCTCCTTGCTGGAAACAGTGGAGTTCGATGACCCGGCAGTGGCCAACCTGCTTTTTGGCCCGCACAATGCCCATTTGGAGCTTTTGGCGGCAGCCAGTGGTGCGCGGATAGGGAGCCGGGGCAGCAGCATCTTTATTGAAAGCCCCCATGCGGACATCCGCCGCAGTCTCTGTGCCGTATTCGTGCAAATCTACGGTTTGCTGCGTGACGGCGTTGCCCTGAGCCAGCAGGACATGGCCCGCGCCTATGAAATGCTCCGGGCCGACCCCGGTCTGCAACTGGCGCAGGTTTTTCGGGATGCGGTTTTCGTCAACACTCCACGCAAGAATGTGGCGGCCCGCAACGTGGCCCAAAAGGCCTATCTGGAGCTTTTGCGTCGGCATGAGCTGGTCTTTGCCGTTGGCCCGGCTGGCACGGGCAAGACGTATCTGGCCGTGGCCATGGCCCTTTCCATGTTACAGCAGCACCGGGTCAAGCGTATTGTCCTCACCCGTCCTGCCGTGGAGGCGGGCGAACGCCTGGGCTTTCTGCCCGGCGATCTGGCCGAGAAGGTCAATCCTTACCTGCGTCCCCTGTACGACGCCCTGCATGACATGATGCCGCAAGCCAAGGTGGCGGCCATGCTTGAGGCTGGCACCATAGAGGTCGCCCCACTGGCCTTCATGCGCGGGCGCACCCTCAATGATGCCTTTATCATCCTTGATGAAGCGCAGAACACCACCCATGAACAAATGAAAATGTTTCTGACCCGCATGGGTTTTGGATCGCGCATGGTGGTGACTGGCGATACCAGTCAGATAGATTTGCCCCCGCAGCCCGGTGAAGGGCGCGCCCGTTCAGGGCTTATCCATGCGCTGGATGTCCTGCACGCGGTCAGGGGCATTGCCTTCCACCGTTTCAGCAAGGCCGATGTTGTTCGTCACCCTCTTGTAGGAGCCATTGTCTGCGCCTATGATCTCTGCGAAAAAAAATGCGCGGCAGTCTAGCGTCCGCACGCTGTTCAGCACACTTAAGGCCCATCATCAGTGTGGCTGGGGGCTGTGGGTTCTCGTTGCAGCCCTGCTGGCCCTGTCCTTATTGGCGGGGGCCAATTTCGACCCTGTGCAACGGGTATATGTGGCCGGACAGGTGGCTGAAAATGATGTCATTGCCGACCGTGATATTCTGGTAGAGGACACACAGGCCACCAAGGCACGGCGCAAGCAGGCACTGGCCATGCAGCCCCCGGTCTATGACTTGAGCCTTGAGCCGTTCAGCCAGTTTCAGACACGCTTGCTGGACATCCTGCGTACATTGAACGATGTGGACGGCATTGACGGGCCGGACGCAGGCGGGGATGACACGCAGTTGCGTCGCCTGTCAGAAGAACTCGGCCCGCAGGTTGCAGACGAGATCCTGCCAGAACTGGCCCGTGGCCATGTACAGGCCTATCTGCTCAAAACGCTGCTGCCGCTCATCCGTGACCGCATGGCCGATGGCCTTGTGGGTGATGTGCGTGCGGCCCGTGTGGGCAGGGCCGGTGTCATCATCCATAACCTGGATACACAGACAGAACTGCTGCGGCCAGACCTGAATGCCCTGCCCGATGTGCCGTCTTTTCTGGCCGAGATTTCCTCTCTGACGCGGCAGGAAGCCGAGCTTGACTCCCATGCCCGCCGCGCCATCAATATCCTGCTTTCTGCCACCATGCCTACCACCCTTACCCTCAACCGCGAGGCCACCCAAAAACGGGGCAATGACGTGGCGGCAATGGTGGAACCGGTGTATTACCAGCTGCAAAAGGGAGAACTGGTCGTACGCAAGGGGGAGCGGGTAAGCCGTGAGCAGCAGATCAAGTTGCAAAGCCTGTACACGTCGGCAGCCGCACCCATACGCTGGGATACCGTGGGGGGCGCGTTCCTGACGTCGCTTTTGCTTGCCCTGGGCTTCTTTGTCGCGCCCAGCGGCAGACCCGGCAGCCCTCTGCACACAAAGGATATGGTGCTTATTGCTGTTGTCCTGCTGGTTTGCGGGCTGGGGGCCAAGAGTGTCTGGCTGCTTGGTCTGCGTATGGACAGCATTTCCCTGCTCAATGCCCTGGCAGTGGGCTTTCCGGCGGCCGGTGGCGTCGGGCTGGTGGCCATGGTCTTTGCGGCGCGTCGCTATTGCACTATGGGGCTGCTGCTGGCCTTTTTCAGCATGTTGATGTTTCAGGGCGAATTTCCGCTCTTTATCTACTATTTTCTGGGGGGGATGCTGACCACCTGGCTTGTGACCAGTGCCCAGAGTCGGCAGGACGTGGTTTGGAGCCTTTTGCCTCTGGTCATAGGGCAAAGTCTGCTCTGGTTCGGGCTTAGCTTCCTTGCCAAAATGCCCCCCGTCGATATGCCCATCATGCTCATGGCCGTGGCGGTGAACAGCCTGCTCTCGCTGGTCTTGCTTTTTGCGGTCAGCCCCGTGCTGGAACTGGCGTTCAGCTACAGCACCCGTTTCCGGCTGATGGAACTGATGAGCCTTGAACAGCCCCTGATGCAGGAGCTGATGGTCACCATCCCCGGTACCTACCACCATTCGCTGGTGGTGGCCAATATGGTGGAGGCCGGAGCCAAGGCTATCGGGGCAAACAGTCTGCTCTGCAAGGTGGCAGCTCTCTACCATGACGTGGGCAAACTGGGCTATCCAGAGTATTTTATCGAAAATCAGTTCGGCGGGCCCAACAAGCATGACAAGCTGGCCCCATCCATGAGTGCGCTGGTTATCCTCTCCCACGTCAAGAAAGGGACAGAACTGGCCGAACGCTACAAGCTGGGGCAGGATATTACCGACATCATCCGCCAGCATCATGGTACACGGCTGATAGGCTATTTTTACCAGAAGGCCCTGAGCATGGGCGAAAAACCCCGCGAGTCTGATTACAGCTACCCCGGCCCGCGCCCACAGACCAAGGAGGCGGCTATCCTGATGCTGGCAGACTCGGTAGAGGCCAGCAGCCGTACCCTGAGCGACCCTACTCCTGCCCGCATCCGCAGCCATATCGACAAGATCATCAAGGGCATCTTTGCTGAAGGGCAGTTGGACGAATCGGAACTGACCTTCAAGGACTTGCATTATCTGAGCGAAAATTTTCAGCGCATCCTGACCGGGATATTCCATCAGCGTATTGCCTATCCTGACAGCAAGATCTCGGCTGCCTCTGCCGGGGCTGCTGCCCGAAAGGATACTGCAAAAGAGAATGTCGAGAAGGGCAAAACCCATGCCTGAGCCAGCCCAGGTACGTCTTTTTGCCTCCTGTACTGCCGTTGCCTGGCTGCCGCTGGACAGGCGTCAAATCCGGGCCGCACTGCAGGACATGGCAGCTGCTCTGGCTTGGGCAGACTGTCCATTGCCCGGCCCGGTGGAGGCCCACCTTGTGGACGATGCCAGCATCAGTGCAGCCAACTGGCAGCACCTGGGCTGCATGGGGCCGACCAATGTTCTCTCCTTCCCGCAGCAGGGCGGTTTGCCGGGAGAATTATTGCTTTCGCTGGACACATTGCGGCGTGAATGTCTGCTTTATGGGCAGGATTTGACAGAACATCTGCTGCGTTTGCTGGCACACGGCATGGCCCATTTGGCCGGGCTAGATCACGGCCCGGAGATGGACAGGCTTTGTGCCTTGTGTCAGGAGGGTGCCGAGGCCGGGCTTTCTGCCGCATTCGGGGACTGAGCTTCCTCTGCTGCCGCCTTGCGTGTCTGGGCTGCCTCGGCCAGGGCGCGGCAGTGCAGCTGACGCAGGTGTTCGCCAGATGCTTTACCCAGCCCGCACAGGGCTTGCGGCAAGCGGACAGGGAGGATGGCGGCCAGATCCCGTGCGGCCAGTTTGCTGACGGGTTTGCCGCTGTCGGCGTCAGCCAGACGCCAGAAGGAAGGCCCAAGCCCGCTGTGGTGGACGCGCCAGAGAAGGTCGCGTCTGGTACCGGGGCGCAGGTTTGCATACATACCGGCCTTCATGTGTTCGGCACAGGCCAGCACGGCAGCCTTGCGGTGTCGGGCAGAGAGGCCCAGACGGCGGGCCATGCCTGTGGCCACCGCGATGCCCCGCTGTTCATGCCCATAGTGATGGGGTAGGATGGCCGGATCTGTCAGTATCTTGCCAAGATCATGGCACAAGGCCATCCATACGGCCATGCCGTCACCGGCCACGCAGTCCATGATGCGCAAGCTGTGCCCCAGAACGCTGTTCTGATGCCAGGGTCTTGGCCCGGCCGGGATGGTATCGGCTGTGACAAGCTCCTGAAACCAGGGTGTCAGCGCGTTGCCCTGCGCCAGCACCCTGAAAAAACGTCCAGGTTGCGGGCTGTCCAGTGCCTTGAGCAGCTCCCGCCCGACACGCTCGGGGGGCAGGGCAGCCAGGGCTGCCGGGCTGGTGGCCTGTATTTGCCGGATGGCTTCTGCACTGACCTCCCAGTGGGGCCAACAAGCGGCAAAGCGGGCCAGCCGGAAAATCCGCAAGGGATCACTGGCAAAAGCTGCGGGCGATGCCGGACGCAGTATTTTGCCCTGAAGGTCTCCCAGTGCCTGGGGGTGCAGGTACAGCCGCCCGGCACTGTCCAGCGCAAGGGCATTGACAGTCAAATCGCGTGCGGCCAGATCCGCCTGGATGCTGTCACCGCGCAAGGGCATACATTCGCGCCCCTGCCAAAGGCAGACGGAAATACTTTTTCCCACGGCGCAGGCATCAGGATGGGCGGCCAGAAAATCCGCCTGACTGCCGGAAAAGGCAAAATCAAGCTCACGCGGGGGATGCCCGCACAAGAGGTCACGCAGTGCGCCGCCAACGAGGTAGAGTTCCATGCAGGAGAGTATAGGACAGGGCAGCCTTACAGAAAAGGGGGAGCCTGTCACGCCCCCCTGGTCTATCCCCCGCATCTGGCGGTTGGAAGAGGCAGGCAGTTGTCTGGATACGGCTTTCTGGCTGGCTTCACACGGCCTGTTACGACAGTGGGACAGTGTGCAGACAGGCAGCCAGAGTTGTGGGCGTGGTCAGTTGCGTCGTCACTGGCACTCACCTCGCGGTAATGTCTATGCTGCCCTGCGTCTGCCGCTGTCAGGGCCTTTTGCGGGTACTGCGGCAGCCCCGTGGATAGGCTTTTTGCTGGCCGATGCCCTGTGTGAACTGGGCTGGCCGGTCTTGCTGAAATGGCCCAATGATCTTGTGCTGACCAGTACTGCCGGGCCGCGCAAGGTGGCGGGCATACTGCTGGAAGAGCGCGGCAAGACACTGGTAGCCGGTATCGGCATCAATCTGTACCATGCGCCCGATGCCAGCCAGATGCGTGAGGGCGCAGCACTGCCGGCCACCGCGCTGGCAGCAGGGCAGGGTGGGCCGCCCTCCCCTCTGCCAGAAGAACTGTGGCAGATGCTTGTAATGCAGATATTTTCCGCGTATAAAAAAGGTTGTTGTGATTTTGGGCAATGGCAGGAAAGGCTGTTGCTCTGGCGTGGTTGTCAGGTACGCCTGAAGGATGCCGGACATGAGGTATGCGGCAGACTGGAAGGGCTTGCCCCTGACGGGGCCATACGTCTGCGGGTGGATGGCCTCTGCCGGGAGTGGCTGAACGGCAGCCTTTATCTTTCTGGTTCTTTATCGTAACACGGCCTCCGGGCCGGGCTGGCCCCGGTTGCGGGCAAAGATTGCAAAAAGGCATACGGCATGGCAAACAAGACTTTTGCGGATGTGCAGGACTTTTTGAAGGGCAAGGTCATCCTTGTCGCCAACCGTGGTATACCGGCGCGGCGTATTTGCCGCTCCATCCGCGAGCGGTTTGATGCCGTGGCGGCCATGACCGCTACTGATGTGGACAAGACAGCCCCTGCGGCCTCTACAGCGCAGGAGCTGCTGCTGCTTGGTTCCGAGGCCAGGGCGTATCTGGATATTGACGCCATTATAGAAAAGGCCAAGCGGCGCGGCGTGGTAGGCATCCACCCCGGTTGGGGCTTTGCTTCAGAAGATACGCGCTTCCCCCAGCGTTGCAAGGACGCCGGTATTACGTTTATCGGTGCCACGGCCGAAGCCATGAATCTTTTGGGCAACAAGGTGCAGGCCCGCGATGTGGCACGCAAGCTCGATATTCCTGTGGTGCCCGGTTCGGACGGTGCGGTGGACATCCCCACGGCCCGCCAGCTTATCAGCGAGATCGGGCTGCCCATCATGCTCAAGGCCGAAGGGGGCGGTGGTGGCCGTGGCATTTTTGCCGTGCATAACGAGGCCGAGCTGGAAGATGCCTTTTTCAAGGCATCCTCCATGGCACAGGCATCCTTTGGTAATCCGCGCCTTTTTGTAGAAAAATTTCTGGCAGACGTGCGCCATATTGAAATACAGGTCATTGCCGACATGTACGGCAACGTCTTTGCCTTTGATGAACGCGATTGCACCGTGCAGCGCAATCACCAAAAACTCATTGAGATCACGCCTTCCCCGTGGAAGGGTGTTACACCCGAATTGCGTGAACGTCTCAAGGACTATGCCCGGCGGCTGATCAAGGCTGTGGGCTACCATTCTCTGGCCACGGTGGAATTTCTGGTCACACCAGACGGGCAGCCCTACCTCATAGAGATCAATACCCGCTTGCAGGTGGAGCACGGTATTACCGAATGTCGCTATGGCATTGACCTTGTGGAAGAACAGATCGCCGTGGCCTTCGGGGCCGAACTGCGCTATCGTGAGGGAGATCTGCAACCTTCCTACTGTGCCATGCAGGTTCGCATCAATTGCGAGAACCCGCAGGACAACTTTTCGCCCAATTCCGGCCTTATTTCCCGCTATGTCTCGCCTGGCGGGCTTGGGGTGCGGCTCGACTCCAACCTGAGTGCGGGCTACGAGTTTCCCGCCAACTACGATTCGGCCGGTTCCCTGCTTATCACCTACGCCCATGACTGGGAAAAGACCCTGGGTATCATGGAGCGCGCCCTCGGTGAATATGTGGTGGGCGGCATCAAGACGACCATCCCCTTCTATCGCAGGGTCATCAGGCATCCGCAGTTCCGCAAGGGCAGCATCAATACCAATTTTATCCATGATCATCCAGAACTGATGGTCTATACGGATCTTGCGCCAGAAGGTGAGCGATTGGCCCGGCTGGTAGCCGAAATTTCGGCCAAGGGCTATAATCCCTATGTACAGCTAGGCGAGTACCGTTCCACCACTACGCCCTGTCTTGGCCCCTTTGAGCCGGTGTTGCCGGAAATCAGCAGCAAGGACAGAAAGAAGGCCTCAGACTATCCACAAGGGGACAGGCTGGCAACGCTGGACTACATCCGTGATTCCGGCAAGATACACTTTACCGACACCACCCCGCGTGACTTTACCCAGTCCAACTCCGGCAATCGTTTCCGTCTGGCCGAGGACAGGCTGCTTGGCCCCTATCTGGACAATGCTGGCTACTTCTCCATCGAGAACGGGGGTGGGGCGCATTTCCATGTGGCCATGCTGGCCAATATGACATATCCCTTCACCGAGGCTGCCGAGTGGAATAAGTTTGCTCCCAAGACGCTCAAGCAACTCCTGGTGCGCTCCACCAATGTGCTTGGCTACACGCCGCAGCCGCGCAACCTTATGCGCAAGACCGGCGAGATGATTTGTGACCACTATCAGGTGGTGCGCTGCTTCGACTTCCTCAATCATGTGGAAAATATGCGCCCCATAGCCGAAGTGGTTATGGACAGGCGCGATGTCATTTTCCAGCCGGCCATCTCGCTGTCGTGGGCCAAGGGCTTTGATGTGCCGCACTATCTGGGCGTGGCTGAAGCCATGGTGCGGATGGTTGGCGACATTATGGGCGTGGATCCCAGGGTGGCCTCTCGCCACATGATCCTTGGGCTCAAGGATATGGCTGGCGTCTGCCCGCCGCGCTTTATGAAAGAGCTGGTGGAGGCCTTGCGCAAAGCCTGGCCCGACCTTGTGCTGCACTACCACCGCCACTATACCGATGGCCTGTTTGTACCGGCCTGCGGCGCGGCGGCACAGGCCGGGGCGCACATCCTTGATGCGGGGCTGGGGGCAGCCGTGCGCTCTTACGGGCAGGGGGATGTCATGGCTACGGCCGCGTATCTGGAAGATGAGCTTGGCCTGTCCTGCCATTTGGACAAGGATGCCATCCGTACGGCCAACTTTGTCTGCAAGCAGATCATGCCCTACTATGACCGCTACTGTGCTCCCTATTTTCAGGGTATCGACTATGATGTGACCCGCCACGGAATGCCTGGTGGGGCCACATCCTCCTCGCAGGAAGGGGCCATGAAGCAGGGCTATATCCACCTTTTGCCCTACATGCTCAAATTCCTGGAAGGTACCCGCCAGATCGTGCGCTACCACGATGTGACGCCCGGCTCGCAAATCACCTGGAATACGGCCTTCCTGGCTGTTACCGGGGCGTGGAAGCGGGGCGGTGAGGAAGAAGTCATGTACCTGCTTGAGGTGCTTGGGCAGGTAACCCGACGGGCCGAAGATGAATTGAGCGCGGAGATGCGCCACGCCCGACTGGCCATCTATCAGGATTGCAATGATGCCTTCCGCAACCTCTTGCTGGGCAAGTTTGGCAAGCTGCCACTGGGCTTCCCGGCAGACTGGGTCTATGAAAGTGCCTTCGGGGCTGACTGGAAGACCGCCATTGCCAGCCGCACAGAAAACTCTCCGCTCGAAAAGCTGGTGGATGTCAACCTGCCCGCTGAGGAAAAGGCTTGTGCGGATCACATTCGCCGTCCTCCCACGGATGAGGAATTTGTCCTTTACCTCAATCATCCGTCCGACGCGCTCAAGACTATCCAGCTCAAGGCCCAGTACGGCGATCCCAACAATCTGCCACTGCATGTCTGGTTTGAAGGCATGAAGGTAGGACAGGATCTCTATTTCAACGATACCAGCGGCAAGCCGCACCACTTGAGTCTGCTCAGCATTTCACGTCCCAATGATGCCGGGGTTTCCATCTGCCGTTATGTGCTGGATTCCGAATTCATGAGCTGTGAAGTGCAGGTGGCCAAGCCCACGGGACAGAAGGCCTCCGATGTGCCTATGGCTGACCCGTCCAACCCCTACCATGTGGCATCGCCCAGTAATGGCGACCTTTGGGTCATGTATGTGCATCCGGGTTCAGTGGTGAAGGCCGGTGAGGAATTGTTCAATGTTTCCATCATGAAGCAGGAAAAGGCTGTTCTTGCCCCCATGGACGGCATCGTCAAGCGTGTACTGAAAACAGCCGATTTCCGTGAAAGCAAGCAGATGGTGGCAGTGCGTGAAGGTGAGCTGATCGTTGAAATGGGGCCGGTGCCGCGTCTGTGCAGCAACGAGGCCTGCGCCCAGCCCATCCTGCTGGAGGATACGGCCTTCTGCCCGCACTGCGGTTATCGGGTTTAGCCGGATTGCAGGCTGACTCGGTAAGCTGCCATGTCAAAACTCTGGACAGCTTTGCCGAGGCAGGGTACTATTTGTTGACCTTAATGTATTTCTTTTCCGCCAAACGGAGGAAGTCATGGCTAAAAGCCCCGCAGTGAAAAATCCGCAGCCCAAGGCCAACACCAGCGAAGATATTCAGAAACAGCTGGTGCTCACCGGTGCTGACATCGTCCAACTCGGTGCCGAGGCTGAGCTGCTGGTGGGTGGCAAGAACTACAATACCGCTCTGATCAGCCAGATCGAAGGCATCCAGGCCCCGCACTTCCGGGCAGTGTCTTCTGTCGCCTTCCACCGTGTGCTGGATGAAACCAAGGTCAACGGGCGTGTGGTTCGGGCCGTTGTTGACAAGGAATACGGGCGTATCGACTGGAACGACCCGGAAATCAACCAGGATCCCGAATTTTTGCAAAAATTCGTGCGTTTACTGGGCAAGCAGAGCAATCAGGCCACCAAGGCCGAGTCTGAGCCGCCGCATACCAAGCTGCGTACCTTTATCAACAATATCGTGGACGGTTTCGCCACTTCGCCCGAAGGCATTGACCAGCTTCGCAAGCGTTCGGTCATGGTGCAGGCGGCCATCCTTTCGGTGGAGCTGCCTGCCGAGGTAGATGCGGCTGTCCGCAATGCCTACAAGGCCATCTGTGACGAGAATGCGGACGACATGGTGCCCGTGGCCGTGCGTTCCTCCGCTGCGGGCGAAGACTCCCGCAAGAAGGCTTTTGCTGGTTTGCAGGACACCTATCTCAATATGGTAGGCCCTGACCGCGTGGTGGAAGCCTATCATTGGGACTGTGCCTCGGCCTACAATCTGCGTTCCATGACCTACCGCCGCGAGGCCATCCTTGATGCCTTGGCCCGCGCCGAGGAAACCGGGGACGATTCCATTGCCGAACAGGCCAAGAAAGAATGGGCTATTGAAAATACCTCCCTTTCTGTCTGCATGATGCAGATGATCAACCCTGTCATTTCGGGCACGGCCTTCTCGGCTGACACTGCCACCGGCTGCCGTGGTACCGACCGCAAGGATCTTGTCAGCATCGATGCCAGCTACGGTCTGGGTGAGGCCGTGGTGGGCGGCAAGGTGACGCCGGACAAACTCTATGTTTTCCAGCGTGACGATGGCAGTGAAGTGGTCATCCGCCAGATGGGCTGCAAGGACATGAAAATCGTCTATGACGAAAAGGGCGGTACCCGTGAGGTAGAAGTACCAGAGCTGGAAGCCCTGCGCTGGGCACTTTCTCTCAGCCAGGCTGAACGCGTGGCCAGAGGCGTGCGGGCGGTGAGCAAGGCTTACGGCGGTATGATCATGGATACCGAGTTCTGCCTTGACGCCAATGACAAACTCTGGTTTGTGCAGGCTCGTCCGGAAACCCGCTGGAATGAAGAACTGGAGCTGCACCCGCACACCATTTTCATGCGGCGTCGCGAGGTGGATCCCAAGGCTGCCGCTGCGGCAGAGATCCTGGTTGAAGGCAACGGGGCGTCCCGTGGGGCAGGGCAGGGGACTGTGCGCTTTTTGCGCTCGGCCCTGGAGCTGAACAAGGTCTCCAAGGGGGACGTGCTGGCTGCCGAGCGTACCGACCCTGACATGGTACCGGGTATGCGCGTGGCCTCGGCCATTATGGCTGACGTAGGCGGTGACACAAGCCATGCGGCCATCACCTCGCGCGAGCTTGGCATTGCCGCTGTCATTGGTATCCAGCGGGTGGATGTGCTGCGCGCCCTTGACGGTGCGGAAGTCACCGTGGACGGCACACGCGGTCGTGTTTACCGTGGACTGCTGCCCCTGCATGAAGTGGGCGGCGAGATGGATCTTTCCCGGATGCCCGCCACCAAAACCAAGGTTGGCCTTGTGCTGGCAGACGTGGGGCAGGCTCTCTTCCTTTCCCGTCTGCGTAACCATCCGCAATTTGAGGTGGGGCTGCTGCGTGCCGAGTTTATGCTGGGCAACATCGGTGTGCATCCCCAAGCCTTGGAAGCCTTTGACAATGGCGAACTTGACGGAGTGGTGCAGGCCAAGCTCAAGGAGTTGGAAGACAATCTTTCCAAGGTCCTGCGTGAGCAGATGGCTGCCGGCCTGATCATCTTCAATTTCAACCTGCGCGAATATGTGGGTGAGATCACGGGGCTTTCGGCAGAGCTTAACGCGCTGGCCGAGTCGGACAAGAGCCTCAGTGCCGAAGAAGTGCTCTTGCAGCATCGCAAGATGCGTGAGCTTGACCACAAGATAGACCAGTATCTTGAACTGGCTTCGCGTCGCCTTGAAGTGCTCAAAACATCGCCCAATCTGGCTGACCATGTACGCATCATCATGGGCTACGATGATGAGCTGGCCCTGCTCTCCACTCAGGATCAGGAGTCGATCAAGCGTGCTTCTGAAATCGAAGCCAGCGTTGAAGCCCATGTCAAGCGGGTGCAGGAGCTGCCCAGCGTGGTCAAACTGCTGGACAACATCAAGGCCCTGCGTGAAGAAACCAGTCTGCGTACCGGTTTGAAAAAAGAAATGGATGAAGTCCGCTCCCTGCCGGAAAAGATCCGCACCATCATCAAGTCGCGCGGCTTCCGTACCGGTAAGGAACACTATGTCCAGACCCTGGCCCAGAACCTGGCTCTCTTTGCCATGGCTTTCTACGGCAAGCCCATTACCTACCGTACAACAGACTTTAAGAGCAACGAATACTGCAACCTGCTGGGCGGTAGTCTGTTTGAACATACGGAAGCCAACCCGATGCTGGGGTATCGCGGTGTATCCCGTAATATCCATGACTGGGAAATCGAGGCCTTCAAGCTGGCGCGTGGTGTGTACGGCGGCAGCAACCTCTGCATGATGCTGCCCTTTGTGCGTACCCTTGAGGAAGCCCGCTCCATGCGTGCCTATCTTGAACAGGTACACAAGCTGAAGAGCGGCCAGGACGGCCTCAAGATCATCCTGATGTCCGAATTGCCCTCCAATGCCATTCTGGCCAAGCAGTTTATCACGGAATTCGATGGTTTCTCCATCGGCTCCAACGACATGACCCAGATGGTGCTTGCCACCGACCGTGACAACGCCCGGCTTGGACATATCTATGATGAGGAAGACCCTGCCGTCATTTGGGCCATCCTCGTCACTATCTTCACCGGGCAAAAGTTCGGCAAGAAGATCGGCTTCTGCGGTCAGGGTGTCTCCAACAGTATTATCCTGCGCGGGCTGGTTGCCATCGCGGGGATCACCTCTGCCTCGGTGGTGCCGGATACCTACTATCAGACGGTTTTCGACATCGCAGCAGTGGAACAGGAAAACATCCCCACTGCCCAGCTTGGCAAGTGGCTTGGTCAGCAACACCACAAGCACCTGGCCGACCTGATGGAAAAGGCCGGTTATGGGCACATCCTCAAAAAGTACACGGAACCGCAGGATATCCAGGAGTGGTACGAGGGTGAGCTGCAACGCTATCACGAGCAGTTGCGTGAAAATCTTGATACCTCGAAGGAAGATTTTTACCGTACAGAACTCCAGACCTTCCGTTCCACCTTCCATAAGCCCGTTATCTACGCAACGTGGAATTGGAACGACACGGTGGAAGATGCCCTGCATCAGGCTGGCTTCAAGAGTTTTGAAGAACAGGCGGCAGCCCTTGAGGCCTACCGCAATGCCAATGCCTAGGACAGTTTGAGCAAAAGTAATGGAAGGGGTCTGCCGAGGGCAGACCCCTTTCTGTTTTGGCTGCGGCTGGCTTGACAGTCGTACAGCTTTGGAGTATGTAAACCACCTTTGCAGTGTTCCTGCCGCCACCCCGTTAGACGGCGCGACGCTGGACGAGTTTCCCCAGCCCTGACAGGCTGTATATTTTTGCTGCCCGTGCAGCATGAGGAGTTCTTTCTGATGAAGACGTTCAGCCCCACCCCCAAAGACATCGACCGCCAGTGGTTTGTGGTTGACGCCCAGGATCAGATTCTGGGCCGTCTGGCCAGCCAGATTGCCCACCGTCTGCGCGGCAAGCACAAGCCCGAATTTGCCCCGCACATGGATAACGGGGATTTTATTGTGGTGGTCAACTGTGAAAAGATCAAGGTGACCGGCGCGAAAATGGCCGACAAAAAGTATTATCGCCACTCCGGCTGGGTAGGCGGTCTCAAGACCACCAGCCTGGGTGACATGCTGGCCGACAAGCCTTCCCGCGTACTCATGGCAGCCGTGCGCGGTATGCTGCCCAAGAACCGTCTTGGCCGTGCTATGCTCAAGAAGCTCAAGGTCTACGCCGGGCCGGAGCATCCGCACACTGCCCAGAATCCCCAGCCGCTGAACCTGCCCTACTAAGGAGTACACGCCATGAGCGAGAAATTTGATTACGGCACCGGTCGCCGCAAGACCGCCACGGCCCGTACACGCCTTTATGCCGGCTCTGGCGGCATTACGGTCAATGGCCGCAGCTATGAAGACTATTTTCCGCGCAAGACCCTGCAGATGATCATCCGCCAGCCGTTGGTGCTTGCCAAGCTGGCTGACAAGCTAGATGTCCGCGTCAATGTGTGCGGTGGTGGTGTAACCGGTCAGGCCGAAGCAGTCCGCCACGGTATTTCCCGCGCTCTATTGCAGGTGGATCCGGCCCTGCGTCCCATCCTGAAGAAGGCAGGCTTCCTTACCCGTGACGCCCGCAAGAAGGAACGCAAAAAGTACGGTCTGCGCGCTGCCCGCGCTCGGTACCAGTATTCCAAGCGTTAATACCGCCTGTCGGGGTCTTGGCCCTTCGGTATCCGTTTGCACAAGGGGTGGGCTTTGGCCTGCCCCTTTTTATTACATACCTGTTCGGCCTGTACTCTGTACCGGCTGTTGGAGTCACCATGCCAGAGCCGCAGCATATTGACTACACTTACGCCCATAGCGAGACCCAGGCTACCACGGGATATTTTTCCTGTGAGCCGCCAGCCAGCCTTGCAGAAGAAGATGCCTTTGCCGTGCTGGAAAAAAGTCCTCTGGATGACTTCTTGCACCAGCATCTCCTGCGCCTGTGTAGTAAAAAAACGCCCGATGAGCTGGCAGCTTTGGCAGCACAGGCCTATGACCCCGTGCAGGACAGCTTCTTGCGCCCGGCCCTGGCTGGTATTTTATTGGAATGCAGTCTTTTGCTGCCGTCACTGGGTTCGGTCTGTGCGTCCTTTCCGGCAGATGCCGCTGCCCGGCTGGCAGTGAGCAGTCCGGCTATCCATCTGCGGGCTGTCCAACGGGCTGACTGGCAGACTGCCGCTGACTGGAACACGCTTTTTGCTGAGAATATCTGTGCCCACCATCCTTTGCCGCGTTTGGACGAAGCAGAGATCCCCCTGCTTTTCCCCTTTGAGGAGAGCCTGGCCTTAGGAGAAAAATTGGCGGCCGGCCCCTCCCTGCTGCCGGAAATTCATGCCCAGGTCAGGGCAGAAGGCCACCCCGAACAGGAACGTCGCCCGGCGCAGGAAACCTTTTTGCGAGCCCTTGATGCCCTGATGGAAAATGGCATCATTGCCGGGCCGGAAATGCGGCATGAAGCGTCCCTCTCGCCCATCGCTCTGCTGCGGGCCTGGCAGGTAGATATGACGGTACAGAATGGCGGCCTGAGCCACAGTCTGCGCGGACAGGCAACAGCCTATGGCCGGGGTCTGTCACTGGCGCAGGCCCGCGCCTCCTATGCCATGGAAATCGTGGAGCGGGCCAGTGCCTATGTAAGCATTGCGGACGAAGAGGTATGCCAGCGCAAAATGCCCTTGCCGTTGCTGCGGGCGCGCTATGCCGAACTTGAGGCAACAGGGCGCACTGCCCTTGACCCTGCCCTGCTGCCCGTGGAAGCTTCCTGCCCGGACGCTCCCCTGCACTGGCTGACGGCATTTGCACCGGACGGGCGTTCTGTGCTGGTTCCGGCACAGGCTGTTTTTTTGTTCTGTAATCTGGATGAACCGGGTATCTTTTTGGCCGGCGGTTCTACCGGGCTTGCTTCAGGCAATACCTTGGATGAGGCCAAACAGGCCGCCCTGACCGAAATTATTGAACGTGATGCCGAATGTACAACCCCCTTCAGCCGTACACGCTGCTTCACACTGGCCAGTCGTGATGCGCGTGTTCAGGCCTTGTTGGATGACTACGCGGCCCGCGGCATCCGGGTGCAATTCCAGGATATTACCACCGAGTTTGGTCTGCCGGTGTATCAATGTTTTGTCACCGGGCAGGATGGCAAGGTTGCCCGTGCCACCGGGGCCAATGTGAGTGGCCCGCGTGCAGCCCTTGCTGCCTTGACCGAGACGCCGTGGCCTTATGTCTGGGCGCAGCCCGCACCCTTTGGCAAGGCTTCTGGCCCAGGGCTGGCCGGGCTGCCAATCCGCTATCTGGAGGACTTGCCCGACTATGACCTTGGTTCGGCTACGGCTAATGTGCGCCTGCTGGAGCAGCTTTTGGCCGCCCACGGTCGACAGCCGCTCTATGTGGAGCTGACCCGCGCCGACCTTGACCTGCCGGTGCTGCGGGCCATTGTGCCCGGGCTGGAATTGAATGCAGAATGGGACAGGTTTTCCAGACCAAGCCGCCGCCTGTTTGGCCGTTATGCGCTGATGCTGTCCTGATGTTGCACCTGGGCAATCAAGGTATTGCATGGAATGCAGGCATGAGCTTCAGAAATAGTTTTCATCCTTACGCGCTTGTAACAATAGTTTTCTGGTCACTTGCCTATGTATTGACGCGATTGGCCTTGCAGCATTTTTCCATATTCTCCCTGGGTTTTATACGCTATGTGATAGCTGTTTGTATATTGGCGGTAATTGCATATTTTATCAAAATAAAATTACCTTCTAAAAATGATATTCCAGTATTTATACTGTCTGGATGTTTTGGATTTTTTATTTACATGATTGTTTTTAATGCAGGTCAGGCTGTTGTTTCCTCTGCAACAGGGAGTGTTATAATTTCTACAGTGCCAGTTATCACAGCACTGTTTGCCTGTTTTATGTATAATGAAAAACTGAAGCTATTTCAGTGGATTGCTATTTTTGTTGAATTTATTGGTGTTGCTGTAATTTCGTTGATGGATAATGCACTCTCGCTCAACCCAGGTGTTGTCTGGCTTTTGCTGGCTGCTGTTTCTTTGAGTTTGTATAATATCCTCCAACGAAGACTGACAAAAACCTATACAGCCTTGGAAACCACCACCTACAGCATATTGAGTGGGACGATATTGCTTGCTGTTTTTGCTCCTGCAGCAATGCGTGAAATATCCCATGCGCCAATGGTGCAATATGTCTATATTGCTGTGCTTGGTATTGGTTCCAGTGCCATAGCATATCTTGCCTGGGCAAAAGCCTTTTCAAAGGCAAGGCATACTGCACAGGTCAGTAATTATATGTTTCTCACGCCATTTTTGGCAAGTATCTTTGGATTTGTACTTGCCGGTGAGATCCCAGACAGTGCTACACTTATTGGAGGAGGGATTATCATTTCCGGGATGGTGATTTTTAATTTTGGAGAACATTTTTACAGGCTGTTGCTTAGAATGAAACTCAATTTTTAATGGAATTTAGATCTATAAAAAAGCTTATTTTTTTGAAATATCATATGTCTCCTGAGAGAACTATGTCAATACTATAGTTTATGTCCTATAGTATAATATATACATAAGCCTGTTCTATATTTCGATACGAGGAATTGCGCTCAAGCCACAAGTGGGCTATATTTGCGCGTCCTGTTTTCAGGTATTGTCCTTAACAACCTGCAATTTTGGAGGTCTTGGAATGAAATTCGGCAAGCTCCTTGCCCTTGCGGGCATCCTTTCCCTGTCACTGGGTTTTGCGGCCCAGCCCTTGCTGGCGGCAGACAAAACCCCCATCAAGATTGGCATCTATCTGCCCCTTACCGGACAGAATGCCTTTGGTGGTCAGCTTGAACTGGAAGGCGTGCAACTGGCCCACAAGGAAATGCCTACCGTGCTCGATCGCCCCGTGGAACTCGTGGTGGTGGACAACAAGTCTGACAAGGTCGAAGCTGCCAACGCCGTAAAGCGTCTGGTAGAGCGCGACAAGGTCGTGGCTCTCATTGGGACGTATGGTTCTTCTCTGGCCATGGCCGGTGCTGAAGTGGCCGAAAAGGCCAAAGTCCCCGGCGTGGGGACCTCCTGCACCAATCCGCTGGTGACACAGGGCAAAAAGTATTACTTCCGCGCCTGCTTCATTGACCCCTATCAGGGCGCGGCCGCTGCTACCTATGCCTTTGAGAACCTTGGCCTGAAAAAGGCCGCTGTCCTCATGGACATGACCAATGACTATGCCGTGGGCCTTTCCTCCTTCTTTGCCCGCTCCTTCAAGAAGCTGGGTGGCGAAGTGGTGGCCAACCTCAAGTACAGCTCCGGCGACCAGGACTTTACGGCCCAGTTGACGGATCTGATCGCCAAAAAGCCCGACATTGTCTTTATGCCCGCCTACTTTGCCGAAGGTGCTATCATCATGAAGCAGGCCCGTGAACTGGGTGCTACCTTCCGTCTGATGGGTGCGGATGCCATGGACAATCCCGACACCGTCAAGATCGGTGGCAAGGCTGTGGAAGGCTTCCTCCACACCACCTTCCCCTATGACCCGCAGATGGCCAACATGAGCGAGGAAGCCAAGCGTTTTACCGCAGCCTGGCAGAAGGCCTATCCCGGCAAGGAAACCAACGTCAACGGTGCCCTGGGTTACAACAGCTACTTCCTGATCGTGGACGCTATCAAGCGCGCCAATTCGGCTGACCCGGCCGCCATCACCAAGGCCCTGGCCGAAACCAAGGGTCTGCCCACCGCCCTGGGCAAGCTCTCCATCAATGCTACCCACGATGCAGAAATGCCCGTGGGTATCATTGAGTACAAGGACGGCAAGCGCGTCTATGTGGGTGAAGTGACGCCCAAGTAGACAACTTATCATGCTGAAGTGGCCCCGTGGCGTCTGTACGCTGCGGGGTCACGGCCTTACTGGCCCATATGCGGGCCGCCTTGCTTCAGAGGTGTCCATGAGCCTTGAGATGTTTTTGCAGCATTTTTTTAATGCCCTTACCCTGGGGTCGCTCTATGCGCTGATAGCCATAGGCTACACCATGGTCTATGGCATTTTGCGCCTTATCAATTTTGCCCACGGCGACATCCTGATGGTGGGCGCGTATTTTGTCTTTTTTGGCACCTTTGCCTTTGGCTGGCCGTGGGGTATTGCTGCGGTTATGGCCATTGTGGGTTCCAGCGTACTGGGGGTGGTCATAGAGCGCGTGGCCTACCGTCCCCTGCGGGATGCGCCGCGCATTTCTGCCCTTATCAGTGCCATTGCCGTCTCATTTTTTATCGAAAGTCTGGCTGTGGTGGTCTTTACCGGGCAGCCCCGCCCCGTGCTTCAGCCGGAGTGGCTGGTGGCAGAATGGCAGATAGGTGGCCTTCGGATCTTGCCGCTGACAGCCTTTGTGCCGGGCATGACCATTATTCTGGTGGGCATCTTGCTCTGGGTTATCTACAAGACCAAGCCCGGCCTTGCCATGCGTGCCATCTCCAAGGACATTGAAACGACCCGTCTGCTGGGCGTCAAGGTGGACAACATCATAGCCCTGACCTTCTGCATTGGTTCGGCACTGGCTGCGGCATCGGGGATCATGTGGGCTTTGCGCTATCCGCAGGTACACCCGTATATGGGCATCATGCCGGGACTCAAGGCGTTTATTGCGGCAGTCTTTGGTGGTATCGGCTCCATCCAGGGGGCAGTCATCGGCGGTGTGGCCCTTGGCTTTGTGGAAATCATGACCGTGGCCTTTATGCCGGAGCTTTCCGGCTATCGCGATGCCTTTGCCTTCATCTTGCTGGTGCTGGTACTGCTCTTCAAGCCAACCGGCCTTCTGGGCGAAAAAATGGAGGAGAAGATCTGATGCGCTCTGACCGCACGACACTCCTCAACATTGCAGTCATGCTGCTTTTTGGCGGGCTGCTCTGGCAGGCAGAATCCTTCCTGGGTGACTATCAGCTCTATATTGCCCGGCTCATCTTTATCAACATCATCCTGGCCTTGTCGCTGAACCTGATTTACGGTTTCACCGGGCTTTTTTCCCTGGGCCATGCCGGTTTCATTGCCATTGGGGCCTATGTTTCGGCCCTGTGCATCCTTGACCCGGCGCAAAAGGAGATGATGTGGATACTGGAACCCATCATCTGGCCATTTTCGGAACTGTTCACACCCTTCTGGGTATCGGTGCTGGCCGGCGGTTTTGTAGCAACCATCTTTGCGGTGATCATTGCCGTGCCTGTGCTGCGCTTGGGCGATGACTATCTTGGCATCGCGACCCTGGGCTTTGCAGAGATAATCCGGGTGCTCATCGTCAACGCTACGGCCATCACCAACGGTTCACTGGGCATCAAGGGCATACCGGAACATGCCAGTCTGCTTTCCTGCTACGGCTGGACGCTTTTTACCCTGATCGTGCTGGCCCGGCTGGTCTATGGCAACTTTGGCAATGTGCTGCGCTGCATCCGCGACAATGAAATCGCGGCCAATGTCATGGGCATCAATGTCTTTGGCTACAAGGTGCTTTCGTTTTGTGTGGGGGCTTTTTTTGCCGGGGTGGGTGGGGCCTTGCTGGGCAGCCACCTGTCCACCATTGACCCCAAGATGTTCAACTTCTTGTTGACCTTCAACGTACTGATGTTTGTGGTGGCTGGGGGGCTTGGCTCCCTGACGGGCAGCGTGCTGGGCGCAACGGTCATCACCATTTTGCTGGAATGGCTGCGCGCCATTGAAGAGCCGATGGATTTTGGGCTTTTTGAGCTGCCGGGGATTCCGGGGATGCGGATGGTGGTCTTTTCGCTGGTATTGCTGGCCATCATCCTGTATCGGCGTGAAGGCATCATGGGCACACGTGAGCTGACATGGAAGAGCATGGCCGCATGGCTGGGGAGGGGTAAGGCATGAGTAAGATTCCTTTGCCCACACAGCCTGACCCGTCGCAAGCTCTCTTGCTTGCCCGTGACGTTACCATGCGCTTTGGCGGTGTTACTGCTGTGAGCGAACTGAGCCTTGCCGTGCCCAGGGGGGCCATTGCGGGTATCATCGGCCCTAACGGCGCGGGCAAAACTACGGCCTTCAACGTCTTGAGCGGCTTTTATACGCCACAGGAAGGGGATGTTACTTTTGACGGTCAAAGTATCAAGGGGCGCAAGCCCAGTGAAATTTGCCGTCTGGGTATGGCCCGCACTTTTCAGAACATTCGGCTTTCCCAGGCCATGACCGTGCAGGAAAACATCATGGTGGGCTGCCATGTGCGCCGTCATTGCCCGTGGTGGATGGCCCCGCTGGGACTGCCCGCCTATTGGCGCGAGGAAGACGCCATTGTGGAAAAAAGCCGACGGCTGGCCGAGCGCGTGGGCCTTGGGGCACATCTGGACGAAAAGGCCGGCAGTTTGCCCTACGGGGCGCAACGCCGCCTTGAAATCGCGCGGGCTCTGGCTACAGAGCCGCGCCTGCTGCTGCTGGATGAACCTGCCGCTGGCATGAACCCGCAGGAAAGCCTTGAGCTGATGCACTTCATCGGGCATATCCGCGATGAGTTTGACCTGACGATCCTGCTCATAGAGCATGACATGAAGGTAGTCATGGGCGTTTGCCAGTATATCTGGGTCATGGAATACGGCGCGTTGATAGCAGAGGGCGGGCCTGATGCCATCCGTGCCAATCCGGTGGTTATCCGTGCCTATCTGGGAGAAGACATGGCGGTGCAAGATGCTTGAGATTCGTGACCTGCATGTGCGCTATGGCGGCATCCAGGCCGTGCAGGGCGCAAGCCTGCACATCAGGCGGGGCAGTATTGTGACCCTGATCGGGGCCAATGGCGCGGGCAAAAGCAGTATTATCCGCTCCATCGCCGGTCTGAACAAAAGTGTGACTGGCGATATTTTGCTGACCCGGCATGAGGGGGACAGCCCTGTTTCACTTATGGGCCTGAAGCCGGAGGACATGGTGCGCCGGGGTATTGCTCTTTCGCCTGAGGGGCGTCGTATCCTGCCGCATCTGACCGTGGAGGAGAACCTCCGGCTTGGGGCGTATTCCCGCACTGACAGGGATGGTATTGCAGCTGACCTGGAGTGGGTCTATTCGCTCTTTCCGCGTTTGCAGGAGCGGTATTGGCAGAAGGGTGGCACCCTTTCGGGCGGGGAACAGCAAATGCTGGCCGTGGGGCGTGCCCTGATGAGCCGGCCCGACCTGCTGATGCTGGATGAGCCTTCCCTTGGCCTCGCGCCCCTGCTGGTGCAGGAGATTTTCTCCATCATCAAGCGCATCAATGCCGAGGGCAAAACCGTACTGCTGGTAGAGCAAAACGCCTTTGCCGCCCTGTCTGTAGCGCACTATGCCTATATCCTTGAAGTGGGCAGGGTGGTACTGGAAGGGCCGGGGCGCGAACTGCTGGAAAACCCCAGGGTCAAGGAAGCCTATCTCGGCGGCTAGCCCATGAAGTGGATGACCCATCAGGCGGCAGCCGTGGGGCTGGGACTGGCCCTGCATTTGCCACCGGCAGGGATAGCTGCGGCCTGTTTCGGGGCTATTCTACCGGACGTTCTGGATCAGCGTGTGGCGGGCCTTGCCCCTACGGCCCGTGGGCGGCAACGGGTCTTCAACCGTATCCACCGTGGGACAAGTCATTGGCTGGGTTGGTGGCTGGTCATATTTCTGGCTGTCCTGGCCCTGCCTGTGTCCCCTCCGATCAAGGCGGCACTCAGCGGCTTGGCCTTTGGGGCGGCAAGCCATGTCCTGCTGGATATGCTGACGCCGCAGGGTGTGCCGTGGCATCCCTTTTCCCGCAAGGGGCGGTTTTCCTTCAAACTGTGCAGCACAGGCAGCCTGGGGGAGTATTGTTTTCTGGCACTGCTGCTGGCGGCTCTCTGGCTCTTTCTGGGTCAGGATGTGCTGTTGCTTTTGCACCGGCTGGCTAAGGGACAGCTTTTTTAGAGCGAAATGCCATTGAAAATGGCAGTCGCTCTGGCGGACGCGAGAGCGGACGCCCGCGCCGTAAGCAAGCGGGAAAACCGCGCTTTTCCCGCGAAGCGTAGGCAGCGTGACGATTGAAACGCAGAGTGTTTCAATCAAAAAATGCACTAGGAACATTGTCTTGGCAACAGTCATCTATAATCAAAATAATATTCTGGCAAACAGGGCCAGTTACAGGCTGGCAGGATAGGGTATGGATACATTGTTCCGTCTGGATATTTTGGCTGAAGAAGCAGATTTTGACTTGCTTGCCGGGCATCTGGCCCTGCATGCCGTGTATGGCTGGGAAGAGGAGAGCCTCCCCACGGGCCAGATGCTCTTTCGTCTGCATTGCGAGCAGGAAGACTGGCTCGTGCAGCTCCAAAATACCTTATGGGCAGTTGCCCCCGCTGCGCGCTATGTGTTGGAAAGGGTAGAGGCGCAGGATTGGCTTGCAGCGTGGCGGCAGTTTTTTACGCCAGTGCCCTGCGGCAGCCGTTTTGTTGTCCTGCCACCGTGGTTGGCGGATACAAAGGATTTTCCCGGCCGCACTCCCATCCTGATCGAACCCAAGAGTGCCTTTGGCACGGGGCATCATGCCACGACAGCCTTGTGCCTTTCGGTAGTCAGTGAGCTTCTGGATAGTGGTCGTATCAGGGCCGGACAGAGTTTTCTGGATTTGGGCACAGGTTCCGGTGTGCTGGGTATCGGCTGCTGCAAGAGCGGCCTGCACGGCCTTGGACTGGATATTGACCCCTTGGCAGTGGGCAATGCTGTGGAGAACCGCGCTCTCAACAAGGTGGAGGGCTTTGAGCTGGCCACAGGCAGTGTGGATGGGGCTGCAGGGCGTTGTTTTGACCTGGTGCTTGCCAACATTCTGGCCCGACCGCTGACTGAGATGGCCCCGCAAATACGGGCCGCAGTGGCAGAGGAGGGATGTCTTGTGTTGTCTGGCCTGCTGGAAATTCAGGCCGCAGGCGTTATTGCCGCCTACAGGACAGAGGGACTGCCCGAACCGCGTTCCGTACTGCAAGGCGAGTGGTGCGCCCTTGTCTGGGAGTAAGCTGCTTCACGCGCTTACCTCTGCTGATAAAAATCATTCTTGACAAGAAGGACTTTTTTGTCCAATCTCTAGCTCCTCAATATGATACTCACAAGGAGTTGTTATGAATACTGTTACATTCAAGGGTGCTCCCCTCCATCTCGTAGGTCAGGTGCCTGCCGTGGGCCAGAAGGCCCCCGATTTTGCCCTTGTGGCCAATGACCTCAGCCCTCGCAGCCTCAAGGACTATGCGGGCAAGGTGCTGGTGCTGCTCTGCGTGCCCTCGCTGGATACGCCGGTTTGCGACATGGAAGTGCGCCGCTTCAACAGCGAAGCCGCGCAGCTTTCCGACAAGGTGCAGATCCTGGCTGTCAGTTGTGACCTGCCCTTTGCCCAGGCCCGCTGGTGCGGTGCTGCTGGTGTGGCTGCCGTGCAGAGCCTGTCCGACTATAAGGAAGCCCAGTTTGGTAAGGACTACGGCGTGCTCATCCAGGAGCTGCGTCTGCTGACTCGTGCCATCTTTGTGCTGGACGCGGATGGTAATGTGGCCTACAGCCAGATCGTGCCTGAAGTGAGCAGCGAACCTGACTATGATGCCGCCCTTGCCGCAGTGAAGGCTCTGGTCTAGCACCGCAGATATTTGTCCAGATACTGCAAGGGCCTCCGACATTGTCGGAGGCCCTTGCTATTTTCACCCTTGCATCCTGCCTGAAGTGACTTATTTGCCCATGGCGTTGAGAAAATCCTTGTTGGATTTTGTTCCGCGCATCTTGTCCAGCAAAAATTCCATGCTGTCCAGCGGCGACATGGGGGCCAGAATTTTACGGAGTATCCAGACCCGGTTGAGTACCTCATCGGGCAGGAGCAGGTCTTCCTTGCGGGTGCCTGTGCGGTTGATGTCAATGGCCGGGAAGACACGCTTTTCGGAAAGATGGCGATCCAGATAGATTTCCATATTGCCGGTTCCCTTGAACTCTTCAAAAATAACTTCGTCCATGCGGGAACCAGTGTCAATAAGTGCCGTGGCAATTATGGTCAGGCTGCCACCTTCTTCTATATTGCGGGCAGCACCAAAAAAGCGTTTGGGGCGTTGCAGGGCATTGGCATCCAGCCCGCCGGTAAGCACACGGCCAGAGGAGGGCGTCACGGCATTGTAAGCCCGACCCAGGCGGGTGATGGAATCCAGCAGAATGACCACGTCTCGTTTGCGTTCCACCAGTCGTTTGGCTTTCTCCAGCACCATTTCACAAACCTGCACATGGCGTTGTGGCGGTTCGTCAAAGGTGGAGCTGATGACTTCTGCCTTTTTGACAGTGCGCTCCATGTCTGTCACTTCTTCCGGCCGCTCGTCAATCAGCAGGACGATGAGATAGACATCGGGATTGTTGGCGTTGATGGCATTGGCCAGGGATTGCAGCAGGATGGTCTTGCCGGTGCGGGGCGGGGCCACAATAGTGCCGCGCTGGCCACAGCCGATGGGGGCCATCAGGTCGATCACCCGGTTGGAAAGATTTTTGTCGCCGTTCTCCATAACCAGTTGCTGGTCGGGATAGATGGGGGTGAGGTTGTCGAAGAGGACGAGATTCTTGGCGTTTTCTGGGGGTTCAAAGCCTATTTCTGTTACCTTGAGCAAGGCAAAATAGCGTTCCCCTTCTTTGGGGGGGCGGATCTGCCCAGAAACGATATCCCCTTTTCGCAGCGAAAAACGCCGGATCTGCGATGGAGAAACATAGATGTCGTCCGGGCCGGGCATATAGCTGCACAGGGGGGAGCGCAAAAAACCAAAGCCATCGGGCAGGATTTCCAGCACGCCATCCCCGTAGATGACGCCGTTTTGTGAGGCGCAGGTCGAAAGCAGGGCAAAGATGAGTTCCTGCTTGCGCATGGAGCTGGCGTTTTCAATTTCGTATTGTTCCGCAAGCTCCATCAGCTCTTGCATACTGCGGGTTTTCAGGTCTGTAAGGCTCATGGCACTGTCATTCGACAGGGCTGGCGTCACTTTCTTCTTACGCATAATAATCCAATGTTGTTGGTGGGCATTTACGACACGGTTACAATGCCGTACACGACAGGAAGCATGGAGAGACAAAAAGAAATGTCCCCATGCCTTTAGCGCATCTTGTGTGCTGTGGCAAGAAAAAATTTTAGTGTTGTTTTGCGGCCTTACGTTGTAACAGAGGGGGATGGCGCATATATCTCATGCAATTCGTTACGCAGGTCAGCTTCAGACAGGTTGAGAACTTCGGCCAGCTCCCCACTGACAAGGTTCATGGCCTGCTCTTGCAAGCGGCGTTCACCAAAGGAGAGTTCCTTGGCGCGCCCGACGATCAGCAGTTCGCGCAGGACTTCCATGACCTCGGCAAGGTCAGGGCTTTTGAGCCGTTCAGAATACTCCCGAAAGCGGCGATTCCAGTTTTGCCCGGGATGAACCGTTTTTTGCGTACCAGCTCGCAGACTGTCGAGGATGGCCTGGGCTTTTTCTGCCGTGACAAGATGCCGCAAGCCCACATGCGCGGCATTACTTACAGGTACCATCAGTGTGATGTTGTTGCCCCGGATGCGTACAACATAAAATTCACAGGCAACACCGCCTATATCTTTGCAGTCTATACCCTCTATCTTGCCCACGCCCTGGGCTGGATATACAACAAGCTCATCTGTTGTGAACATGTTTTCACCGTCTGCTGCCGCTCAGGTGCTGCACTGCGCTGCTGCCCCTGTGCGGACAGCTAATGCCAGTGGCGCAAAAATTTTCCACTCTTTTAGTATGCTATACTGTTTTGGCAAATCTGTCCAGTATGGGAGCCAGGGCAATCAAGGCAATCGCATGAAGGAGGAGGCATTAAAAGTTTAGGGTCAGGACTCGTTAATTGTCAAAAAGGAAAAAAGTTCTTATCGTGAGCCAAGGAGGGTACAATGAAAGAACTTTTTTATCTTTCCCAAGAGCAGATTGACCGGATCAAGTGCTATTTTCCCCGTTCTCATGGGGTTCCAAGAGTCGATGACAGACGTATCGTCAGCGGAATTATTTATGTTATCAAGCAGGGTCTGCAATGGAAGGATGCCCCTCGTGAGTATGGGCCATACAAAACTCTCTATAATCGCTTCATCCGCTGGAGCCGAATGGGTGTCTTCAACAGGATTTTTGCTGAGCTTGTTGAGCAAAATGGCTCCACAACACGATTGATGATTGACTCAACTCATCTCAAGGCCCACAGGACAGCAGCAAGTCTGCTGAAAAAAGGGGCCTTTCCCGATGTATCGGACGTACAAAAGGCGGCCT
>JAFQED010000059.1 GCA_017415765.1 Desulfovibrio sp. | reverse complement strand
TTTTTAGACTTTGTGGGACTTCCTGATTTTTTAGTTTGGTGGAGGCGGGGGGAATCGAACCCCCGTCCGCGAACATTCCACGCGAAGCATCTACAGGCTTAGTCCGGGTTTATATCTTGCCATGCTGCTAGCCCCCGAACAGGCACAGCACAACCAGCCCACCGGTCACAATCTCACGAAAAAACCCCGGCAGGCACCGGTTTTCGCCAGCCTGATACATGTCGCCACAAGAGAGTATCAGGCGTCATCCCTTGCGACGTGACCGACTGTTGCGGTCAGTTGCCTCGCTGACTAGGCAGCGTAAGCGTAGTCGTAATCGTTGTTGGCAATTACTTTGTTGCCGCTTTTTACGAGGCCAGCGGCGCCTCGGCCTGCCACTCCGGCTTCCACATCCACGTCGAAACCAGTGCGCCCCCTAAATCCATACTAGATAGTAAGCCTCCAAACCTGGCTTGGCAAGCGTCAACGGACATAGAAATGTGAGAGGGAACCCTTCAGGCACATGTGGTATCGCCCTAACAGCCCTGCATCTGGATTGCCTCCAGCCTGCAACAGGCTCGCATGTGCGCGGCAGACTATGTCAAGACCATGTACCAGCATGGCAAGTGCCGCCATCTCGTAGAAATGCAGCTGTATTTCGGGGCAGGTGGAAAGCAGCTCGCCAAGTTTGTCCGTATCGCTGTCGCTGCCCTCAATGATCAGGCGTCCTCCCTCTCCGATAAAAATATGCAAGCGTTCTGTGAAAGAAAGGTTAGCTGTTGTCATCTTCTGGCTTAAAAGAGCCATAAAGGTTTCTTGCATGGAGTTGAGCCGCATCTCAAGATAGTCTCGATCCACGTCAGGTAAAAACTGTTCTGCCATATCGTGCAGACGGGGTTGATATGCAGCTTTTTGGGGACAGTCCTGTATGGGGTCATTCCCTATCTGCATATGCAACATACTGGCGAGGTGCGTTTCGCTGTTGGTGTTC
Source organism: Desulfovibrio sp. (assembly GCA_017415765.1). Taxonomy (GTDB): domain Bacteria; phylum Desulfobacterota; class Desulfovibrionia; order Desulfovibrionales; family Desulfovibrionaceae; genus Desulfovibrio. The sequence goes on along the minus strand of JAFQED010000059.1, from coordinate 21,334 downwards.
ACAGCTTCCTCCAAAATGCAACGGCTGAATTTTCCACTATGGGTACTCGCGACCCTTTCTAGCAAAATGAGTGCCATTGAACAGGAGGGGAAGAGAAATCTTGAAAAAGTCTAGAAAATACTGAGAAATTTTATCAAAAGCGGCAAAATCTCTCCGCTATAGCGAGGAACGATACCACTGGATAGGATGTCAACAAGAGCAAAGCGGCAAATTTGTCCACATGAGAACCCTTAGAGCAATCCCACTGGCGCAAAGTGCCTCTGGAAGGGAGCGGCATATCCCATCAGGACAGCCTGTTCCTGAAATCTTCGTAGCCAAACTGTCGCAGCAGCCTGAAGGATATTGCCCCTCCGTCCGCATCACAAATGCCGATGGAGGGCAGTCGCAGACCGTTGAAGGTGGTTGTTTTGACCATACTGTAAATGGCCATATCGCCAAATACCAGCCGCTGGCCCGGCACAAGCGGCCCAGCAAAAGCGTATTCACCAATAACATCCCCGGCCAGACAGGATTTGCCAGCCAGGCGGCACGTCCAGCCCGTGCCAGCGTCTCCCGCACGTTCAACCCCGGCAGGACCGCTGTAGAACACCTCCGGGCGATAGGGCATTTCCAGTACATCGGGCATATGGCAGGCAGCCGATACATCCAGGATGGCCACGGGCACATCGGCCATGACCACATCCAGCACCGTGGCCACAAGCCAACCGGCATTGAGGGCCACGGCCTCGCCTGGCTCAAGATAGATCCGGGCCTGATAGCGTTGCCGCCAGCGGGTGAGACAGTCGCAGAGCAGATCCAGATCATAGCCAGATTTGGTGATGTGATGGCCGCCGCCCATGTTTATCCACTGGCAGCCCGGCAGGAATGTCCCGAACCTGGCCTCCACCGCATCAAGGGTGCGGGCCAGTGCATCTGCCCCCTGCTCACAGAGGGTATGGAAGTGCAGGCCGGAAATCCCTTCAAGCCCGTCCGCCTCCATCTGATGGGGGCGAATACCCAGACGCGAACCCGGCGAACAGGGATTGTAGATGGCTGTCGCGCCTTCGGAGTGTTCGGGATTGAGGCGCAGCCCGCAACTGACCTGCCGCTGTGCCCTGCCGGCTGCCACGGCCTGATTGTGGGCTTCCACTCGCGGGCGGAACAGTCGCCACTGAGGCAGGGAATTGAACACGATATGATCGGCAAGGCCCAACAGGGCCTCAACCTCCTCTCTGTCCCAGGCAGCGGCAAAGGCGTGTACCTCGCCGCCAAATTCCTCGCGGCCAAGGCGGGCCTCATCCACGGAGCTGGCACAGGTTCCCCAGAGGGGGCCTGTGCCCACGGCCCGTGAGAGGAGCGGGAAACAGGCCCAGGCTGCAAAGCCCTTGAGGGCCAGCAAAATCCGCGCACCACTGCGCTTTTGCACCTCAGCCAGGATGGCGGCATTATCCCGCAGTCTGGGGGCGTCTAGTACAAAACAGGCCGAGGGGGCCGTGCAGGCCCCCCCCAACAGATATTCGAGAGTCTGGCTCACTTGACTTCCACACATTGCCACGGCAAGCCATAGACATTCAGGTCGGCCATGAAGGGGTCAGGATCCATCTGTTCCATATTCCAGACACCGGGGACGAGCCACTTGCCTTCCATCATCATCTTGGCCCCGATCATGGCTGGCACGCCCGTGGTATAGGAAATGGCCTGGGAACCGACCTCCGCATGGCACGCCTCGTGGTCGCAGACATTGTAGATATAGACCGTCTTTTCCTGCCCATCCCTGACGCCGCGCATCAGGTTGCCGATGCAGGTCTTGCCCCTGGTCAGCGGGCCAAGGGAGGATGGGTCGGGCAGCAGGGCTGCAAGGAACTGGATGGGCACAATATCCTGCCCCTGGAAGCGCACAGGGTCGATGCGGGTCATGCCCACATTGCCCAGCACCTTGAGATGGTTCAGGTAGTTGTCGGAAAAGGTCATCCAGAAGCGGGCGCGCCGGATGCCCTTCAGATTCTGCACCAGCGATTCCAGCTCCTCATGGTACATGAGGTAGCATTTTTTGCTGCCAATGCCGTCCGGGAAGTCAAAGTCCATGGACCAGGAAAGGGGGTCAGTCTCCACCCATTCGCCACGTTCCCAGTAGCGGCCACGGGCCGTGACCTCGCGGATATTGATTTCCGGGTTGAAGTTGGTGGCAAAGGGCTGGCCGTGGTCGCCCGCATTGCAGTCAATAATGTCCAGCACATGGACTTCATCCAGCTCGTGCTTGAGTACCCAGGCGGCATAAACGTTGGTCACGCCGGGGTCAAAGCCCGAACCCAGCAGGGCTGTGAGCCCTGCCTGACGAAAACGCTCCTGATAGGCCCACTGCCACTTGTACTCGAATTTGGCGGTGTCCAGCGGTTCGTAATTGGCGGTATCAAGGTAGTGGACGCCACATTCAAGGCAGGCATCCATGATGTGCAGATCCTGATAGGGCAGGGCCAGGTTCAGCACCATGTCGGGTTTGACCTCGCGCAGCAGGGCGCACAGTTCCGGCACGTTGTCGGCGTCCACCTGCGCCGTGGGCATCTCAAAGCCGGTACGCTCCCTGACGCTACGGGCCACAACATCGCAGCGTTCCCGGCGACGGCTGGCAAGGGTGATGGAGTCAAAAACGCCTGTGGCCCTGGCCGCCTGCGCACACTTGTGGGCTACCACGCTGCCCACGCCACCCGCGCCGATAATCAGGATGTTCGCCATGTCCGCTCCTTTGTGTCAGAAGTGCGTCAACCAGCAGCGTGCCACTGGCTGACTTTCTTTTGCCCCCCAGACCTGAAAGATGGTCGTCTTACCCACCTGACGAGGCCCGGTCACGAGCAAAACAGGGAAGGAATCGCTGAATGTTAGAACACTTTTTTCAAGAGTTCTGGGGAGATACATAGTTTCTCCACCAATTAAAAGTGTAGTTTTTACTTAGTCGGGAATAGAGGGCTTTGTCAATGATTTTATGAGTCCTCCAAACATACATAGAACAAATATCTTCTCCTCCCGTTGACATGGGACGGACAGAGGTCTAGGCTCAAGACAGTCCGGGCTGAGAGGCCGCATTATGGATGCTGGCCCTGCACGGTGACAGTTTTCAGGAGGAAAACCATGAAAAAGAGTCTTGTCCTGTCCTGTTTGTTGACCCTGCTCCTTGCCGTGCCCGCTCTGGCCTCCCAGCCTGCCGTGCCGGACAAGCCCCTGGAGTTCAAGGGGGCCAAAAAGACGGTTATCTTTAACCATTCCACCCACCAGAAGGTGGATTGCGTGGTGTGCCACCACAAGGTGGACGACAAGGCCAATTTCCAGAAATGCGGCACTGCTGGCTGCCATGATGACCTCACCGCCAAAAAGGGCAGCAAAAGTCTGTATGCCGTTGTGCATACCCGCACAGGCATGAAGGAAGAAACCTGCATGTCCTGTCACCTCAAGCTGGTGGCCGAGCAGCCCGACAAAAAGAAGGAACTGACCGGCTGTGCCAAGTCCAAGTGTCACCCGTAGAGAATACTTGTCCTTGTCGGGGCTATCATATCCACCGACAAACGTTGTGGAATAACGATGCCTTCAGTCTGGGGCGCGGTTTGGGCCGCGCCCTTTTCTGTGCCACAGAAAAGGGTAGAGCCGGATTTGCGTCTGAATCCATAACCTGTTATTGTCTTCTGTCATTTTTACAAAAGCAGACATGGGCAGAGGCGCGGCCTGCCGCAGCAGCCCCATACGCTATAGCATCGTCAACCCCGTGAGGTTCACATGGCTGGCACAAAGAGTGGCGCATCAGGTGAAGACATTCTCGATCTTGCCGAACTGCTCGGAACAGGGGGAGATGCTGCCCCGTCCCGTACCGGGACGTCCGTGCCACAGGACAGTGCCGAGATCGATGCCCTGCTGGAGCAGATGGAAAATCGTAGCGGCCAGGCCGGTTCTGTCGTGGATGGCAGCGGGGTGGTGGACGGTCTGGGACGTGAACCTGAGGACGGACACCGTGTTGACCCCCACGAGCAACTGGACATGACCGGCATGGGTGATATGGATAAGCTGCTGGATTCCTTGGATATGCCGCAGCGTCCTGCCCACGCCAGCCCTGCCGCGTCCACACCTGACGCGGAGCTGGATTCTGCCGTGGATGAAGTGCTCAACAGCATGGGTGGCCTGGATGCGCTGGGTGATAAGGGCAGTGTGCCGGCCCAGTCTGCGGGCGCGTCCCTGCCGGGAGGAGATGATATTTTGTCCGACCTGCTGGCACAGGGTGGGCAGCAGCCTGCCGCCAGCGGTAGTGCAGATGTGGACGTGGATGCCTTGCTGGGTGTAACGACGCCGCAGACTCCCCCTGTTGCTGCACGCCCTGCCGCGCCTGTACAGGCCGCCCCTGCACAGGCGGGCGGAGGTTCCGGGCCGGGCCGGGCCAATGACGATATCATCGAGCTGACGGAACTTATTGAAAAAGGGGCCAACAGCGCGGCGTTTGCGCCAGCAGAAGCCGACCTTGGCAGCCATATGCGCGGGCTTAACGACAAGGCAGCCATGCAGGACAGTGCCGAGATTGACGCCCTGCTGGCACAGATGACGGGCGGCAGCGGGCAGGCAGATGCCCGAGCAGACGCCCAGGCTGGTGTCCAGTCCGCCAGCGATACCGGGGATGATTTGGGCGGAGTGGACAGACTGCTGGATTCCCTCAATATCCCGCAGCAGCCACAGCGGCCTGCCCCGGCAGCCAGTCTGGATGCGGAGGTGGACAGCGCAGTGGACGAGATCCTCAACAGCATGGGCGCAGCTCCTGCGGCAAGCCCCAAACCCGCACCCGCGTCACAACCTGCACCGGCCGATGATACTGCCATTTTGGATGACTTGCTGGCACAGGGACAGCCCGCCCCCGTGGGCGGCGAAAGCGGGCAGGAGGCTGACTTCAATGCCCTGCTGGGTGACCTTGGCTTGGCAGACAGCCCGGCGACCCCCTCTGCACCAAAGCCTGCTCCTGCTCCGGCTGCACCTTCGGGCAGTCCGGCAGCAGCCGCAGCCCCTGATGACCTTGATGCCCTTCTGGGAGACATGGGGCTGGGCGGTGCTGCGCCTGACGTGAAGCCCGCGCCCGCCGCAGCCGCGCCACAGGCTGGTGGGAGCGGGACTGGCACGGACGACCTTGATGCCCTCCTGGGGGATATGGGCCTGGGCCAGCCGCAGGCTGCACCTGTTGCTCCTGCCCCGGCTGCACCTTCGGGCAGTCCGGCAGCAGCCGCAGCCCCTGATGACCTTGATGCCCTTCTGGGAGACATGGGACTGGGCGGTGCTGCGCCTGACGTGAAGCCCGCGCCCGCCGCAGCCGCGTCACAGGCTGGCGGGAGCGGGATGGGTACGGACGACCTTGACGCCCTCCTGGGGGATATGGGCCTGGGCCAGCCGCAGGCTGCACCTGTTGCTCCTGCCTCGGCTGCAAGTCCGGCGGCAGACGTTGCTGACGATGATTTGGATGCTCTTTTGGGCGATATAGGCCTGGGCGGGATGGCGTCCGAGCCGGAGGCAGAACACGCTGCCGTAGCTGCGGCCAGCCCTGCCGCTTCTGATGATGCCGGGCTGGAAGTGGATGAGCTGGATTCCCTGCTGGGCACAGATATGCCTGGGGCTGCTGCCCCGGCCTCGGCTGGAGGAGACCAGGCTGCCGGAGCAGAGCTTTCAGGTGCTGCTGTCGCTGCCTCTGCTCCCGTGGCGGAAGCTCTTGTGCCCGAAAGCTCCTCGCCCGCTTCTGTCCCAAGCCCTGCCACTGTCCCGGCAGCAGAAGCTGTCGCGCCTGTGGCCCCGGCGGTTTTGGCAGAAGACTGGGCTGCCCTGCTTGCCCGGCTGGACGCTGCGGAAGCAAATGTGCAGGATGTTGCCCGGCGCGTGGCAGGGCTGGAAGAAGGATTTGCTGCCGCAGAGGAGCGTTCCGGACGCGTCAGCGCACTGGAAGAACGCCTCGCCGCGCTGGAAGGGGCCAGCCAGAGCCTGACGACCCTGGAAGACCGCCTGAGCGCGTTGGAGGCGACCGGAGATGCCTCCCGTCAGACTGTAGAGCAACTTGAACAGACTGTGGCGCAAACGGCAGAGCAAGTGACGGAACAGGCCGCAGTCCTTGAAAAACGTTTGGAAGAAGGCCTTGCCGCATTGGAAGCTACCAGCCAGCGCATGGCTGGACTTGAGGAACGCCTTGCCACGCTGGAAATGGCAGAAAGCAGTGCCGCCGAAGGGGCAGAAGGCGTGAGGGCACGCCTGGAAGAGTTGGAAGCAGCCAAACAGCGTACGGCAGATGTAGAAGAGCGTCTTGCCGCGCTGGAGGCACGCTTCAGTCAGGATGTGGAACAGGCTGCTGCGGCTGCTGCTGCGCGCATCCTGCGCGAAGAGATAGCCCGCCTTCTGGAAGATCCGGCCGGGGTCTAGCGATTGTTGCCCGGCTTGCCAAGCCTGGGGGGAAGGCATATCCTCATGCCAGGCATTGGCACAAAAGTTAAACAAAAGGGGCGGGGGCTGTGGTTTCCGTTTCTTTTCCCGTCCCGGCGCAGACCCGTTGTGGGGCGTGCGGCCATTCCCCAAGGGGCGGGTTTTTGTTCGCGCTGGCCGTCATGCTGGCCGCGCTGGGGCATCCCCTGTCCCTGCCAGAAGGGATAAAAGGATCGCTGTATGGACAAGGACTGTAAAGAAGCCTTGCAGGTCGCCAAGGAGCTGACCGCAAAGTTCATTGAGACCCGCACGGTCTCCCCCGGCAACTTTGCCGAAATCTTTCCCGCGGTGTACCGGGTAGTGCGCGATGCCATCCGTGAGGGGTGCGGCACAGGGGATAAGGCGTGAGCAGCAGGCAGGATGCACGGCAGGGGGACTCTGCTGGCGGGGGGGCCGGGCAGGGTGCGCACGATGCTGCCGTGGCGGGCATGTTTGGGCGCATTGCCCGTTTTTATGATCTGCTCAATCGCCTTTTGAGCCTGGGTATTGACCAGTACTGGCGCAAAATACTGGCCGATGCCGTAACGCCCGGCACGGGCAATGTGGTGCTGGATCTGGCCGCTGGCACACTGGATGTCTCCCTGGCCGTACGGCGTCGCCATCCGCAGGTGACAGTCCCTGCGCTGGATTTTTGCCCGCCCATGCTGGCACTGGGGCGGCGCAAGCTCAAGGGAGAGAACGTCTCCCGCATCCTGCCCGTGGCTGCCGATGCCAAGCGGCTGCCCCTGTCTGCTGCCTCGGTGGACTGCATCACCATTGCCTTTGGCATCCGCAACATTATCCCGCGTGAGGCCGCCTGGGCAGAGATGCTGCGGGTGCTGCGCCCCGGAGGCCGGGCCTGTATCCTGGAATTTGGCTCAGGGCAGGAACGTATTTGGGGCGGGCTGTACAATTTTTATCTGAACAGGGTACTGCCACAGATAGGGCGCGTCTTTTCGCGGGATGCCGGGGCCTATAGCTATCTGGCGGATACCATTTGCGCCTTCCCGGCTGCCCGCGCCCTTGAGGACGAAATGCGCGCTGCCGGTTTTGCCAGGGCATGGCACCGCAAGCTGACATCAGGCATCGTCTGTCTGCATGTGGGAGAAAAGGCCAGCGACTGAGCAGGGGGGCGTCTGAGCCTGGGATGGGGTGTCGGCAGGGCTACAGGCCCAGACGGGTCAGGCTGATAACCAGCAGACCAAAGCCGATGGCCGCAAGGCCCGCCAGCCGGAGCTGTTGTTCCGGGCTGTCGGCAAGGGCCAGCATGGCCCGGCGCATCCCGGCGGGAAAGACGGCCCAGCACAGGCCCTCCAGTACAAAGGCCAGCCCTGCGGCCCGCAGAAAGAGATCAAAATCAAATTCCATACCCTTGGGTGACGGAAAAACAGGTTTTTGTAAAGGGGTAACGCATGATCACGTTTGAGGAGCTGAAGGCCGGAACGCAGCCCGTGGCCGTGGTGGGCCTTGGCTATGTGGGCTTGCCACTGGCCGTGGCCCTTTCGCAGCATGTGCAGGTGCTGGGTTTTGACATCAGTGCCGGGCGCATTGCCGAATTACAGGCCGGGCATGACCGTACCCGCGAGGTAGATGATGCCCGGCTGACTGCTGCCAGGGTGTGCTATACCTGCGACCCGAAGGAACTGGGACAGGCGGCCGTCATCATCGTGGCCGTGCCTACCCCCATTGACGCCCACCGCTCCCCGGATCTTGGCCCTGTGGTGGGGGCCAGCACTACCGTGGGGCGGCACATGAGCCGAGGCTGCGTGGTGGTCTATGAATCCACGGTCTATCCCGGCCTGACCGAAGAAATCTGCGTCCCCATCCTGGAACGGGAGTCCGGCCTGAAGTTTGGTCAGGATTTCACGGTGGGCTATTCGCCGGAGCGTATCAACCCCGGTGACAAGGTACATACGCTGGAAACCATCACCAAGATCGTTTCCGGTTCGGATGCCGCCACAGCCGACCTGCTGGTACAGCTCTACGGCAGTGTGGTCAGGGCTGGTATCCACCGGGCTTCCAGTATCCGGGTGGCCGAAGCCGCCAAGGTTATCGAGAACACCCAGCGCGATGTGAATATCGCCCTGATGAACGAACTGGCGGTCATTTTTGGGCGCATGGGCATCGACACGCTGGAAGTGCTGGAAGCCGCCGGCAGCAAGTGGAACTTTCTGCCCTTCAGGCCGGGCCTTGTAGGGGGGCACTGCATTGGCGTGGATCCCTACTATCTGACCTTCAAGGCCGAGGAGCTGGGCTTCCACCCGGAGGTCATCCTTGCCGGGCGGCGTATCAATGACCAGATGGGCAAATATGTGGCCGAAACCGCCATCAAGCGTATGATCCAGCGTGGTTGTGTCATCCGTGGGGCACGGGTGGGTATCCTTGGCTTTACCTTCAAGGAAAACGTGCCTGACCTCCGCAATACGCGGGTGGTGGATGTCGTCCGTGAGCTGGAGGAATACGGTGTGGAGGTGCTGGTCAGCGATGCCCAGGCCGATGCCGCCGAGGCCATGCACGAATACGGCCAGAATCTCCTGCCGCTGGAGGCTCTGGACAGGCTGGACGCACTGGTGCTGGCCGTGGGCCATACGGTCTATGCCAGCCTGACACCTGACGCACTCAAGGCCTGTTTTGCTGTTGCGGACAAGGCCCTGGTGCTGGACGTGAAAGGCTTTTTCGACCCGACCGCCATGCGTGCGGCGGGCATTGACTACTGGAGGCTGTAAGCCCCGTGGCACTGCTTGTGTGCGCCGCTACCGGAAAGGAGCTGGCCGCTCTTGCCCCCGGCCTCTTGCCTCCGCCGGAAGACATGGACGAACTGCGGCTCTTTTCGCAGCCGCTGCGGGGGCGGGAAACGCTGTTTTGCGTCACGGGTGTCGGGCCGGTCAATGCGGCTCTGGCCCTGGGTTTTTGTCTGGGGCAGACAGCGCGCCTTGCTGCTGCCGGGGCTGCTGGCAGCCAGTCGATCCCCCACATTGACTGTGTACTCAATGTGGGACTGGCCGGGGCTTTTGCGCTGGATGTCCACCCCCTGCGCAGTCTTTGTGTAGTGCGGGAAGAAATCTGGCCGGAGTACGGCTTGCACGACGGGCAGGGGGTGACGGCGCGGGCCTTCAGTTTTCCACTCTGGCGGCGGGGAGAGCCGGATGGGGATGTTTTTGACCGCGTGCCCCTTGGCGGATTGGACGCCCTGGCGCATGGGAGCTTGCCTGCTGCCCGGCACTGGCCTGCTGTGCGTTCACTGAGCGTGGCCGGGGTGAGCGCGAGTTTTGCCAGAGCGCGGGACTTGCAGCAACGCTATCACGCAGAGCTGGAAAACATGGAAGGCTTTGCCGTGGCCTATGCCTGTGCGCGGGCCGGTGTGCCCTGTGTGGAGGTGCGCAGCGTCTCCAACAAGGTGGGGCCGCGCCAGAAGGATGAAAAGGATTTTCCGGGAGCACTGGAGGCCCTTGCGCAGGTGCTGCCCTCACTCAACCTTGTGTGACATCATGGCGAATCTGATCCTCAAGGCCCGGCTGGCTTTGGAGCTGCCCGGTATCAATGCGGCCCTTGGACGCGCCGCTGCTCGTCTGCCCGCCCCGGTGCAGCCTGTGGCCCGGCATATCTTTGAGGCGGGCGGCAAGCGTCTGCGCCCCTTCCTGACGGTACTCATGGCGCGGCTTTTGGGCTACAGGCAGGACAACGTGCGCGACCTGGCCATCACGCTGGAAATGCTGCACGCGGCAACCCTGCTGCACGATGATGTGCTGGATAACGCCGCCAGCCGCCGGGGTCAGCCCTCTGCCCATACCCTGTTTGGCGTAGCATCCACTATCCTGGCGGGGGACGCCCTGCTGGCCGAGGCCAACGCGCTGGTGGCGGACTTTGGGGATGTACGCCTGACCCGCGTTTTCTCCGAGGCCACCAGCCAGACCGCAGCAGGAGAGATCCTGGAAATCGCGGCCCAACGCCGGGTAGATGTGAGTGCGGAGGAGTATGCCGCCATCGTGCGTGGCAAGACCGCCTGGCTCATCCGCGCCGCATGCGAGATGGGGGCCTTGCTGGCCGGGGGGACCGACGCCCAGGTGGCAGCCGCTGCCAGCTATGGCGAAAACGTGGGCATGGCCTTCCAGATGGTGGATGACGCCATCGACTTTGCCCCGGAAAGCGTTACCGGCAAGCCCACGGGTGGCGATGCGCGTGAGGGCAAACTGACGCCCCCCCTGCGCCTCTACCGGGACAGTCTTGAAGAGACGGAACGGCTGGCCTTTGACGCGGCCTTTACCTGCGGTCTGCTGACAGGAGCCGATGCAGCCGCCATTGCAGAGCGCATCCGTGAGGCAGGCTTTGACAGCCAGACCCGACAGGCGGCAGAAGACTATCTGAGCCGCGCCCGTGCCGCGTTGGCAAGTTTGCCCGCCGTTGATGAGTGCGCGTTGCTGCATCAGGTGGCCGACTATGTGCGTGACAGAAAAAAATAAGTCTCTATTCTGAAAGGACGCAAATATGCTCTACCGTGTGGAAGCAGGCCTGCATGGCTGGTTGGACGATACACAGGGGCGCAAGACGGCCCAGCATTTGTACAAAGCCCTGGGCCTCAAGGTAGCCGGGGTGCGACAGGTCAAAGTCTTTACCGTGGACGGTCTGGACGGGGCGCAGGTGCAAAGTCTGCTAGCGGGCGGGGTCTGGCATGACCCCATCATGCAGCAGGCCAGCCTGGAGCCACTGCCTGTCCCGGCAGAATGTCCGCAGCCCGACTGGTTTGTGGAGGTGGGTTTCCGCCCCGGCGTCACCGACAACGAAGCCCGTACTGCCCGTGATACTGCTGCCATGGTGCTGGATGTGCCACGGGAGTCGCTGCGCGTCTATACCGCCATTCAGTACCGCATCTGTAACGATGCTGACGCCCCCCTGTCGCGTGAGCAGGTGGACGCCCTGGCCCGCGACCTCCTTTGCAATACGCTCATCCAGCGGTACCGTATCAAAAGCCGCGAGGAATGGCAGGCCCAGCCCGGCTTTGAGCCGCAAGCCGCCAAAGTGACGGGCGAAGCCAATGACAGCGTGGACACGATCCCCCTGTCGGCAATGGATGATGCAGCCCTTGCCGCTGCCAGCCGTGAAAACACCTGGGCCCTGAACCTGCGCGAGATGCACGCCATCCGCCAGCACTTCAGCAGACCGGAAGAAGTCAGCCGACGCGCTGCCCTTGGGCTGCCAGCCGACCCCACGGATGTGGAAATGGAAGTGCTGGCCCAGACCTGGTCAGAACACTGCAAGCACAAGATATTTGCCTCACGCATCAGCTATACCGATGTGGACAGTGGCCGCAGCGAGGATGTGGATAATCTGTACAAATCCTGCATCCGGGATACCACGGCCCTGTTGCGCGCCCGCATGGGTGAAAACGATTATTGCAAGTCCGTCTTCAAGGACAATGCCGGGGTCATTTCCTTCATCAACGGCTACGATGCCTGCATCAAGGTGGAGACCCATAACAGCCCCTCGGCCCTGGATCCTTACGGCGGTGCGCTTACGGGGATCGTGGGTGTCAACCGTGACCCGATGGGACCAGGTCTGGGCGCAGAACTGGTCTGCAATACGGATGTCTTCTGTTTTGCCTCTCCCTTCCATGACAAGGAGCTGCCCCCGCGCCTGCTGCACCCTCGCCGCGTGCTGGAAGGTGTGCGCGAGGGCGTGGAGCACGGTGGCAACAAGTCCGGCATCCCCACGGTCAACGGCTCGCTGGTCTTTGATGAACGCTATCTGGGCAAGCCGCTGGTCTATTGCGGGACAGTGGGCGTCATCCCCACGGAGATCAATGGCCGCCCCGGCTGGGAAAAACAGGCCATGCAGGGGGATATTATCGTCATGACCGGGGGGCGCATCGGCAAGGATGGTATCCACGGGGCTACCTTCTCCTCCGAGGAGCTGCACGAAGGCTCTCCCGCCACGGCAGTACAGATTGGCGATCCCATCACCCAGCGCAAGATGTACGACTTTATCATGCGCGCGCGAGACCTGGGCCTGTATAACGCCATTACCGACAACGGCGCGGGCGGTCTTTCCTCTTCTGTGGGTGAAATGGCCGAGGATACGGGCGGCTGCGTGCTGGACATTGCCAAGGCTCCCCTCAAGTACGATGGGCTGCGCCCGTGGGAGATCCTGCTTTCTGAAGCGCAGGAACGCATGACACTGGCCGTGCCGCCGGAAAAGCTGGAGCAGTTCATGGCCCTGGCCGCCGATATGGACGTGGAAGCCACAGCCCTTGGGCACTATTGTGATTCCGGCTGCTTTGAAGTCTGGTACGGTCAGCGGCTGGTGGCTTCCCTGCCCATGGATTTCATGCACAACGGTGTACCGCAGTTGGAGCTGGAAGCCGTCTGGCAAGCCCCGGCGGTGCAAGACCTGCGCGTGGAAAGCACGGGCATGGATGAGGGGGCCTTCCTCAAGCGTATGCTGGGGCGGCTCAATATCTGCTCCAAGGAATATATCATCCGTCAGTACGACCATGAGGTGCGCGGCGGCAGCGTGGTCAAACCGTTGGTGGGTGTACACCGTGATGGCCCGTCCGATGCCGGTGTGCTGCGCCCCCTGTTGGAGTCGGACGCCGGGCTGGTCATCAGCCACGGCATCTGCCCCAAGTTCAGCGACTACGACACCTATTGGATGATGGCCAATGCCATGGACGAAGCCATCCGCAACGCCGTAGCCGTGGGGGCTGACCCCGATGCCCTTGCCGGTGTGGATAACTTCTGCTGGTGCGACCCGGTCTGGACAGAAAAGAACCCCGATGGCCGTTACAAGCTGGCCCAGCTCGTGCGGGCCTGCAAGGCCCTGCGGCAATTCTCCCTGGCCTTTGGGCTGCCCTGCATTTCGGGCAAGGACTCCATGAAGAACGATTATCTGGGCGGTGGCGAACGCATTTCCATCCCACCCACGGTGCTCTTTTCTGTGCTGGGGGTCATTGGCAATGTCACCTGCTCCCAGACGTCAGACTTCAAGCGCGAGGGCAATCTTATTTATCTGCTGGGCGGTACCTGGCGAGAAATGGCCGGTAGCGAGGCCGCCAGTGAGCTGGGACTTGCGGGCGGGCGTGTGCCGCATGTGGATGTGGGCACGGCCCTGCCGCGCTATCGGGCCATCCATGGTCTCATGGGACAGCGGGCCGTGGCGGCCTGTCACGATTGTTCTGACGGCGGTCTGGCTGTGGCTTTGGCAGAAATGTGCATCGGTGGCCGCCTTGGAGCAGAGATCGACCTTGACGCTGTCCCCACCCTGGAAGGCATGAGCCGCACCGAACTGCTGTACAGCGAATCGGCCAGCCGCCTTGTGGTCAGTGTCAAGCCGGACATGGCCCCGCTGCTGGATATGCTGGGCAAATGGCAGGTGTGTCGCCGTATCGGCACAGTCAGCGGCACTGGCCGCCTGACCATGCGCAGCGGTAACAGCATTGTGCTGGATGAAGATGTGGAAAGCCTGGCCACGGCCTTCAAGGCTACACTGGACTGGTAACAGGGCAACACAAGCCCAAAAGCAATACACCAAAAGGGCCGCCGGATTTCCGGCGGCCCTTGTCTGTGTTACAGGCTGCAAAAAAAGAGCACCCAAAATGGCACACTGAAATCCAGTACCATAGCGTGAACAATGGAAACAAAGATCCATTCCCTGCCAGAATAGCGGGCAACAGTAGGCAGGGTAGTGTCCATAGTGGAAGCCCCGCCGCAGGATATAGGGGCCAGTGGGCCACACAAGCGCACCAGCAGCGGCGCGGCCAGCAGGGTAAGCAGTTCTCGCATGATGTTGGCCAAAAGAGCCACTGTGCCCAGTTCCGCGCCCTTGTACTGGGTGATAAAAACCGAGGAAAGCGAGTAGTAGGCAAAGCCCGCCCCCACAGCCAAACATTCGCTGAGCGACCAGGCCAGTACAAGGCTGGCAAGGGCCGTGCCCGCAAATGTCCCCACCGTGGTAGCCAGGGGCAGCAAAAGGACCTGCGGGCGCAGGCTGCGCACTATTTCGCCCAGACGGCGGTCAGCCCCGATGGAAATCCCCACAAGGAACATCAAGAGCCAGAGCACGGGCAGCACAAGGTCATGTTCCAGCCAGGCTGCGGGGACGACACCCAACCACGCCAGCAGCACACCCGCACAAAAGCAGCCGAGAATGGGGAGACTGCCACCCATCTCAAAGCGTCCTCTCGTCCTGGGAGGTGGCCTTGGCTGCTTTCGGGGGAAGGCCCGGAGATCCCAGCCAGCGGCGGATACAACGCACCGCCACCAGAGAACCTGCCACACCCGCAAGGGTGAGCAACAGGGCCTGTCCACCCAGCAGGGGCAGGTTAGCCATGAGGGTGGCATTGCCACCCACGGAAAGCCCAAGGCAGAACAGCATCAGCAGGATGACCGGACTGACACAGCGGCCCGGCAGGCTGATCCAGCCCTGCCCGCGCAGCAGTCTGCCCAGCAGCAAACCCAGAAGCATCAGGCCCAGTGCAACAAACATGGGGTCTCCATAGATCGGCAAGGTATAGCGCGTATGGATCGCGCCTCAGCGGCGTACAAGCTGACGCAGGGCCTGTTGCAAAAAAGCCAGCATGGGGTTGTAGCGTTGCGGCTCTTGCAGCAGTATTTCTGCGTCAGGTAAGATCCAGACGAGATGACCACGAAAACGGATCTGATGTGGTGGAGACAAGTCTGCGGGCAAGTCCACTGCCTGAGCCGCCTGAGACCCCATAACCACCACGCCCCGTGCGCCCAGCTCTCCCACGCCAGACCAGAAAATGTCGGCAAGCGGCTGATACTCGCTGTCCGGCTGTTTGCCTGCCGGGGCTGACGCTGGCAAACAGACTGGCCAGAAGGTATGCGTGCCACCCGGATGCCCAAGGTCAGCCAGCATACGCTGCAAAAGGGCGCGCCGGGCCTGACGCTGGGCCATACCCTGTTCGTCTGCGTCTGTGCCGCAAATATCCGCACCAAGCTGCCAGTACGTCCAGACGATCAGTCCGGGCCGGGTGGCCTGCAAACGGGCCTGCCATGCCGGGGGCCAGCTTTGGGGAGGCAGGGGCTGCCAGACAGCCTGACGCAGGGCTTGCGGTGCAGTTGCTGTGTTGGGGCTGTCTGCCCTGTCTGCTTGAGATGTTCTGCCCGTGCCGGGTGCAGCAGCGCGTGGGCTGCTGTGTCTGCCCTGACGCTGGCGTGCAGCCTGTGCCGGGGGACGCTGGGCGGATTGCCCCGTTGCCTGAAACAGGATCTGGCCCGCTCCCTGCTCTGCTGGCGTGCGGGAAAGGTTGGTGGCAATGTCTGAGGGCATGAGCAGAGAGCGCAGCCCCAGCCCGCGCCAGATGGCCCCTTGCAGGCTCAGATGCGCAAAAGCCATGAACACAGCTCCCAGGCCACATCAGCCTTGCTTTGCAGCGGCCAGATGGCTTCCGTACCAGAGGCATCCACCACGGCCATACTGTTGGTAGAGGTGGCAAAGCCGCTGCCCGCAGCGTTGACGCAGTTGGCGGCCAGCAGATCTGCCTGTTTGCGGGCCAGCTTGGCTCTGGCAAGGGGCAGCAGGGCCGTTGTATCGGTTGCGGTTTCTGCCGCAAAGGCCAGGACCTTTTGCCCGCTCCGGCGTCCGGCAGCCAGACTTTGCAGGATGTCGGCATTGGGCGTAAACTCTACGCTGAAACCCTCTGGTGCCAGAGCCTTTTTGAACTTGCCGGGGCTGGCAGGTGGCACGGGAGAGAAATCCGCCACAGCCGCAGTAAACATGCCCATATCCATGCCCGGCCACAACTCGCTGGCAGCCTCAAACATCTGGCGTGCCGTGGTCACCTCGCAGCGTGTAACAGCCTGTGGCAGCCAGTGACGCAGACCCGGCCCGCAAACGGCCCAGACTTCGGCCCCACGTACCCAGGCGCAGGAGGCAAGGGCCGCGCCCATCAGCCCGCTGGAAGGATTGGACCAGAAGCGTACCCCGTCCCAGCTTTCGCGGGTGGGGCCAAGCGTGACCATGACCCTTTGCCCTGCCATGTCCTGCTGACACAGGGCCTTGAGGGCTGCCAGAAAAATCTCCGGCAGGGGGGCAAGGCGGCCGCGCCCTTCATCCCCACAGGCTGTGCCGCCCGTATCAGGTATGACCAGTTGTGCCCCACGGGCGCACAGTGTTGCTACATTGGCCTGTGTGGCAGGGTGTGCCCACATCCGGGGATTCATGGCCGGGGCCAGCACCAGCGGGCCGTCAAAGGCCAGAGCCTGGGCCGCCAGCATGTCATCGGCCCGGCCTTGCGCCAGACGGGCCAGGGCATCGGCACTGGCCGGGGCCACCAGCATGGCGTGGGCCGTCTGGCCCGGTTCCAGATGGGCAAATGTCCCCAGACTGTCCCGGCTTTCGTCCGCTGGCAGGTCATGATAGACCGGCGCAGCCCCAAGGGATTCAAAGAGCAGGGGGGTCACAAACTGGCGCGCCCCACGGCTCAGACACAGAGAAACATGGATGCCCAGCCGCTGCCACTGGCGCAGCAGATCTGCCGCACGGTACGCGGCAATGGAGCCGCAAACCCCCAGGTGCAGCCGCCGTCCGGCAAAGCGCGTGCTGCCGTCCAGTGCCGTACCGGCCCCGGCGGCAGTGCAGATCGGGGTGGCTGGCGTGGTACGGCTCACAGCTCACGCTCCAGCGGGGCGTCTCCCCATGTTTCCACGTCCCCGACCCTGGGGCGGCTGGCAGAGGGGGCGGAAATGTCTGGGGAAATACCCGTGGATCTGCCAGCAGAGCCATCCGTGGCGTCAGTAAGGGGAGGGTAGCTTTCGCCGGGCAGTTCGGGAAGGCTGTCCTCCATGAACGTCTCGTCATCAGCAGGGGGGGCAATGGGCGCAAGGGAAAGGGAGGACGGCAACTCCGCACCGTCAGCCAGGCGGGGGCCGCGCCACAATTCCAGAATGGTCATGGAGCCTTGCGGCTTGTACTGAAGGACGACCATTTCCTGCCCGTTGTCGTAGATCTGTACCAGTCGCTTGCCCTTACCCATATGCCAGCGCAGTTGCCAGCCCAGGGGCACAAGGCTGTTGTGCAGGGCCTGGGCTGCCTCCTGCATACTGCAGGAACCGCGCAGCACTTCCAGCCCGGCCGGGCCAGAGGCATCAGGCTGGGTAAAACCGTGCGATCTGTAGGCTTGCATCCCTGCGGGCAGAGAGATGCCCAGCAGTTGGCTTGTGCTGGTGTCCAGCCCTCCGGTCAGGGGATCATTGGCGAAAGGGCCTTGCAGCTTCAAAACGCCACAACCGCAGAGCGGCGCGGTAAGGAGCAGCAGGGCGAGGATGACAATCGCTGCGGGCATGGCTATACTCCCCCAAAATGGAATGTACCCCACAACCTAGCCTCTCCGGCCTGTCCTGACAAGCCCGGAGCGGCCTCCCGGCCCGTGGCCGATGCAGGACAGGACATGCCGCAACAGCACGACTGCCACCATTCCCCTGATTTTTGTTTGTCCAGCTATGACTTTGATCTGCCGGAAGCACAGATTGCCCAGCATCCGCCAAGCGAGCGGGGCACCTCGCGTTTGATGCAGATGCCCCGGCATGGCACGGGCTTGCCAAGCCACCACAGTTTTCAGGACTTGCCAGCCCTTCTGCCCGAAGGGGCTTTGCTGGTGGCCAACAATTCGCGTGTCTTGCAGGCGCGTTTGCTGGGGCAGCGCGATACCGGCGGCAAGGTGGAATTTTTGCTGCTCACGCCCCTGCCCCTACTTTTGCGGTCAGCCCAAAGCGGGGGAGGCTGGCAGCGGGCCGAGGGTGAGGGGCTGGTGCGCTGCGGCGGGCGCATCCGCGATGGGGAGGAGCTGGTTTTTGGCGGGCGCATCAGCGTGACAGTACTGGGATCCGGTGCTTTTGGGCTGCGGCGGGTACGGCTTGCCTGGCAGGGAGAGCTGGCCGATGCCTTTACGGCCACAGGGCATTTGCCCTTGCCGCCCTATATCCGCCGTCCTGACGGGGCAGAGGACGCCGGACGCTATCAGACCATCTACGCCCGCAGCGACAAAAACGGCTCTGTGGCTGCGCCCACGGCTGGTCTGCATTTTACGCCACAGATACGCACTGCCCTGACAGAGGCGGGCTTTGGCTGGGCCGAGGTCACCCTCTATGTGGGCTACGGGACATTCAGCCCCGTGCGTTGTGAGGACATCCGGCAACACCACATGCACCGGGAATATATAGAAGTACCGGGAGCCACAGTGGCTGCCATCCGGCAGGCCAGGGCCGAAAAGCGGCCCATTGTGGCCGTGGGCACGACCAGCGCACGTTCGCTGGAAGGCGTGGTGGAACAGTGCGGAGAGCTGCAAGCCTTTGTGGGCTGGACAGATATTTTCCTCTATCCCGGCAGGCCCATCCGCGTGATCGACGGGCTGCTGACCAATTTTCACCTGCCCGGTTCGTCCCTGCTGATGCTGGTGTCGGCCCTGACCGGTAGGGAACGCCTGCTGGCAGCCTATGCCGAGGCTGTGCGCGAGGGCTACCGCTTCTTTTCGTATGGCGATGCCATGCTGGTGTCCTGAGACCTGACCAGGGGCTGCCCTCGCTGGGGCTGTAAATATATTGTACAGCAGCCCCACAGACTGTCCGTCATGTGGACATCCGTATGGAATGAGCTTAGTCTTTGAATAGGGTTATGGCATGAAAAAGGCTTTGGCAAAGCGTATTGCTGATATTTTGGAAAAATTGGGTGTAGTAGGTGTTGCCTTGGCACTTTTTCAAGACAGGCCCGCTGGGCTATGGTTGGCAACCTCTTTTTTAGAGCGAAATGCCATTGAAAATGGCAGTTGCTCTGGCGAACGCGCTTGTCCAGCTTCGCTGGGAGAGCGGACGCCCGCGCCGTCAGCAAGCGGGAAAACCGCGCTTTTCCCGCGAAGCGTAGGCAGCGTATGGATTGAAACACAGAGTGTTTCAATAGAAAAATGCTCTAACCGATTTATAGTCATGCCCCCTGTAAAGCCGGGGGGGGATACCTATGATACTTATGTTATGAAGTGAGGAATACTCAAATCTGCTGAGTATTCCTCATTTATTCTCAACAGATGGGGGCAATCAAGATAGAAACAGCAGGACGCACGCACTACCGCCGCACGGTATCCCCGCCGGTAAACGGGCAAGCCCATACGCTCCTGCTGCCGTATAGGAAACGCACATACTGAATAGAAAAAACGGAAAAGGAAGGTAAAGTACTTCGTTGGCCGTCTTTGGCCAAGATTCAATCTGGGTGGATTTCATTGGTCATAAAACAAGGACTCATTGACAGGTATACTGTCGATAACCCCTTAAAAATCAATACCTACAAACCCACTACTTGGCAATATATCCATCTGAGCAAAAAATTGACACATCGGATTGTTGCCTGAAATATTCAATTATTTATATGTATTGCATCAACATTTCTATCTTGATTCCCCTCAAAAATCGACAGTATACCTGTCAATGAGGGAACATGAGGCTCCATTAACTTTTATGGGAGTTTAGATAGTGTCGTCAAAATGCGGTTACAGGTGGCTGGAGCAAAGCGTATGGCCAGGCCATGTAACCATTGTTCCACATCATCCCTGGTGATTTCATGAAGTAAGTGATTACCAAAGGGCGGCAAAAGATGGAGACGGGAATTTCGTTCATCCACTGAGTCAGACCTTTTATAATGATGGACATGAGGAAGATAGACCTCATAAACGAAATCATGAAATGTAACAAATGTTATATTCTTGCGCGTACGTCGCCTGATTTGCGTTACGGAAGAAAATCGAGAAGAAGAAAGTAAGGCAGGGGCCATGCAACTGCTCCTTGTATTGTAAAGGCTTTTCCCATACTCACGATTATGATGTATGCCCGCAGAGCCTCCTGCCGTCATACTCACATTTTTTTCGCCAATTCCTCCACCAAATCAGCCACAATGGCGCAGGTATCGGCATTCAGGAGGAAGGTAGCATCCTCATCCGCGCCTTTTTCCGGTTTGGGCAGACGTAAGCCGGAGATGCCAAGCATGGCATCCAATGTAAAATCTACCTGCCAATCGGCATCACTGACCGATGTGGCCACCAGATGCTGTTTCTGGATGGCCATGCCTTCGTCCAAAGCCTGAGCAACGGCGTTCAGGCTGTTCTGAACGGCTATAGCAGATTTTTCTTCTGTCTGTTCTGTGGCAGCCAGACTGGCAGAACCCATTGCGTGTAACGTGTAACCAGCACAGGCATAGCCATCCCCGCGCAGGATTTCCGAGAATAGCCTGGGCATATCGTTGGATGGCATAATGGGTGTGGCCTCCATGCCAAAACTGGTTTTGAAGAGTTCAAGCATGGGCTGGATTGCCTTGGCTGAGGCCGATGCCACCAGAAGGCGATTCTTTTCGGCATCCCAGAGGCAGTCGATCACCGAGGGCTCAAATTCTGCCTTGGCCGTCAGCTTGGCTGTGATCAGCTCTTTCAGCTCCTTCTTGCGTTTACTGCCCACCTTTTTGCCGGAGGCGATTTCTTCGCGTACCGCTTCGGCAAGCTGGAGACGGATCACGGCTCCCGATGCCTTGCGAGTATCCAGCCGGAAAGAGAAGCCCGCATACTGCGCAGACATGGAGGCCAGGGCAAAGCCGTCCGTATCCAACGGATCACCAAGCCCTACCCAGCCGAAACGCTTGCCGTCAGCGTCAATGTCGGGCGTGAAGGCATGGGAGCGCAGGGCTTCCACCTCAAAAGGCTTGGGCGAATCCACCTTGCAGATGGTCATGGCCGTGCTTGAACTCATAAAACCGGGCATTACGAACTCCTTGGGTTACAGGTGATGGAATGAAGCAGAGCATCACATGGACATCCCGTGTGACTGCTCCTGAGTGTTCCGGCTCTCAAATGGGACGTGATAGCCGCCAACATATTCAAGAGTTTTGTCCACATAGCAAGTAC
>JAFQED010000058.1 GCA_017415765.1 Desulfovibrio sp. | reverse complement strand
CAGGAGGCTTCATTGCTAGAGCGAAATGCTATTGAAAATGGCAGTCGCTCTGGCGGACGCGCTTGTCCAGCTTCGCTGGGAGAGCGGACGCCCGCGCCGTAAGCAAGCGGGAAAACCGCGCTTTTCCCGCGCTTGTTCCGCTTTGCGGGGAAGCGTAGGCAGCGTATGGATTGAAACACAGAGTGTTTCAATCAGAAAATGCTATAAGATTACCATGTACACACAAACAGGCAGGGCGTCCCCCGAAGGGAACGCCCTGTTTGGGTGACGGTGGCAGAGGTCCGAAGTGCCACCGTCGTTTTTAGACCCTGACGGGCCTAAAATTCGTAGCGCAGGGTGCCAAACACGCCGTGGGCGGTGCTTTGTGCGCCCATTTGCAGGTTGTAGTTGACGCCCAGCTTCACGTTGTCGTTGCCAAACTCAAGCCCGGCCTGACCCATGTAGGTGATGTAATCCATGGTCTGGGTGGACATTTCCGCAGAACCGGGTACGCCGGTAAAGCGCACGTCACCACGGGCCTTGATGTCCCCGGCAGCGGGCACTACGGCCACATCCAGCGCGGGCTTGACGTACCAGCCGCTGTCCATCTGTACGTCCTTGCTGAAGGCCACGCCGATGGGGAATGTCCAGATGCCCGTCAATACATCGTTGCTGCTCAAGGCTTTCCAGCTACCCTGCCATTTTGATCCCTGCCCCAAAAATTATGTTTGCGCCAGATGTGCCTTAGCCCAACGGGTTTGTCTTTGTATGTATTACTCATCGTCCTGCATTGCGCCATTGTCCTGCTGTATAACAATTTTTTGTTGATAAAAGTCAATCAAAAATATAATCTATAAAAAATTTTCGTAAAAAATTACAAATGATCCCTGGTCTCTCCGGGATAGCGGGGGATATATGTCGGAAAAAACTTCATTCCAGGCTGTTCTGGTGCGATTGATGCAAGCTCTTGATGTGGGCAGTGATACCGAACTGGCACGGGCCTTGGGCATCACGCCACAGTCTGTCAGCGGGGCGCGCAAGCGTGGTGAGATCCCCCCGGCGTGGGTACAGGCCTGTGCCGCGCAAACCGGCGTCAATGCCGACTGGCTTTTTTTTGGCCGTGGCCCCATGCGTCTGGCAGAAGCCGGAGAAGGCGAACTGCCCTGTATGCAGGAGGATTGCGACACGGAGCTGGTTGTCATCCCTCTTGCGGAGGCGCGTCTTTCCGCAGGCACTGGCAGTATGGAGGTCAGTGCCCATCAGGAAGGGGGCTATGCCTTTCGCAGTAATTTTTTGCGGCGCAAGGGCAATCCGCGTCGCATGGTGCTGATGCGGGTTTCCGGCGACAGCATGGTACCTGAAATTTTTGACAATGATCTTGTGCTGCTTGACCGGGGGCAGACCGACATCACCCCCGGCAGGCTCTATGCCGTAGGCTTTGAGGACGCCATCTACATCAAGCGTATTGACAAGTTGCCCGGCAAGGTCATCTTGCACAGTGTCAACCCCGCCTATCCCCCGCTTACGCTGGACTTGCGGGGCGATGACGCGGAGCAGTTCCGCGTTATCGGGCGTGTGCTCTGGTCCGGCAGGGAGTACCGCTGATATGCGCCTTAAAAAACGGGAATGTAGCGATCCTGCATTTTTTGATGAAGTCTTCGGCAAGGCGCAGGAGCTTTTCCTGGCCATGCACGATAGTGATTTTCCCTATCTTATCCCGGTCAATTTTTGCCGGGAGGGAACACGCATTTATATCCATTGCGCCCTTGAAGGGACAAAGCTCGACCTGATCCGCAGGGACAAACGTGTTTCCTTCAGCCTTATTGCCGATGTCAGTATAGATTTGCCCAAGGCCACTACCTATTACAAGTCTGTCTGCGGTACAGGCTACGCCCATATCGTGGAAGACCCAGCAGAAAAGGGCCACGCGCTGGACTGTATCGGCAGTCGTTACAATGCCCGGTGCCAGCGACCTGCCCCGCAGCGGGACATTGAGCGAGTGGGGATAATCCGTATCGATATCGTGAGCTTGCAGGGCAAGCGGGCCTTGCCCAAGCCGCAGGAAAACCCCAGCCAGGAAGGCTGACGGCTTCGCAGTTCAGCAAAACAAAACAGCAGGGCACATGGGAAATATCAAACTTCCCCATGTGCCCTGCCTTTTTGCTTTTTTTCGGCTGAGCCTTGTTACACAGCCCTGCTATCCCCTTGTCTTCATCCTATCAGGGGAACAGCTTATTTTTCTGCCTTTTCAAGAGCAGCGCGCGTTTGCGGGCTCATATGGCAGGGGCGGCAGCCACGGAATTCCGGGTGGTTGGCAGCTTCTTTCTGGTGGCAGCCCATGCAGGAACGTTCGTCAGGCGAATGATAGGCCATGAACATGCTCATGGGGTCACGCTCTCTTGCACCCTTGATGGAGTGGCAAAGCTCATTGCTACATGGAGCATAGCGGTTGTCGGGCAGCCCTTCATGGTGGCAGGTGACGCATTTGATGTTTTTGTGGCTGGTATGGTTAAAGGTCACGTGCATCAGCCGGGATGTGCCGTCATCCAGCTTGATGGGCTGCTTGAAGGTGTGGAGCGGCCCCTTTTTCGCCGCAGGTGCGGACGACTGGGCCTGTGCAGTAGCTGCGCCAAAAAGGGCAAAAACAAGAAGGGCAATGACCAGATACCTCATAGTGTGCTCCTTAAAAGTTGTTCCCTAAAGACACGGCGCGCCTGACCGCCACAATCATCACCACCAATGGCGCAAAGGATTAAAAAGATAGTACGCCAAAAAAAAGGGTATAGCAAGAGGATGTGCCAACTGGCAGGATATTTTCCTGTACGGCCTATACCTCAAACAGCATTTCCAGGTCTTCCCGCGTAAGGGATTTCCATGTGTCCTGACCGGGGATGATAGCTTCTGCCACGCCGCGCTTGGCCTCCTGCAACTTGAGGATCTTTTCCTCAACGGTATTCTGGCAAATGAGCTTGTAAGAAAACACCTGCTGCGTCTGACCGATGCGGTGGGCACGGTCAGTGGCCTGGCTTTCTACAGCCGGATTCCACCACGGGTCATAGTGGATGACGTAGTCGGCCGAGGTCAGGTTAAGGCCAGTACCACCCGCCTTGAGCGAAATCAAAAAGATGGGGATGTCGGCATTATTGTTGAAACGATCGACCTGCTCAAAACGGTCTTTGCTGGCACCATCCAGATAGCAGAAGGGGAGTTGCGAAAATTCAAGCCACTGCCGGATGATCTGCAACATCTGCACGAACTGGGAGAAGACCAGGACCTTGTGCCCTCCCTCCACGATCTCGGCCACCATGTCCTTGAAGGCGTCAAACTTGCCAGAGGGCAGATTGGTGGAAAAGCCCGGCAGGTCGATCTTGAGCAGCCGGGGATGGCAGCAGATCTGCCGCAGCTTGAGCAGGGCGTCCAAAATGGACATCTGGCTTTTGGCAAGGCCTTTCTGATCCACATCGGCCAGTACCTGATTGCGCAGCTTGCGGGCCAGGGCTGCGTAAAGTTCGGCCTGGGCTTCCTCAAGGGCGCAGCAGGTGACGCTTTCCACCTTGGGCGGCAGATCCTTGGCCACTTCAGCCTTGGTGCGCCGCAAGATAAAGGGACGCACGCGGGAGCGCAGATATTCCAGGGTTTCGGCATCGCCATCCTTGATGGGTTTGACGATGCCGCGTTGGAAGGCATGTTGGGAGCCAAGGAAGCCCGGCATGAGGAATTCAAACAGGGACCACAGCTCGAAGAGGTTGTTCTCAATGGGCGTACCGGAAAGGCACAGCCGCATCCGCGCATTGATGCGCCGCACAGCACGCGCTGTAATGGTATTGGGATTTTTGATATTTTGCGCTTCGTCAAGGATGACGGTATTGAATTCGTACTTCTCCATCTCTTCCAGATCGCGCCGGAGCAGGGCGTAGGTCGTGATGATGAGGTCGGATTCGGCAATACGCTTGAACATGCCTTCACGCCGTGTGCCATAGATGGTCAGGCGGCGCAGCCTGGGTACGAATTTTTCGGCTTCGCGTTCCCAGTTGGGCAGCACCGAGGTGGGCACCACGATAAGGTTGGGCCCTGTATATTTACGCTCCAGCATGTACTGGATAAAGGCCAGGGTCTGCACTGTCTTGCCCAGGCCCATTTCGTCGGCCAATATCCCGCCAAAGCCGTATTCGGAAAGAAAATTGAGGTAGGATAGCCCCTGCTGCTGATAGGTACGCAGGTTGGCATTGAGTCCCTTGGGGGGAGGCACGGGGCGCACCTCGCGGAAGGAGCGTATTTTTTCCCGCAGGGTGTTCCAGAAAGAATCCGTAGTGGCGTTGGGCAGGTCATCCAGCAGACTGTCCAGCACCGGGGCTTCAAACTGCTTGAATTTTTGCTGTGGTGGCTTGGCCGGATCCAGCCCCAGGGCCGCGAGCTTGTGGGACAGCTTTTCCAGCCAGGATTCAGGCAGACTGGTATAGGAGCCGTCCTTGAGCTGTACATAGCGTTTGCCGCGAGACCAGGCCTTCCAGATCTTTTCCAGTGGCAGGGATTGCCCTTCGTAGTCCACGCTGATGTCCAGCGAGAACCACTTTTTCTTTTCATTACTGGTCACCTGTGCCGTGATCACCGGCGTAGCGGTGCGCACCTTGTAGCGGGAGAGGGCGCGCTCCCCATAAACGCGATACCTTTCAACAAGCCCGGTGTAGTGGTCAAGCAGGAAGGTAATGGCCTCTTCCGGCTCCAGGAACCATAGTTTGTTGGAACGGGCCTGAAACTCCATGCCCGCCAGTTCGGCCATGAGCTGAGCTTCCTCCTCCTGATGGCGGCGTACCAGATAGGTCTGCCCTTCATAGGTATAGCTGCCTGTCTGGAAGTCGGGGTTTGGCCCGTTAAGAGAGAACTCGCCGTGCTTGGTCTCGTAGATATTGTCGATTTCCAGGGTGAGCAGACTGCCCTCTTCATCCAGAAAGAGCTTGGGATTATACGATGCCGGTTGAAAAACCGGCTCCATCAGCTTGAGGAATTTTTCAGGCTGGTACAGTTCCGAAGCAGGCAGTTGTGTCCAGACCCGGTCGAGAAATTCAGAAATCTCATCGTGCTGCACCACTGGCCGTTCATAGATGAGGCTGTGCACCAGGGAGGGGTACAGCCCTGTTTGTACCGGATAGAAGGCATGGCGATAGCAAACCCACAGCGGCATCTGACCATGGAAGGTAATGGGGGCATCGTCCTCGCCGTTTTGCGTGTTTTCGTCTCCGTCGGAGATAATGGGCAGGGGGGGACGCCCTTCGCGCTTGAGCAGCACGTCAAACCTGAAACCGCTGTCATCCAGCTGCGGGCTGAGCTTGAGCGCAAAGGGGGTGCTTTCGATGCAGCAGGGTTTGTCCGTATCCTTCCAGAGCAGGTAGAACTCCTTGCGGATCGACCAGAAAAACCACGAGGTCAGCCCCTCTGGTATTTCGATGCGGTGCCCGTAATAGTCCAGATACTGGCCTATCTGACGTGCCACCTGCGGCAGTTGGGGGGAAAATTCACACCATTCGGGATTGTTGATAAGCTGTAGCAGCGTTACTTCATTGTGGACAGAGGAGAGGCCCGACTTGTTTTGCCGCCCCCGGAAAAACGAAACCAGCAACCGACCCGGTTCCGGCTCAAAACGGAAGATCAGGTAGTGCCGTCCTGCTTCCGGCCCTGTGTCTGAGGAGAAAAAGGAGCGGAAACTCTGTTTCCAGTCTGTGGCGGGCGGGGGCAGATCCTCGGCATGGCCCTGCTCCTTGCGCAGCTCTTCCACAAGGCGCAGGGCCAGGGCAGCCACATGGCGGCAAATGCCGGTAAAGGCATCAGAGCAGTTACACTGAAAGCGTGTGCTGCGATCGGGAATGGCAATGTGCAGACTGGGATTGAATATCTCCAGGTCTTCTCCCTGGATGACCCCCTGCACCTCCCACGTCTCGCCTTCCTGGATATTTATTTTTTGCACACCGCCTTCAGAGAGGATATAATAGGCGGTGTCACGGATATATTCCGGCACATTTTCCTGCAGGAAGGTCTGGCAAATTTCCTGGACGGCACTTTGTTCAGAACGGCTCATTCCATCCTCGATTACTGGATTGCGTACGGTCGCTGGTAAAACACCATAAGATATACTAATTTTATGATGTATAGCACAATTTAGAGCCAAAGGCAAACACAACTATGCTTTTTATGAAAAAACTCTCCCTTGCAGCAGCCTGCGTGCTGCTCCATGCGGTCTTTTGGTCAGGAGCCTTGGGGGGCACGGCCATGGCTGCCCCGACAGAAAGCCCCGTTGACGGGGATCGTATCCTCTTTGGCAGTATTGGCGAGGCATCCAACCTCATCCCGTATCTGACGGCAGATTCTGCCTCGCATACCGTGGCCGACCATATCTATGTGGCACCCCTGCGCTATAATAAGGATCTGGAGGTGGAACCCTGGGCCGCAGAAAGCTGGAGTATGCACGAGGGCGGTAAGCTGATGCGTTTTACCCTGCGCAAGGGTATTTTGTGGGAGGACGGGCACGAGCTTACCTCTGAAGATGTGGCCTTTACCTGGAAGCTGGTAACAGACCCCGCGACGGGCAGCCCGTATGCCGAGGACTTTTTGCGCATCAGAGAACTGCGCGTGCTGGATCGTTACAGCTTTGAGGTGCGCTACGATGCCTTTTTTGCCCGTGCCGTGGCCTCATGGATGAACCCCATTTTGCCCAGGCATCTGCTGGAAGGGCAGGACATCCGCACGACCCCCTTTGCCCGCAAGCCTGTTGGGGCCGGGGCATACCGTCTCAAATCGTGGGAGCCAGGCAGTCGCATCACCCTTGCAGCATCGCCAACGTACTTTGAGGGCCGCCCCCACATCAGCGAGGTGGTGTACCGCATCATACCTGATGGGGCCACCATGTTCATGGAGACGCGGGCCGGACGATTGGACGTGATGGATCTCAGCCCGCTGCAATACCTGCGTCAGACCTCCGGGCCGCAGTGGGAGCGCGATTTTACCAAATACCGCTATCTGGCTTCGGTCTATATCTTTTTGGGCTTCAACCAGAATCATCCCTTTTTTCAGGATGCGCGTGTTCGCCGCGCCCTTTCTCTGGCTGTGGATCGGCAGGCCATTGTCAAGGGGGTGTTGTTGGGGCAGGGCATCCCTGCCTTTGGGCCGTTCAAGCCCGGTTCGTGGGCCTTTCATCCCAGCCTTGCGCCCGTGCAGCAGGACGTTGCAGCCGCACGGGCCCTGCTGGCCGAGGCCGGTTTTGCCGACCATGATGGTGACAGCATCGTGGACAGGGACGGCCAGCCGCTGGCCTTTACCATCCTGACCAACCAGGGCAATGAACAGCGTATCCTGACAGCTACACTTATCCAGTCCCAGCTCAGGGCCGTGGGGGTGGATGTCCGCATCCGCACCGTGGAATGGGCGGCCTTTATCAAGGAATTCGTCAACAAGGGCCGCTTTGACGCTGTGCTGCTGGGATGGACGATCCCGCAGGATCCCGACTTGTATCAGATCTGGCATTCTTCCCAGGCCTTTGAGGGCGGGCTGAACTTTATCCACTACAGCAATGCCGAGCTGGACAAGCTGCTGGAGCAGGCCCGCACCACGCCCGACCAGGATCTGCGGGCAGCCCTGTACCACAGGGCGCAGGAGATCCTGGCCCATGACCAGCCCTATTGTTTCTTGTTTGTGCCCTATGCCCTGCCCATCGTGCAGCGGCGATTTATGGGGATCGAACCTGCCCTTGCGGGCATCATGTACAACTTTGACAAGTGGTGGGTTCCCAAGGCCCTGCAACGCTACAGCGTGACGGAGTGAGCAAGCTCTTGCTTGCCCGAAGGCGGACAAGGAGCTATGTTCACCACACACTGCCGCCATCAAACAAGTGGGCGGTCAAGGAGCAACCATGTCTGATATTGCGGCTCTCGTTCTGGCGGCGGGCAAGGGGACCCGGATGCACTCCGACAAACCCAAGGTCTTGCAGACCCTGCTGGGGGAACCCATGCTGGGCCATGTGCTGTACGCCCTGGAAGCTGTTTTTGCCGAAGCCATCTGGATAGTGGCGGGGCATCGTGCCGAAATGGTGGAGGCTGCCTTCCCCGGCAGACAGTTCGTGCGACAGGAGCAGCAGCTCGGCACCGGCCATGCCCTGATGTCAGCCCTGCCAGCCTTGCAGGCAGCCGGGTGCAGCCGGGTGCTGGTGGTCAATGGCGATACCCCCCTCCTGAGTGAGGATGTGGTGCGCACGTTTCTGGACAGGGCCGCCAATGCAGACGTGGCCTTTGCCTCGATCACCTTGCCCGATGCCGGTGCCTATGGCCGTGTGGTGCGGGAGGGCGAAGCCGTGCGTGGTATTGTGGAGGCCAAGGACTATGACCCCGCAGTGCATGGGCCTGTCACGGGTGAGGTCAATGCCGGCATCTATCTGATACGCCTTGATGTGGCACAGGAGCTTTTGCCCCGCATAAGCAATCAGAATAAAAGCGGTGAATACTATATCACAGATGTGGTCGCCCTGGCTGTGCAACAGGGGCTTGAGGTGCGCGGCATTACCTGCGGGCAGGACGAGAGCCTCATGGGCGTCAACTCTCCACAGGAGCTTGCCGCTATGGAGGAAAGCCTCCGCACACGTATCGTGCAGGGCTTATTGGCCGCTGGCGTGATGATCCACGCGCCGCAGCTTGTGCGGGTGGCCCCCCGTGCCGTGGTAGAACCGGGTGCGGAACTGACAGGCCCGTGCGAAATTTATGGCAACAGCCATGTGGCGCGTGGAGCCGCGGTGGCATCGCATTGTGTGCTCTATGACAGCAGCATTGGTGCGGGCGCGCAGTTACGTTCCTTCTGTCATCTGGAAGGGGCCACAGTGGGGCAGGGGGCACTGGTAGGGCCGTTTGCCCGTCTGCGCCCGGGCGCGGAACTGGGAGAAGCCTCCCATGTGGGCAATTTTGTGGAACTGAAGAAAGCCCGTCTCGGCCCTGGGGCCAAGGCCAACCACCTCAGCTACCTTGGAGATGCCAGCATTGGAGCTGGGGCCAATATCGGCGCGGGTACCATCACCTGTAATTATGATGGCAGGCACAAATACCAGACCCATATAGGCGAAAAGGCTTTCATTGGCAGTAATACGGCACTGGTCGCGCCTGTGCGGGTTGGCGAGGGGGCTTTGGTGGGGGCAGGTTCTGTCATCACCAGGGATGTGCCGGATAATGAAATGGGCATAGCCCGTGGCAGACAGAAAAATCTGCCTCGCAAGCGGTAGGGCAATCCTGCGGCGGGAGAGTTGCAGAGCAGGGCAACTCACTGCTTGCCAAGCGGGAAAGGCAGTGGTATCTATAATTTATGGAACTTCTGGGAAGGCTTGAAGCGCAGGTGGAGTGGCTGCTGCAAGAGCTGGGCCGCCTTCGGGCGGAAAATGCCCGCTGCCTCGCTGCATTATCCGCCCTTCAGGCGGAGCTGGCCGAACTGGGAGATGCCAAAATGAAGCTGCAAGACTTGCTGGCGCGGGAGGAAGCTCTCCGCATTGACGCGCTCAAACGTGTTGACGCGCTTTTGCGCCGGATTCAAGAGCATGACAGCGTTGCGTAGGTTTGCGTGAGCCAGGAAAACCTCAACTTCACCGTCCTCGGGCAAAATATCGCATTCAAGCCCGGTGCAGATGTGGACAGGGTGCGCAGTGCAGCGGCTCTGGTGGAAGAGCGATTCGCAAACCTGAAAGTGGGGTTCCATGGGGGACAAAAGAGCGAGGCTCTTGTCATCTTCATGGCCCTTGGCTTGGCGGATGAATTGTTGCAAGCAAAAATACGGCTGGACGAAGCGCAGTATCGCATCGGTTCCATGCTTGATAAAATAGAGGATTCCATACAGGGTTGAAACTGTTTTCCCTGGGGAGAGCGTGATTTATGCCTCGGTGCTGACCTGACTAGCATACTAATGGGTACATCACTGTTGTTCTGAGTGTGCATGCCTGCATACGCGGGAAGCCC
This sequence comes from Desulfovibrio sp., assembly GCA_017415765.1. Classification (GTDB taxonomy): domain Bacteria; phylum Desulfobacterota; class Desulfovibrionia; order Desulfovibrionales; family Desulfovibrionaceae; genus Desulfovibrio. Next base: position 2,793 of record JAFQED010000058.1, on the reverse strand, counting down.
GAATGACACATATGGCACCCGACCTGGGAAACCAGGTTTTGCACCGCATGTATAACACGCCTCTCTGGGGATACTTTTGCATGGGATCCCATAGCTGCTTTTGTGGCAGCCCTTTCAGCAACGTCTTCCCTCTGCCGTTCTCGGCAACCAGCCTCGGGTCATCGTCCCCCGTTTGTAATGCGGCACATCTGTGCTGCGGCAGTCGGGCTTGGCCCGTAGTTATAAAAGAGGCTGGTTTCATGGATATGCTGTCAATTTTCGCCATCATGGCGGCTGCCCTTGCTGGTCTGGTTGTCGGTGCGCTTGCCTGGCGCGCCGTCAGTGCCAAGCGCGTGGGCGATGCTGACGAACTCGCCAAGCGCATTGTGGCCGAGGCCCGCAAGGAGGCCCAGGCCCAGAAAAAGGAAATTCTTCTGCAAGGGCAGGATGACCTCTTCAATCAAAAGCGTGAGCTGGAAAACGAATTCAAGGAGCGGGAACGCGACATCAAGGTGCGCGAGCGCAAGCTGGATGAGCTGGGCGACCGACTGGAGGAAAAGCTCGAAAAAGCCACCGTCAAGGAGCAGGAGCTGCTGGCGGTAGAAAAGGATCTTGCCCGCAAGGAACGCCAGCTTGCCGAATCCGAGGAATTTCTGCAAAACCGCATCGAAGAGCTGGAACAACGCCTTTCCCAGATAGCCGGTTTTACTGCCGAAGAAGCCAAGGTGCAGCTCTTTGCCGAGGTGGAAGCCCGTACCCGGCATGAATCTGCCAAAATGATCCGCCAGATCGAAACCGAGGCCCGCGAAACCGCAGACCGCAAGGCCAAGGATATTCTTTGCAATGTCATCCAACGCTATGCAGGTGACTATGTCAATGAGCAGACAGTCACTGCTGTTACCCTGCCCAGCGAGGACATGAAGGGGCGGATCATCGGGCGCGAAGGCCGCAATATCCGTGCCCTGGAGGCCGCGACCGGCGTTGACCTGATTATTGACGACACCCCGGAAACCGTCATCCTTTCTGCCTACAGCCCCCTGCGGCGTCAGGTTGCCAAAATGGCCCTGGAACGGCTGATACAGGATGGGCGCATCCATCCGGCCCGCATTGAGGGCGTTGTGCAAAAGTGTGAGCAGGAACTGGATGTGCAGGTGCGCGAGGTGGGCGAACAGGCCACCTTTGATGCCGGTGTGCATGGCATCCACCCTGAAATCGTGCGCCTGCTGGGCCAGCTGCGCTACAGGACTTCCTTTACCCAGAACGTGCTCCAGCATTCGCTGGAAGTTTCTGCCCTGTGTGGCATGATGGCCGCCGAGCTTGGCATGGATGTCAAAAAGGCCAAGCGGGCCGGTCTGCTGCACGACATTGGCAAGGCCGTGGATCATGAGGTAGAAGGGCCACACGCCCTGATTGGGGCAGACCTTGCCAAGAAATATAATGAAAATCAGGAAATCATCCACGCCATAGCCGCCCACCATGAAGACCAGCGACCCTCAACGGCATTGGCTGTGCTGGTGCAGGCGGCGGATTCCATTTCTGGTGCGCGGCCCGGCGCACGCAAGGAGTTGCTGGAAAACTACGTCAAACGCCTGGAAGATCTGGAAGGCATTGCCACCAGCTTTGAGGGGGTCAGCAAGGCCTACGCCATCCAGGCCGGGCGCGAGATCCGCGTCATGGTCAATTCCGAGAACGTGGATGACGATACCACCTATATCCTGTGCAAGGAAATAGCGGAAAAGATAGAAAAGAACATGACCTACCCAGGGCAGATCCGCGTTACTGTCATCCGGGAACGCCGGGCCGTGGGCTTTGCCAAGTAACCATGTCGCAGGAACTTCTGTATCTCGATGCGGCGGTCTGCATTTTGCTGGCCGCCGCTGCTGCTTTTCGAGCGCGTCTTGCTGGCGGGCATCTGGCCGGTGCGGTGCTGCTTGGGCTGCTTTGCGGGCTGTGCCCTCTGTTGTTGCGCATGTGTCTGCCCGCGCCTCCCGATCAAAACTGGGACTGGCTGCTGGCCCACTCTGCGCCGTGGGCATTGGGCGGAGCAGTCGTGGGGGGCCTCCCCTTACAGATGGCAATGCTCAGGCAATACGAGGACAACCTGTACTTTTGGCTGGACAGTCTTGCTCTTGGCCTCAACACCTGCCTACACGTTGTCCTGTTTTGTCTGTTGGGCTGGAGCCCCCTCTGCGCGCTGGTGCTGGCCGTGCTGCTGGGGCTTGCCCCCGGCCTGATACGGGATGTGACGCTTGGCTATGTGGCTGCGCTGGTAGAAGAAAACTGGTACGGCATGGCCGCAGTGCTTGGGGCCATGTTGACCCTGCTCTGTGTGGTGCTGGATGCAGCCGGACTAAGCCCTTTAGAGCTGAGTAGCAGAGGCCCAGAGGCCGTGTATATACTCCTGGGTACGGCTGCCATGCTGGGGATACGTGCCTGGCGGCGTCGTGCAGGGCTATGAGGCTGAATATGCCTGATTGGCGGGGATTTTTGGATTTTTTTCAGGAAATGGGAATTTTTGATTGACAGGAGGTATGGGGTGGGTATAAGTTGTCCTTTCCCGCGAACGAGAAGAGCAGTTCAACGACGGTGCGAGGCATCGAAAAAGAAGTTGAAAAAAAGTTCTTGACAGTTTGCAGGAAAGGGTGCATAAACCTGCACCGCGCCACCGAGAAGGCGCGCCGCGCAAGCGGGTCGTTCATTGACAAGTGAATAGCGAGTGGGAAGAAAAAGTCTTTGAGATTCTGATTTCTGCTAAGCAGGAATTTGATACAGATTTGAACTGGAGAGTTTGATTCTGGCTCAGATTGAACGCTG